>NZ_JBUZNP010000016.1:0-30885 GCF_055326215.1 Tessaracoccus pujii | reverse complement strand
TGTCGGCGGACACGGAAAAATGCCCAGTGACGGTCATGTAGTTGCCCGCTGGCGGTCATGAAATCTGCCCGGTGGTGGCCATGGGATCTGCCCGACACGACATCCGTTGCCTGCCGCGTCCGCGGTCGGCGTCCCTTCCTCGAGTGCGATGAGTGGTGCTGAAGCACTGTTCGTCACCCGGGAAGGGACATCTTGAAGTCTGCCGAGGAAATCATGGAAATCTTGGATGCTTACGATCTGACCGGGTCGTTGCGTGACACCGCCGAGTTGGTGGGGTGTTCCCATCACACGGTGAAACGCTATGTGGAGGCCCGCGACAAGCTGGGTGGCCCGCCGTCGGGGACGGCCCGCCGGCCGCAGTTGATCGACGACTACCTGGAGAAGGTCGAGGAGTGGGTCGAGCGGTCGAAGGGGAAGGTCCGCGCCGACAGGGTCCACCAGAAGCTGGAGTGGCTGGGCTACACCGGCTCGGAGCGCACCACCCGCCGAGCGGTCGCGGCCGCGAAGACCGCGTTCCGGGTCGGGAACCGCCGGGTTCATCGGCCGTGGGTGACCGAGCCCGGGATGTGGTTGCAGTACGACTACGGCGACGGGCCGTTGATCGACGGGGTCAAGACGGTCCTGTTCGTCGCCTGGGTCGCGTGGTCGAGATTCCGGGTGGTGCTGCCGCTGCGGGACAAGACCCTGCCCTCGGTGTTCGCCGCCTTGGATGTCACGTTCCGCCGGATCGGGGGCGTCCCGACGTATGTGTTGACCGACAACGAGAAGACCGTCACCAGTGAGCACATCGCCGGGATCCCGGTCCGGAACCAGCAGCTGGTCGCCTTCGCCTCGCATTATGCGGTGACGGTTCACACATGTGTTCCGGCGGACCCGGCGAGCAAGGGCGGCACCGAATCATCGGTGAAGCTCGCGAAGGCCGACCTGGTGCCCACCGACGCCAACCTGCGCGACGCCTACGACACGTTCGCCGACCTCGAAGCCGCCTGCGAGGCGTTCTGCGACTTGGTCAACGCCCGCCCGCATCGGGTCACCCGCCGGGCCCCGGCCGAGATGCTGGCCGAGGAACGCCCACGGTTGCATCCTGTCGCCGCGGCGCCGTTCACGGTCGCGTTCGGGACCACGAGGGTGGTGCCGGACAACACGCCGATGGTGAACTTCGAACACGGCCAGTACTCCGTCCCTCACCGGCTCTGCGGCGAGACGGTCTGGGTCCGCGTCCACGGCCGCGGCGCGGATGAGCAGATCGTGATCTGCCACCTCGACGACGCGGGCCCGGTCGAGGTCGCCCGCCACCGACGCGCCACCCCAGGCACGCCGATGCTTGAGGGGCTGCATTTCCCGCCCGCCCCGGCCGGGGCCCTGGAGCGGTCACCCAGGGCGAAGACGGTCGCTGACACCGAGTTCCTCGCCCTCGGTGAAGGGGCGCGGATCTGGCTGGTCGAGGCCGCTCACGCGGGCACCGGGAAGATGCGGGTCAAGATGGCCGCCGCGGTCCAGCTGGCACGCCTGTTCAACCCCGCCGACGTCGACTGGGCCTTGGGGCATGCCGCCGTCCACGGCCGCTTCGCCGAGGCCGACCTCGCCTCCATCCTCGACCACCACCGCAGCCGACCCCACCCCCAACAGCTGCAGGCCAGCGAGGACCAGTCCCTGACCCAAGGCACCCGCGGCTGGGCCACCTACGGCACCAACCCCGCCCAGGAGATCGCCTCATGACCGCACCGAAGGTCGCCGTCCCCGTCGCGGGAGTCCCGGTCGCCCCGCCGCTACCGGCCGATCTGGAAGGCCTGCTGCGCCGGATGCGGTTGCCCTACATGCGGGCCCAGGCACCTGACATCCTCGCCACCGCCCGAGCGCAACGCTGGGACCCCGCCGAAATCATCAAGGCCCTCCTCATCGAAGAGGTCACCGGAAGGGAACGCTCCGCGCTCGCCACCCGCCGCACCGCCGCCGGGTTCCCCACCGGGAAAACCTTCGACGCCTGGCAGCCGACCGCCTCATCGATCCCGGCCCCCACCCAACAAGCACTCCGGACCCTGGAATGGGTCGGTCGGCGGGAGAACCTCGTCGTCTGCGGCCCCTCCGGCACCGGGAAGACGTTCTTCCTCGAAGCACTCGGCCAACACGCCGTCGAACAAGGACTACGCGTCGCCTGGTTCACCCTCGAAGACCTCGGCCTCCTGCTGCGCCGGCACCGCGCCGACGACACCGTGTCGAAAGCCATCGCCCGGATCCTGCGCGCCGACGTCGTCGTCGTCGATGACATCGGCCTGCTGCCCGTGTCCCACGACGCCGCCGAGGGCCTCTACCGCTTGGTCGACGCCGCCTACGAGAAACGCTCCGTCGCGATCAGCTCCAACCTCCACCCCGCCGGCTTCGACGAACTCATGCCCAAAACGCTGGCCACCGCCACCGTCGACCGGCTCCTCCACCACGCCCACGTCTGCCAAACCAGCGGCGACAGCGTCCGCCTCACCCAAGCACTCGCCGGCCGGGGGGTGACCCCCTTGCACTAACCACGCCCTCGACCGAGGTGGATGGCCAACAACCCCCTGGGGCAGATCCCATGGCCACCACCGGGCACTTCTCGTGACCGCTACCGGGCAGGTTTCATGTCCGCCTCCGGGCAGAAACCAGTGGCCCTTGACAGCGACACGACTTGTGGCGGACTGGAAGTCGAGTCGCTCACGCATGACCGTCAGCGCCGCGACGCTTTGCTGTGGAACTTCACTGTGCTCGGCGAGGCGGCGTCGCAGCTCCCGGAGTCAGTGAAGCAGGCGCACCCCGAGGTGAGGTGGTCGAGGCCCAGCCAGCTTCGGAATCGGATTGTCCATGGCTACTGGTCGGTCGACCTGGAGGTGTTGATCGCTACCGCCGTCGACGACCTCCCGGGGTTTGTCGCCGAGCTGCGTAAGGTGGCGGCCGAAATCAGCGACGGATGACGGCGTGATCGAGTGCAGACCGTAGATCCGTAGATTCGCGGTCCGGTATTCGTACCTTCGCGAGTCTCGCCTCCGCCTGGCCCAGTAGTGCCGAAGAACCGGTGATGACCAGCCCTGGTTCGGCGGATCTGGTGCCGACTACGCCATCAGATCCGCCCCCGAAGCACGCATCGTCTAGGCCCAGACCTCAATGACGACGCCGGCCCCGATCGGGCACACGGGCTCGGCAGGCTCAGGTGTTTTGTGAGATGCCTTGCCGCAAGGCTTTGAGTTGCTCCGCGACGAGCGAGCTTGGGGTGGTCGCCGTCTCGATGCAGGGTTGGCAAACCTATTCGTTTATGCGAAGCTCTCTGTTGTGGGGTTGATGATGGTTTCCGAGGCGGCTGAGCGTCTTGGGGTGTCCACACGACAGGTGCAGCATCTGGTCGCGCAGGGAGAGCTGCGCCAATTGGCGCGAGGGGTCGTGGACGGGACCTCGGTTGAGCGGCTGGTGGCGGTGCGTGGTGGATCACATCAGCGGGCATGGTCAGAGTCCACGGCGTGGGCGGCGGTGTCGCTGCTGTCGGGTGGGCATGGGCCATGGTTGGGGCTGACGCAGCGGTCGCGTCTGAGGTCGCGGCTTCGGGGACTGACTGCGTCCGAGTTCGTGGAGCGTGCGCGCGGTCGTGCTGTCGTGAGGCGGTATCGGGCGCATTCGAGCGCGGGTCAGTACCTTATCAGCGTGCTCGTGTGCGCCACGGATGCCGGGAGGCAGCTTGGGCTGGCCGAGACCACCAGTGTCGACGGCTATCTGGCGATCGACGAGGTCGAGGACGTGGTCCGTACTCATGGGTTGATCCGTGACGACGAGGGTCGAGTAACTCTGCGCGCCACGGGGATGGGGCTCGATATTGTCCGCGACCTCGCACAGCGCGGTGTTGTGTTGGCTGCCCTTGACTTGGCGGAGTCGCTCGATGTGCGGGAGAGGCGGGCCGGCCTGGGGGCCCTCGACAATGCGCTGGGATCCTTCCGTGATTGAGCGTCGGATCATCGATGTGCCGAGTCCGCCTGGTGGGTGGGGTGCCCCGTGGCCGAACGTTGCGGAGATCGAGGCGGTCCTGCCGCATGGGAAGTGGACGCTGGTTGGCGGGTTGATGGCCCAGCTGCATGGCGTCTACCGAGGTATCGACGCCCTTCGCCCCACTGATGATGTCGACATCGTGGTCCACGTCGAGACAACCCGGGGTGTCGCGGCTGAGACCGCCCGGGCGCTGGAGTCGCTGGGGTACAGGTTCACGCCCTCGATCGATGAGCGAAGCAACACCGCGCACAGATTCAGACGCGGGCAGTCGAAGATCGATGTGGTGATCGGGGAGGATGTGGTCGATGTCCTGATCGCAGACCATCCGGCACCGCGGGTGGTGGAGACGCTGCACGGCAAGACGATGGTCGCAATCGAAGGCGGCACCCAGGCCCTGAGGCGAACGATCAGCGCCCGGCTTGAGATCGTGCCCGGGGAGAACACCACAGTCAGTGTTCCTTCTCCTTTCGGAGCGGTGATCCTCAAGGCCGCGGCCTATCAGAGCGACACGCGCGACAGGGAGCGCCACCTTCAGGACGCCGCGCTGCTGCTGGCCGTGATTGAGGACCCGCTCGCGGAGCGGGCAGGGTTCGCAGGTTCCGATCGGGGGCGCCTGAACGTGCTCGCGCGGGCTCTCCCTGACACCGCCCCGTCGTGGCGGCTGCTCCCCGAGGCGTGGCGTGTCAACGGCCAGATCGCGCTACGCATCCTGACCGCCTGAGCACTCTGATGCTGTGGGCTCAGATTGGGCTTGGGGAAGATATGGCGGTTGGTCGAACGTTGTCGGAGCCAGTTTGAACAGGGGTTCGAGTCCCCCATGCTCCATGGCTGAACTCTCTAGTCAAACGCCCTTGACTAGAGAGTTTGTATGTTCACCTCGGACCCAAGTGCACTCAGAGGGACAGAAGAGAGCTTTCAGATCGCAGGTTCATCGGACGCGCGAGGGGCAGTCTGGCGAACTGGACGACGACGGACTCCACACCCGTGCCTGGAAAGACCTGATGACCGTGGCGCTCTCATCGGCGCGTGCACGCGCCGCGCCCGCGCCGCCGGCCGTGATGCGTCCGCGGGTGGGCTGGGCGCATCCGTTGTGGGGGGCCGGGGGCTTCAGGCGTTCTTACGCTCGAACCAGAGCCAAGCCGTCGTCAGGATCGCGATGCCGACGCCCGCCGCGAGGAACGTCCATGCGGGGATGAACATCGACGCGGTGCTGACCGCGTAGGGCGCGAGGAAGCCGATGTAGGTGAGGCTGTAGGCGACGGCGGTCGTGGGGGCGATGAGGTGCTGCGGCGTGTGATGCTCGACGATCGTGATGCTGCCGACCATGAGGAGGCCGTGCGCGGCCCCCAGCACGACCGCGGCGGGCATCAGCCAGAGCGGGTGGGGGAACAGCGCGGCTGCGGTCGCAATCATCATGCCGAGGGTCAGGACGGCCATGCCCAGCGGTGGCGTCCGGCCCGGGTCATGCTGGGCGTAGCGTCGGACCGACGGCTGCACCATCACGCTCGTGCCGAGGGTGAGTCCTGCGGTCAGGCCCGCGGCGGCCACCCGCGGCAAGCCAGGGACAGGGCCCACCAGGGCTGGGGTCACCGCGAACGCGACGGTCGCGGCCCCGAACACCCAGGGCGCCGAGGGCACGATCAGCTTCCAGAACCAGCCGTGCATCACGTGCCGCGCGGCGGCTGCGACCGTCGGTCTGGGCTGGTCTGACGTGTCGAGCTCGGGCGCATTCCAGACGATGGCCGCAGCGACGGCCTGCACGATCAGGTGCACCGCGTAGGCGAGCTGGAGCGGTGCCGGGAACCACTGCGCGAGGACGCCGGAGCCCATGGGCCCGATCGCGAAGCCCGCCGTCAACGCGACCGTCGACCGCCGGGCACCTGTGCCCAGCGGCAACCCGGCAGACAACTCCTTCACCCACGCCGTGCCGGGCGCCATGACGAACCCGACGCCGACCCCGGACGCGATGCGCCCGGCGAACAGCAGCCCGGGGGAGTCAGCACCGAGCAGCAACAGGAGGCTGCCCACCAGCATCAGCACCGAAGAGATCCGAACCAACGGACGCTTGCCCTTGTGCTGCGACACCCACGCAGCGGCGAGCAGGGCGGGCACGAGGCCCCCGACGTACGCGGCGAACATCCCCGTCACCAGTTGCTCGGACAGCCCTCGCTCGTCCCGGTAGACGAGCAGCATCGGCGCGAACTGGTTGGCGCCCCAGCCGGCGGCCAGCATGGCCAGCGCTACCCGCCGCCAGGTGCGGGGGGTGGCGGTGGCGTGCAGGGCGTCCATGCGCCCATCCTTCCGCAAGGAATCAGCTGTCGATCGGCAGGGCTTCCACGGCGGGGTGGCGGCCTCGATCGACCGGTCACGGCCGCTCACTCGGCCCCGTCACGCGGCTCAGGTCGTCGTCCCGCCCTTGATCAGGTTCTGCTGACGACCAACCAGCGGTCGAGGAAGTCTGCCACCAGAGCGATGTAGGCCGCCCGATCCGCGAAGTAGCCTCCGCAGTGGTCCGCCCCGTCGAAGGATACGAGCTCGACCGGCCCCGGGGCCGCGGCCGCGGCCAACTGCAACGCATGGTCGTAGGGGATGACCCTGTCGTTGGTCCCGTGTAGCAGCAGCAGTGGACGAGGCGAGATCGCGCCGATCCTGTCGAGGGGACGGACCTCGGAGAAGGCGTAGCCGTAGCGCAATCGGTTCACCAGGTCGGCAACCGGGATGAGCGGCTCGCTCGGCAGGCGGTGGCGGCGATATCCCGTGGCGACGACGTCACTGAGGGTTGCGAAGGGTGAATCGGCGACGAGAGCCTCAATCCGGGAATCCTGCGCCGCAGTGAGGATGGCCGTGGAAGCGCCCATCGAGAATGACACGACGGCGATCCGGGCGTCGGGCCGGCGCTCGCGCACCAGGTCCAAGGCGGCGCTCAGGTCCCGCTGCTCGTGGTGAGCCAGGGACTGTGGGCCATCACCGGAGTCTCCGTTGCCACGGAAATCGAAGAGCAGGACGCTGTGGCCAGCCCGCCACAGACCTGAGCCGATCCCCAGCATGTCAGACTTGTTGCCTCGGTGGCCGTGGGCGCAGACGACGACGGTGGACGACGCAGGTTGGTCGAGCCACCAGCCTGCCAAGGGAACTCCGTCGGCTGCGGTAAAGGCGACATCCTCCGACCGAGCCCTCACCTCGAACGGAGTGAATGTGTAGTTGGGCCACGGGCGCCTCGGCCCATTCAGGGTCCAGGCGGTGAACCCGCCGAGCGCGCCGACTCCGAGCCCGACGCCCATCACCACCCACCCTGCGGCGCCCAACATCCTCTTCATCCGCATCCACCTTCTAGGTGCAAACCAACTTAGTTCACCGCCCAGCAGGGCTGGGACCTGAACTGTGCAGCAAAGCCATCCACGGAGGGCACCGTTCCGGTGCTTTCCTGTCACACCGAACCGAACCGGGCGGTCCCGACCAGCGATCAACGAACCTCTGATGCCGCGCGGAGCGATGACGAGCATTGAGGTCGTGGGTGTGGGTGATCCGGCGGCCCGGTTGGGAATCTCAAGGGTGGCGTTGAGCAGGGTGTTGCACGGTCACGCCCGGGTCAGTCCGAACCTCGCAGTCCGATTGGAGGAGGCGGGAGTGGGGTCCGCCCGGGTGTGGTTGGCCATGCAGACCGCCTTCGACCTGGCTGCCGAACGTGCCGCTGGGCTGCCGAAGGTCCGCCGCCTGGATGACGTCGCCTGACCACCCCACGACGAGCTGCACCAGACCCGCCACCGTAGCCGCGTGGCGCCCCCGGATCATGACCAGTCGGCTGCCCGCGACTCGCGTCGCTCCCGCAATGCCGCGCCAAGGAACCGGTAAGTCCATTCCTGGGCGAGTTGGCGTGTCTCGGCGAAGATGACCGGCACATTCGGCACCCGTACCTGGCACTCGGCCAAGGCTTCGGCGACCGTCGACGCCTTCACGTGCGTCAGCTTGAAGATCGCTGAGTAGCGCTCCTCGACGACGACCGCGGCCCGCGGCACCGTCGCCAACTCTTCGAGCCGGTAGATCAGGCGGCCACCGGCCAGCGAGCCAGCCAGATCCTGCAGGCTCTTCCGCTCGACCACCGCAACCACCTCGTCCTCGTCGACGACGCCGTAGTCACCCACCCGGAGCGCCTCACGTCGGGTAACAGCCTGTTGGGCCGTGAACTTCCAGGCGTACTTTTCGCGGGTGTCGACGACGATCTCGAGGTCGTCGAAGCCGGAGGCGCGCGCCGTCGGGAGGGCGACATTCGGTCGCGCGGCCTTCGTGGTGCGGGCGTTCTGCCAGAAGATCATCTCCCGCCCCCGAGCCTGGGTGATGACGAACTGCGAGCGCGACTCGCGGGTGCGGTCGGCCTCGACGCTGATGGCGGCACCGCGCCGGACGCAAGAGCGCAGCGGAATGCGTTCGACGATGTCGGGGTCGTCCGGCCAGGGCAGGCCGTGTCGGTGGCAGTAGATCTTGGCGGTGCGGGGCCAGGTGTCCTTGGCGCGCAGGACGATGCCGCCATCGATGGGGATGAGGAGGATGAACGGCAGCGTGGAGTCCTCGGGATTGCGCGCGATCAGCAGCTCCATGTCACTCCCCACCTCTGACACCCGACTCTAGTGTCGTGCGTCATGAGTTCGTTGGTGAGTGCACGGGATGCCACGCAGAGCCGCCACACTCCGTCGGGGGGGGCGCGGCCTGACTGGCGTGTCGAGTCTGCCCCGACGGGGATCCTGTCGTAAGCGCGGTGCGACTCGCGCTTGAGAACTACCATCGCACTACTGCTGTGTCCATGCGGCCGAGGACGGCCACACCACCAGGAGGATCGATGACAGTCGGCGAGCACCGGAACGCCCCGCGCGGGGGTGGCAGGTCATTCAGTGGCGGAGTGATGCTTCTGATCGGGCTCCTTGCAGGAATTGCGCTGGCCGCGGCTGGCGGCGTCTTCCTCCTCGGCATCGGGTGGGCGACCCCGTTGGAGGCGCAGTCGGTCATCAGCGCCAGCCCGAGCCCATCGCCGTCGCCGACGCCGGACGACGTGACGACGCAGCCCGGCGACGTGTCCGAGGCGTGCGTGCGGGCGGCGGAGTACAACGCCGTGGTCGACGACGCCGTCGACGACCTCGCCAGGGGTGCGGAGGCACAGGACGCGCGCGCACTGCAGGAGACCCTCGACCGCCTCCAGGATGCCCGTGAAACGGCCGACGGGGCGTCCGAGGAGTGCCTCGCCCAAGCTGGGAAGACCCCGCAGACCAGTCAGTCGGCCTCTCCGGAGCCCAGCCCCAGCCCCACGTCATGACCGCAGCACCTGCGCCGGTCGAAGCGGAGCCGCGCCGCGGCCTCATGGCCACACTCTGGTACGGCTACGCCCGCGTGACGGTCGCGCTGCGCTGGGTCATCGTCGTGGGATGGGTGGCGGCGGCGATCGCGGCGACGTTGCTTCTGCCTCCCATGCAGAGCACGGCCAATGACATCGAAGCGCTCGGGGCCGACGACGCCAGTTTCGCGGCCGAGCAGCGGTCGATGGAGCTGTTCGGGTTTCCCCTCCTGAGTCGAGCGGCGATCGTGCAACGCAACCCCGAGGGTCTGCCCCCATTGGTTCAGGCCGAAGCCGTCATGCGTGGCATCGCCGTCAGCCAGGGGAAGCACGACACGGAAATACTCGGCGCGATCCCGGTGCCGAACGCCGAGGGAGCGTTCCCCGGTGCCGCCGAGAAGAACACCACCGTCGTCACCTTCGTGTTCGCGGACCCCTCCCTGAACTTCTTCGAGCAGACCGCGGTGGTCGAGGACTTCGCGGCCGAGCAGCTCACGGACGCGTCCGACGCGTATGTGGGCGTCACAGGTTCCATCCCGGCGCGCGCCGCCCAGGGCAAGGTTCTGAACTCCTACGTCCACATCGTCGAGGCCGCGACAGTACTTGCGGTGCTGACGATCGTGGCGCTCACGTTCGGGTCGCTGGTGGCGCCGGCCCTGACGCTGATCTCCGTGGGCGCTGCCGTGTTCGTCACGCTCGGCGTCTCCGGATGGGCCGCGACCATCATGGATGTGTCGATCCCGGCCGACCTGAGGCCACTGATCGTCGCACTCCTCCTCGGCATCGTGACCGACTACTGCATCTTCTACCTCTCCGGGCTCCGCACCCGGCTCCGGGAAGGCCACGAACGCCTCGAGGCGGCCCGACTGGCCACCGCTTCCGTCACGCCGATCGTCACCGTCGCGGGCGTGACGGTCGCGGCGGGAACGGCGTCGCTGCTGGTCGCCGAGTCCCCACTCTTCAGCGGGTTCGGGCCCGCGCTCGCGCTCACCGTCCTGACCGGACTCGTGGTGGCCGTCACCCTCGTGCCGGCCTTGCTCGCCATTCTCGGCCGAGCGGCGTTCTGGCCGCGAGCCCTCGTCGCCGAGCCCGCGAAGGTGCGCGAACGCCCTTCGCTCCTCACCCGGGCGGTCGCGCACCGGGGCTCCGCCTTCGTGCTCGTGCTGCTGTGCGTGGTTGGCCTGGGCGCCGCCGCCTACCAGGCGCGCAATCTCGACCTCGGCCTCGGGTTCGTCCAATCCCTGCCGGAGACAACGAGTGCGCAGCGGGCGGCAGATGCTGCCGGCAAGGGCTTTTCTCCGGGCATCGTTTCCCCGACAGAGATCGTGCTCGAAGGCCCGGGAGTCGGGGAGAAGGCCGATGAGGTCGCCCAGTTCGGGGAGGCCCTCAAGGCTCAATCGGGGGTTGCGGGGGTGATCGGCCCCGGGGACCTCCGCGCTGCTGACGAGGTCGGAGCCTTCACCGCTGAGTCGGGGGACGCCGTCCGCTTCCTCGTCGTCCTTCACAGCACGCCGCTCGAGGCGACGGCGATCGACACGCTCGAGCGCATCGAGGCGGCACTTCCGCAGCTCGCCGCCGACGCGAATCTCGGCGAGGTCACCACCCACGTCGGCGGCGACACCGCGCTCGCCTCGGGCATCATCACCGACACCACCAACGACCTCCTCCGGATCGGGCTCGTCGCGCTTGCCGTGAACCTGCTTCTGCTGGTCATCTTCCTGCGTGCGCTGATCGCCCCCCTGTACCTCCTCGCGTCGAGCGTCCTCGCGCTCGGGGCGACGCTGGGCCTGTCAGTGCTGTTCTTCCAGGACTTCCTCGGGCACGACGACCTCACGTTCTACGTCCCGTTCGCGGGGTCGGTGCTCCTGCTGTCCCTAGGGTCCGACTACAACATCTTCGCCGTCGGCCACGTCTGGCAGGAGGCCCGCAACCGGTCGCTGAAGGACGCCCTGCTCGTCGCCACCCCGGAGTCGACCAGAGCGATCACCTCCGCGGGCCTGGCGCTGGCTGCCAGCTTCGGGCTGCTTGCACTGGTTCCGCTGGGACCGTTCCGCGAACTGGGCTTCCTGCTGGGGGTCGGTATCCTGATTGACGTGTTCATCGTCCGAGCGTTGCTCGTGCCGTCGCTGATCACGCTGGTGGGCCCGCTGAGCAGTTGGCCGTCAGGCATCCTGCAGCGCGAGAGGCGCACTCGCGTCAGGAAGGCACGTGCGAATGCCTGACCAGTACCCAGTCCAGCCGGACGGCAACCACGCCGTCACTCCATCGCGTCGACGCCTGCGTGGGCGCGTGCTCGACTGGGCCATCGGCGCCCTCGGAATGCTCGGCATCGTGTTCCTCGCGCTGCTGCTGTTCTGGCTGTCGATCACGCGGCCGGTCGCCAGCACCGATGCCACGCCGATCGACGGCACGCCGACCGCCTCCTCAGCCGGACCCATCGCAGAAGCCACCCCGCCTCCGGATCTCGCCGAGAACGAGGTCTGGTTCGGTGACGTCTCGCTCAACGCCAGTTCCGTCCTCGCCGCGGGAACGCCGCTCCGCGACGTCGTCGGCACCGGTACCGACGTCACGTCGGGGCCGGAGGGACTCGTCGCCCGCCACCTCGAACTCACGGCCACGGTCCCGTTCCACGTCGTGGCCGCGCAAGTCGGCCCGGACGCCACCCTGAGTGCCGCCGATGATGGTGAGGTGCGTGTTGACACCCGGGTGGAGGCACTGGGACGCACTCTCCCCGTCGGGGCCACCGGTACGGTCACGGTTGTGGGCGGCAAGCTGGTGATGGTGCCGACGTCCATCGACATCGGAGGGCCCCAGTTCGTCTCAGAGTTGCTGGGAGATGTGCTGCAGGAGTTGATCACGTTCGAGCACCGTATCGAGGGTCTGCCCGACGGGGTCGTCCTGCGGAGCGTGAAGGTGGTGGACGGCGGATTCCGCGCCAATCTCACCGGGGACAACGTCCGACTCGTGCAGTGAGTCGGCCGCTCCTCCGAACCAGTCCGCAAGGTTGCCTTGCCGCATACTTCGTCAGTGGGCCGATATCGGTCGTTACGAGCGGGTCATAGGCCGACTTTAGGCTGAGGGCGATGCGACAACCAGGCCCGCGCCTCATTCACTCAACTGAGCGGTGGATCTGGTGGGGACTACACAACCAGATCCACCGCACAGCGCCGCGGTCCGGCGGGACGCGGTCCGGCCAGGGCCCCGTGCTACTTCTTGGCGGCCTTCGTCGGCTTGGCCTTGGTGGTCGGTGCCTTTGTCGTCGTCGCCTTCTTCTCCTCCGACTTGCCCCGTCCAGGCGTCTCGTCGACCGCCTTGCCTGGAGGTGTGGTGTCCTGCGCTTCGCCGTCATGGGTGGCGGGCTGCGGCGTCGACGCGACGGGTGCGGCCGTCGCGGAGGGGGTGCCAGCGACCGATGGGGTCACCGAGGGCGACGGCGAGACGCTGGCCGGTGTGCCGGGATCCCCCTCTGAAGTCGGGTTCTGGGTCCAGGCCATCGCGGCCAGGACACCACTGGAGACAAGGACGGCGCCCGCCACCCACCAGGCGCGGTCGGCGCTGGTGCTCGACGGTGGGGACGCCGGCGCACCCGGCCGGAGCGCGGCCGCAGCCGCAGAGGCGGCCGTGGTCATCACCGCGGTGGCGCCGGGCAGCCGCGCGGTGCTGTCCTCCGGAATGAGGGCGGGGACGACGGCGGCGTCCCGCGCGGACGCCTCGATGTCCCTCAGCCGGGCGGCGACTTCGGCGGCCGACGCCGGTCGATCGTCGGGCTGCTTGGCCAGTAGTTCGCCGATCAACGCCTCCAAGGCCGCGCTCGCCTCGGGCCGTCGCGCGCGAAGCAGGGGAGGGTCGATCTGCACATGCTGGTGGAGTGCCCCGATGACGTGCTCGCTCTCGAACGGGGGCAGCCCCGTCGCGAGAGTCATGAGGACGCAGCCCAGGGCGTAGAGATCGCTGCGCTCATCGGCGGGCGCCCCGGCCGCCTGCTCCGGAGACACGTAGAGGGCGCTGCCCACGACGGTGTTGGTCGCGGTGAGCGCGGGGGCGGCCGACTGGGAAAGCCGGGCCACTCCGAAGTCGACCACCTTCAACTCGCCGGAGGGCCCGAGCATCAGGTTGCCGGGCTTGATGTCGCGGTGGACGATCCCGGCCCTGTGCGCCGCAGCGAGGCCGGCAGCGACCTGCGCCCCGAGACCTGCCACCTCCGCCTCCGGGAGCGGTCCGCGAGACGCGACCAACTGCGCGAGCGTCGGCCCCGGGAGCAGTTCCATGACGATGTAGGTCCACGCTTGGTGGGTTCCGATGTCGAAGACCAGAACGGTGTTCGGGTGCTGGAGCGCCGCCATGGCCACGGCCTCGCGGCGGAACCGCTCCAATGCCGCGGGGTCGCTGGAGCCCGCGGACAGCAGCTTCACCGCGACCTCCCGGCCCAGGACGGCATCGTGGGCCTGCCACACCTGGCCCATGCCCCCGGAGGCGAGCAGGTGCGAGAGGCGGTAGCGGTTGCCCAGAACGGCGTCGGCTTGCATGCTCTCATTTTCTCCCGCGGGCAAGCCCAGCCCAACTCGCAGGCAGTGTTCCCGACGGGTCAGGCTGGCATGCCCATGCCGGACGCTGCTATGCCTTGCCGGCCGCAGCCTTGGCGTTGGCCTCTGTCTCGGCGATCTTGGTCAGGAGCTCGTCGGTGCGCGACTCCTCGTCCAGCGACTGCGTGAGCAGGTCGTAACCGTCGGAGAGCCCGAGCATCTTCGCCCAGCGGCGCATGGTGCCGTAGCGGGTGATCTCGTAGTGCTCCACGGCCTGGGCGGACGCGATGAGCGCGGCGTCTGCGGCGGGGCTGCCCTGGTACTCCTCAAGGTGCTCGTCACCCTCCTTGAGGATGCCGTCGATGGCGTCGCAGCGCTTGCTGGTGGGCTTGCGGTCGATCATCGCGAACACCTTCTCGAGCCGCTCGACCTGACCCTCGGTCTCGGTCAGGTGATGCGCGAACGCGGCCTTGAGCTCGTCGGAGACGGCGGCCTCCTGCAGCTTCGGCAACGTCTTGAGGATGTGCCGCTCGGCGTAGTACATGTCGCGCATGGTCTCGTAGAAGAGACCGTCCAGGTTCTTGTCTGCCATTGTCGTGCCTCTCGTAGATTCTTGACCGCTTGCCCCTATATCTACCCATTCCCCGGTGACCTGAAACATGTGGCGAGGCGATACGTTGGTTATGAAAAGAAGACGTTCGTATCCGGTGGGGAGGATGTCCATGTCTGGTGGAGAGGAACGGCGGGTGCGTCGCCCCCGTCGCCTGCGGCGACCGGCACCGGAGGGGCGACAGTCGTGAGACAGACGATCGTGATGACGGGGGCTTCGCGCGGTATCGGGCGCGTCGCCGTCGAACGCATCCTCACCGAGGAGCCCGAAACGCATCTGGTGCTGCTGGCCCGTGGGCCGGCAGACGACCTGGCCGCAGGGCTGGGAGCGGGACGAGCGAGGGTGTCCGTGATCCAGGCAGACCTCACGTCGTTGCGCAGCACCGCCGATGCTGCCGCCGAAGTCGTCGACCGGCTCGACGCGGGTGAATTCCCGCCGCTGCGGGCACTGGTGTGCAACGCCGGGATCCAGCACACGAACGACCTCACCGAGACCGTCGACGGCTTCGAGGCGACGTTTGCCGTCAACGTGCTGGCCAACCATGTGCTCGTGCGGCACCTCCACCCTCGCCTACAGGTACCCGCGAGGATCGTCGTCACCGTCAGCGACACCCACTTCGGCGACCTGCGGCACAACCTCGGCATGGTGCCGGGGCCGCAATGGGCCTCGGCCGATGTGCTGGCCCGCACAGGGGCCTTCCGGAATCCGGAGAGTACGGCAGCCGGGCGCACTGCGTACTCGACCAGCAAGCTCGCCGCGATCCATCTCGTGCATGAGTACGCCAGGCGGCTCCCCTCCGTCGCGGTCATCGGCTACAACCCCGGCTTCGTGCCCGGCACCGACCTCGCCCGCGACGCGGACCCGTTCTCACGGTTCGCCATGCGGCGGATAATGCCGCTCCTGGCCGCGACCCCGTTGGCGACGACCCCGGCAAGGGCCGGGCGGTACCTCGCCGATGTCACGCTGGGCATCATCGACGCACCCAGCGGGGCGTACGTCGACCGAAACCGGGTTGCCTCATCGTCACCCGAGTCGTACGACCCCCAACGGGAGCAGGACACCTGGAACACCGTCGAATTCCTCACTGCCGCATGGTGACGGATCACGAACCCTGAGCGCTCCACCGTGCCGGCTCACTTCGGTGACAGCCTTCTGGTCGATCACGACGGCGGAGTCAGGCAGTCCGGGCCCTCGCCGGGTCCAAGGGTCATGTGGGGGAGCACCAGGGGATTCCCCCGATGGGAAAGTCTACGCCGTAGAGTTAGGGTCATGGCATGATCTACACCGTAGAAACACCCGCCCCGCCGACCCATCTCGAGTCGGTCGTCTCCCGCTACCGGCACCCCTTGACCTTCTACCTGCTGGCGACGTCCATCCCGTGGGCGCTCTGGCTCACGGCAGGGTATCTGTCGCGGTTGCCCGGGCAGACGTCCCCCCTGACGGCACTCATCGCGATCCTGAGCCTCGGTGGCCTGGTCGCCCCGGTCGCCGTGGCCTGGGCCCTGGTGGCCCGTGACCCGATTCTGCGTCGCGACGTCCTCCACCGGCTCGTGAACGTGCGGGACGTGCCGGCATGGGCCGCGCTCCTTTCGCTCGTCCTGCTCCCCGGGGCGCTGCTGCTGGCCACCGCCATCTCGATCCCGATGGGCTACCCACTCGAGCAGTTCGCCTTCCGGGGCGGCGCATCGTTCACCACGGGGGCGGTACCCGCCCTGCTGACGCTGATTCTGGCTCCGGTGCTGGAGGAGCTGGCGTGGCACAGCTATGGCACCGACTCGCTGGCGTCGCGCTGGACGGTGTGGCGGACGTCGCTGGTCTTCGCCGTGGTCTGGGCGATGTGGCACCTGCCCCTGGCGACGATCCAGGGAAACTATCAGGCGGAGGTGGTGGAGACCGGCTGGCTGGCGACCGCGAACTTCGCGCTGTCGATGTTTCCCTTCATCATCCTGATGAACTGGCTCTACTACCGCAGCGGTCGCAACATCGTCCTACCGATCGTCTTCCACGCCGCCGCCAACGTCGGCAACGAGCTGTTCCTGACCCACTCCGACACCAAAGCGATCCAGACGGCCATCCTTCTGGTAGTTTGCGGAATCGTGCTGTGGCGGGAGCGGGAGTTGTTCTTCACCCGGCCGGAGCGCGCCCTGACATGACGCCGGCTCCGTCGCTGCTCAGCCGCCAGCAGATCGTCCGCGCAGCGATCGTGTTGCTGGACCGCGACGGGGTCGACGCCTTCTCGATGAGGCGCCTCGGCGGGGAGCTGGGCGTCGACCCGATGGCGATCTACCACCACCTCCCCAACAAGGCTTCCCTGTTCGATGCCGTGGTCGACACCGTCTGGTCCGAGACCGCGGTCGAGTGGCCTGAGGCCGGGGCGCCGTGGCAGCAGGTGGTGGGGATCGTAGCCCGGGCCCTGCGCCGGGAGCTGCTCGTGCACCCTCGGCTGGTCCCGATCATCGCCACCCGACCCATCGTCACGCAGGCCATGCTGAAGCTGGTCGACGAGACGCTCGGGTACCTGGCCGACGGCGGTCTTGCCCCTGCGTCCGCGATGCAGCTGCTCGACTGCCTGGTGGCCTACACCGTGGGCAAGGTGCAGGGCGAGGTCCGTGACCCGGTGGGCGGGGAGGGTGTCTCTCCGGAGTCCGTCTACGCCGCGCTCACCCCCGAGTCTCACCCACACCTCGCAGACGCCATGGCAGCCGGCTACGGCTGGGCCCCCGAGGACGAGTTCGAACGCGGCCTGGTGGCCATGATCGCCGGGTGGGGCACCACCTCGGCCTGGTGACCGGAGTCCGGAGTCCTTGACAGAAATCCGGCCCGGTTCGGCACGTCCCTAACGGACGCGCTGTGTTTCGCCCAATCCGTAGGCCCGGTGCACGAACACGATCGGGTGGACCGTTTCGACGCCGCTCGACTTCTCGATCTGCCACCGACACGTCTCGGTGTCGCAGGCCGCCAGGCCGTCGTTGTTGGCCTGCACCATGTCGAACAAGGGCTGGCCGACCGCCTGCGCGATGTCGTACTTCTCCTTCTTCAACCCGTACGTGCCCGCGATCCCGCAGCAGGTGACGCCGCTGTCGATGACCTCGAGGCCCGGGATGAGGCGCAGCAGGTCCGACGCGGGGGTGCCGATGCCTTGGCTCTTCAGTTGGCACGGGGCGTGATAGGGCAGCCGCATCTCGACGGGCTGGAAGTCCGTGGGCAGTTCGCCCGCCTCGTACAGCTCCATGAGGAACTCGGAGATCTCCCGGATCCGGGTGCCGACGTCGAGCAGCTCGGCGTCGTCGATCCCGAGGATCATGTGCGCCTCGTGCTTGAGCATCCCGGTGCAACTGCCGGCAGTGCTGATGATCGTCAGGTCGGTGCCCGGTGTGCGGAGTTGTTCGACGAGCCGGCGCACGGAGGCACTGGCCTGCTCGAACAGGCCGTTGCTCTGCTCGGCGAGACCGCAGCAGCCCTGTTGCGGCACGATGACCTCGTAGCCGATGTGCTCCAGCACCTCGATGGCCTTCTTGGCGGCGTCCACCTCGAAGTAGCCGCCGGCGCAGCCGTGGAAGTAGACCAGGGCGCCGCGGGTGGGCGTCCGGGTGGGCGCCGGGCGCTTCTTCAGCCACGAATGAAGCGACTGCGTGCGCGCCGTCGGCATGGGGGCGTCGCGGTGCACGCCGACGATCTTCTCCATGGCGTAGCGCGCCAGCTTGTTGTCCAGCACCGCGTTGGCCAGCGGTGCGATCGGCGTCATCGCCTGGCCCATGAGGACCGTCTGCGTGATCACCCGGTCCCGCACCGGGACGCCGTGCTCGGCTTTCATGACGGCTCGGGCAAGCGAGTTGAGCTCGGCCACGTTGACGCCCTGCGGGCACACGACGCTGCACGTACCGCAGCTGGAGCAGTAGTCAACCGAATGGTCCACGGACTCGTCGTCGCGGAAGCGCTCCGCCTGCGGCCCGACGAACTTCGGGCCCGAGAACAGCGGGGTGACCGCGGACACCGGGCAGCTCGTCTCGCAGATGGTGCACTTGACGCACATGTCCAGGCTCATCCGGTTGAGCTCGTTGTTGAGCCGTTCCCGGAGGGCCTTGGCCCGCTCGTCCCGCGACTTCTCGCTCATCGTGCACCTCCGGTGATCTGGTCTGCGGCCCGGACGGCCGTGGCGACGGCGATCCCGTCGCCGGACTTCTCGCGCCAGCGTTCGGCGCCGGCGATGATGCCGCCGGCGACATACAGGTTGGGGCGGACGACGGTGCCTGCCGCGTCCACCGGCCGGCCGGCCTCGTCGGTGCGAACCCCCACCTCGAAGAGCGCGTGGGGCCCCCAGTACACCGACGGGATCAGGGGGGCGGCGTCTGTGGCCGTCAGGGGAAGCCCGAAGACCGGCTCGGTGATCGTGCCGTAGGAGTCCACCTCGAGGGCGCCGCTCTCGAACCCGCCGGGCGCGAACACGAAGGTCCCGGCCGTCAGCTGGCGAGGCCCGCCGGCCGCGGCGAGCGTGACAGAGGCGACACCGTCGCCGCTAGCGGTGAACCCGACGATGCGGCTGCCCTGGATGAAGCGGACACCGGCGGCGCGCACCAGGCCGAGCAGGGCGTCGTAGAGACGGATGCCCGGCACCGACGGCGGGGGCAGCGGGATCTCGCAGACGTCGCGGCCGAGGGCCTCGGCCACCTGCCGCCACACACCGCGGCGGTGCACGCCCAGCACCGCGGGCAGGGCGACCACGTCGGCCTTCCCCGCGACGGCGGACACGGCGCTGGCGAACGCGGCCGCGAAGGCCTTGTCGTCCATGGCACGGGCGTAGGTGAGCGGGGTGGGGTCGGCCTCACCGGCGCGGGCCGGCAGGTCGATCCACGCTGAGTTCGCGCTCAGGGGACCCCCGTCGGGGGCCGTCGACCGGGCCAGGTTGCCGGCGACGAGGTCCGCCGGGAAGTCCTTGAGCTGGCGCACCCCCACGACGGCGTAGCTGCGCCCACCGACGGCGTCGCCGGCCACCATGGACGGCTGGGCCAGCGCGGTGGGGCGCAGGGCCCCGACCGCCGTCGGCAGGTGGAAGTTGCGGGCCGGGTTCCCCGTGAGGAGCTCGGGACCCAGTTCCCCGGCCAGCCAGGACACGGCCGAGCCCACGGCGTCGGAGCCGAGCGACGCGTACGGGTGCTCTGCGGGTACGGAGGCCACGGCCTCCAAGGGGCTGCTGACCCGCTCCGGCGTGTAGCCGAGGATGTCGACGGTGCCCTGGGACAGGTGCAGACCACCCGGCCCCTTGGCGACCAGGGTGACGGAGCGCCCGGCGCGGGCCAGCCTCAGCGCCGCGGTGAGACCGGCGAGGCCGGCCCCGATGACGACGACGTCGCTCATCGCACAATCTCCTCTTCAGGCTGGGGCAGGTGCTCGACGTCGAGGGTGCCGGCGAAGATCCAATGGTCCAGGGCGGTTTGCCGGACCTGTTGGCCGTACAGGATGGGCCAGATCCCGATCCAGCGGTGCTTGAGGAACAGCCTCAGCAGGCCGGAGGCGCGTTCGGCGTCTGCAACCTTCTCGGAGCAGGCCAGCCCGGCGGCCCGCGCCGCGCAGAAGCCGCCCTGACACGGTCCCATGCCGAGGCGGAGCTGCCGGCGCAGGTCGTCGAGGGTGGCATCGGGCTGCTCCTTGAGCAGGCGGACGAACATCGAGCGGTTCATCAGCTCGCACTCGCAGATGATCTGATCCTCCAGCCGGTCCTTCTCGCGGTCCTCGAGCCGGTGGGTGACGGTGTAGAGCTTGCGGTCCTCGCTGCCGGGCACCACCTCGTCGGCGGTGGTGCAGGGGCGGGTCTCTCCGAGCTGCTCGTTCATCGCGTCGACGATGTGCTCGGCCATCAGCCGGTAGGTGGTCAGCTTGCCGCCGCCGATGGTGAGCATGCCCAGCAGGCCGTCGCGCGTCGAGTGGTCGATGACTGCCATGCCGCGGCTCATGTGGCGGGTGTCCTCGACGGAGACCCGCTTGTCCTTGATCAGCGGTCGCGAGCCGGACCAGGCGTGCAGCGCGCGCGCCTTGCGGAAACCGGGGATCATCGCCTCGCCGGCGTCGAGCATCTGCTGCACCTCGGCGTGAGGGATGGGCAGGTGGTCGGGGTCGGTCTCGTGGATGTCCGTGGTGCCGATGATGGAGACGGTGTGGACGGGGACGAGGATGTCGCCGTCGGTGGGGTAGACGCAGCGGTTGATGACCGTGTTCACCAGCCGGTGGTTCATCGCGATCATGATTCCGCGCCCGGGGACGACCTCGACCGGGTGGGCGCCGGCCATCTCCGAGATCTGTCCGGCCCATGGGCCGGCGCAGTTGAGCACGAAGGTGCAGCCGATGCGGACGTCCTCGCCGCCCTTCTCGTCGCGGCAGATCACGGCCGCGACCCTGTCGCCGTCGCGCTCGATCCTCGTGACCCGGTGGTAGGTGAGCACCTTCGCGCCGTGTGCCATCGCGGAGCGCGCGGCGCCCCAGACGAGCTGCCATCCGTCGACCGACCCGTCGGCTACCTCGATGGCGCGCTGGATGTGCGGGTCGAGACGCGGCTCGCGGCGTAGGGCCTCCTTGACGGAGATCTCTGTGGCCGGAACCCCGGTGGCGGCTGCGCCCGCGAGGAACTTGTCCGCGTAGGCGGGATCGTCGCCGGCGAGGGTGACGAAGAAGCCGCCGGTGTCCTCGACGGCGTCGGCCTGGATGCGACGCAGGATCGCGTTCTCCTCGGCGCACTCGGTGGCTGAACCCGGGTCGCTGACCACGTAGCGGCCGCCGGAGTGGAGCAGGCCGTGGAAGCGTCCCGTGGTGCCCTGGCCGAGGTCGACGCGCTCCACCAACACCGCGCGGTAGCCGCGCATGGCCGCGTCGCGTACCACTCCGAGCCCGGTCGACCCACCCCCGATGACGACGACGTCGGTCTCGAGACGCTTCATTGTGTCCCCTCCTTGGGCCCTGCAGTGGTTTCTACCATCTTCCTCCGGGAGGGGTCGCGGCAAGGGGCATTAGGTCGCATTCGTGCAGCGGGGAGGTCGCGGGGCCAACCTATTGTGCAGCGCCTCGACGCGCCTCCCTCCGTGCACGACACGCCGTCGCGATGTGCCGCCGACCCTCTATGCGGGGTCCGGGGCCGGCTCAGACGGCGTTTCATGCCCGGCACGCAGCGCCAACGCGGCCGCGCGCACGTGTGCCAGCGGTACCCGAGCCCCCACCGCGACACTCAAGGCTCCAGCGAGCACCTCGTCGACGACCGGGGCGCTGAAGTCTGCCTGCCTGAACAAGAACGCCACGTCGAGGAGTTCATAGCGGAGGCCACCGTCGTCGAGCTGCTCCTCGAAGCGTGAACCCCCCTCCACGAACGCGCATTCGACGGCGGGGAACGTGCGCTGGGCGTCGGCCGCCCGGTCCCAGGTCCGGACAGACGCGACGGTTTCCGCGACCCCCTGACCGTGTGCGACGGAGTTCGCCCGGACGACGTCGGCCACCGTGCCCGGAGCGCCCGACAGTGCCTCCACTCCCGTCCACCCCTCGACGACCGCGCGTTCGACGAGCCCGTCCCAGCCTTCGCCGGCGGCCACCGTCACCTGGACGCCGCCGCAGAAGGCGAGATCGTCGGCGTCGCAGGCCGAGTCGTCGATGACCAACCCGGCGATGGGAAGGGAATACAGGGAGTTGCTCATCCACCCATTGCACGCCGCCGCGACCCTCAACTCAAGGGCCGCCCGGTTTCGCTGCCTAGAGTGGGAACATGTCCACCCAGAAGGTCGACGACCACGTGATGCAGTGGCTGCTGGCGGGGGATGGCGCGGTGCGGTTCCAGACGCACCGCGACCTCCTGGCCGACGAGCGCCCAGACCTCGAGCAGCTCGTCGCCTCCGACGGCGACGCCGCGACCATCTTCGACGCGCGGGGTGCCGACGGGCACTGGGGTCGCGGGTTCTACCAGCCCAAGTGGACCTCGAGCCACTACTCGCTGCTCGAGATGCGCGACCTGGGGGTCGCCCCCGGCCACGCGGCGTGCGCGGCCACGGTCGCGCTGATCGCGCGCCAGAAGGGCGGCGACGGGGGAGTCAACCCTTCGGGCGAGATCCGGGAGGCGGATGTCTGCATCAACGGCATGTTCCTGGCCTACGCGTCGCACTTCGCTCGGGGTGCTTGAGCCTGACACGGGTCTCAATGTCGCTTTGCACGATCAAATCCCTTCGGCCGACTGTCGAGACTCGGATCCGGCTCAACACCCGTCAGCGAGAGCCGTGTCAGGCTCAAACCCATAGCCCGGCAGGGGCCGCAACAAGAACTCCGACGAGCGCGAGGCCGACAGGGCGTCCGACAGGCCGGTGTGGACCAGGGAGTCGCAGGGCACGCCCGTGGTCAACGCCGGCTCGCTGTACACCTGAGCAGCGGCGCGACGTCAGGGCAGGTCATGATGACCGGACGTGTGGCGGTGCTGCTCGGGCCCGACCCCGCCGTCATCGAGCCCGCGGCACCCCGTGCGCGGCCACAAGGTCAGCCACGGCGTCAGGGGACGTGAGCACGGCCTGGGTGATCACCGCCCTGTCGCACCTGATCACCAGCTGCGTGAAGCTGGGCGGCGAGGTCTTCTCGGGGTGGTGGATCTCGAACGCCGTCATCCTGCGGAACGGGATCCGCGTCACGTTGTAGGCGTAGTTGGGGCGGCGGAAGAGCGGCTCGGCACTCCTGTTGCGGTCGATGATCACCAGGTCCATCGACGACGCGAGGATCATCACCCCGGCGGAGCGGCGCCGGCGACCCCGATCGTTCAGGCAGGACTGGCCGGGCTCGTCGACATGGATCGGCTGGAGGCGCTCACTGGCGCCGGCGTTGAGGGCCAGGACGAGTGAGCCGAAGAAGTGGTCCCGGGGCTGCGCGCTTCGCGGGGATACGACGGGGGCCGGCGGCCTGAGGTCGTGCGGCCCGGGGGACAGGACGTAGCGATCCACTTCCGCGATCGTCGGGTGCGACACGGCGTTGTACTCGACCTCCATCGCGTCTCCGTCGGACAGGAGCAGCGTCCATCTGGCCGCGAGGAGGTTGGTGTGCAGGATGGTCGCGACGACGTCGACGCGAGAAGCCGTGCGGCTGGTGACTTCTCCCGGTCCCGCCCGCAGCACGCGCACCTTGTCCGGGGAGACGGCGACCACCGACTCGTACAGGTCCATCCCGGGGCGGACCTTGGCGCGATCGATGGGGCGGGGCACCTTGAGGAGATGGCGTGCACCCTCGAGCTCGGGCCACCATCGGTGGAACCGGCGGGGGAGGTCTGCCGGGTCCTTGACCTCGCCGATCCACGGCCCGAAGGCGTCAAACTCCCGCAGGTCGTCGGGGTCTGCCGCCGCTCGCCAGTTCGGGATCTTCGCAGCCATGATGGGTCTCCCAGGTGCGCGACGGTGAGGTCGTCGTCGGCCCGTCCCAGAGGCGCGGTACCTACCCGATTCTACCGTCGCGGCTCAATGGGGCCAACCCCCGGCCGGGTCAGGCGTCCTGGCTGTAGATGAGCACCGAGTAGGGGCCCACTGAGATGTTCGCGTGCGCCCCCATCCCGTCCTCGTCCTCCTCGAACGCGGTTACGTCGAAGGAGTCGTGGTCACCGAACAACGAGCTGTAGAGCCTGGCGTCGCTGTTGAACCGCAACCTCCACAGCCCGCCGTGCGGCATCCCGATCCGGTAGTCGGTGTAGGTGTTGGTGCTGAGGTTGACCACCACCACGACGTCGTCTCCTGCCCCGTGATCCATCCATCGCTGGAAGGCGATGACGTTGTCCACCTCGTTGACGTGGTAGATGTTCAGCCCGCGCCCGGTCAGCCCGCGGGTCACGCCGCCGCGGTTGAGGCGCAGGTCGATCAGGGTCTTGTACAGCGTCGTGATCCCCTCGAAGCGCTCGATCCGGTCCCAGTCCAGGGGGTCGTCGTCGGAGAACCAGCCGCCCTCCAGCGCCTCCTGGCCCTGGAAGATCATCGGGATGCCGGGGCTTGTCATCACGAGCGCGCCGCCGACGGTGGAGCGCTTCTGCGCGAACCATCCGTCCGCGTTCTCCGGGTCGATCTCGTGCGGCACCCGCGCGGAGCCGTTGGCCACCTCGTCGTGCGACTCGGTGTACACGACGCGGCGGAACGGGTCGCCGTCGTAGTTGTGCGCGATCGCGTCGGCGATGGAGGACAGCGAGCGCTCCTCGTCGGTCATCGCCGTGATGGCGTGCCGGACGGGGTGCACGAACTCGGCGTCCCACTGCGCGTGGAAGCCGGCGCCGTCGCCCTCGAGACCGACGATCCGGTCGTGCCCGTGGAGGTCCTCGGCTATCGAGATTCGGCCCGGGTACTCGTCGCGCATGGACTGGGTGATCCAGCGCATGAGCCCGAAGCCCTCCTCAAGCTCGAACCCGCCACCGGACACCGAGCGCATGTAGGGCGTCATGTCCAGGCGCAGGCCGTCGACGCGGTAGTCACGCAGCCACATCATCGCGTTGTCGTGGATGAAGCGACGCACCTCCTCTCGCCCGTAGTCAGGTCGGGTGTCACCCCACGGGGTGGAGGCGCGGTCATCGTTGTAGAAGTAGATGCCGCCCCTTCCGTTCTCGCCCCACCCGTCGAACTGCCAGAGATCCAGATCCGAGGGGCCGAAGTGGTTGTAGACCACGTCGAGGATCACCGCGAAACCGCGCTGGTGGGCCGTCTTGATGAGGGTCTTGAACGCGTCCGGGCCGCCGTAGGCGCTCTCGACGGCGAAGATGTGCGCCGGGTTGTACCCCCACGACTGGTCACCTGCGAACTCCGCCACGGGCATGATCTGCAACGTGTTGACGCCCAGCTCCTGCAGGTAGTCCAGCTGCTCGATGACGTCGTGGAAGCCGCCCACGCCGCCGTCCGACGGGGCGAACGAGCCCACGTGCATCTCGTAGATGACCATCTCGTGGTGCGGCGGGCAGTGCGCAGCCCGGCCCTGCCAGTCGAAGGCGCTGTGGTCGTAGATGACGCCGTTGCCCACCGAGTTGGTGACCTGCTGGGCGTAGGGGTCGATCCGATCGAAGGCGTCCTCCCCGTTGGTGAGCCAGTACTTGTACTCGTCACCCGGCCCGGCGCCGTCGACGAAGGTGTACCAGTACCCGTTGCCCTCGTCCCCCAGGGGTGTGGCGGAATGGCTCCAGTCGTTGAAGTCGCCCATGACGGCCACGCTGTCCGCATGGGGCGCCCAGAGCCGGAAGCCGACGCCTCCGTCGGCGATGATCGCACCCATTCCAGCCAGTGTCTTGTGCTCGGCCACGTGCCCCCCGATCGTTGGATGTCCAGCGCATCGAGTGTGCCCGACACACCCCCGCATCCGCCAACGGATGAGAGATTCTCAGGTTGCGTTTGACGCGAGCGTGTTCTGGGTACGTCGTTGGTAGGGAGCAGTAGCTCTTGACGACCATCGAACGTAATGGAGGATCACCATGGCGTACCCGAACGAGGCGCCCATCACCGGTGGGCAGAACGAGTACGGCGCACCGCAGGCGCCCAACTCCATGACAGGCCAGCCCGGCACCACCAGCTGGGACGCGCCGCCTTCCGGCGAGCAGTCGAAGAGTGATCAGGCCAAGGAGGTCGCCTTCCACACCGGCGACAGGGCCAAGGATGTCGCGGCCACCGCCCAGGACGAGGCGAGGGCCGTCAAGGACACGGCAGCCGACGCCGGCGGCCACGTCGTCGAGACGGCCAAGCAGGAGGCCGGACAGGTGCTCGAGGAGGCCAAGTTCCAGGGCAGGCGCCTGCTGGACGAGTCGGTGACCGAGCTTCGGACGCAGGCCGGCACCGGACAGCACATGATCGCTGAGTTGGCGCGCTCGCTGAGCGGCGAGCTGAAGTCCATGGCTGACGCGGACCAGGGCGGGATGCTGAGCGACTACGTCGGGCAGGCCCAGCGCCTGAGCGACGACGCGGCCTCCTGGCTGGACAGCAGGCAGCCCGACGAGGTGCTGGACTCGGTACGACGGTACGCCGCCCGAAACCCGGTGCAGTTCCTGGCCATCTCCGCGGGCGTCGGCTTCATCGGGGCGCGGATCTTCCGCGGCCTCCAGGGCGCCAAGGCCGACGAGGAGAAGCTGGGTGAGTCCGCCAGCAGGTACGGGGTCTCGACGCAGCCTCCGGCGTCCTATGCGACGCCAGTGGCTGACGACTATTCCCTGGCCACGCCCTCGGGTGCGGCGCCCCGGCGCGAGTCGCCCGTGGGCAACGCCACCTTTGTGGAGCCGGAATCCCGGTACGAGGATCTCACGCCAGAAGGTGGGGATCCGTGGCGGGAGGGGCTGCGATGACCTCCCCTCACCTGGACCCCACCCCCACCGCCCGCGACCCCTACGGCACCGGGCACCCGGATGAGTCGAACCCCGCCGCGCCCCGGACCATCCCCCTGGGAATGGATCCCGAGGAGGCGGAGAAGGAGGCGAGCTATCTCCGCTACAAGGCAGAGGATCGCTCGCTCGGCGAGATCGCCAGTGACCTGATCGACAACGCCACGACGCTGATCCGTCAGGAAGTGGAGTTGGCCAAGGTCGAGGCGAAGCAGTCGGCCTCCAAGGCCGGTAAGGGTGCGGGCATGCTGGCCGGAGCAGGCGTGACCGCGTTCCTGGGCCTCATCGCCCTGACCCTCGCCCTGTGGTGGGGCCTGGCGGTGCTGATGGGCACCCGCGCTGAGCCGGCACTCGGCTGGAGCGGCGTGATCGTCGCCGTCCTCTGGTTCGCCGTCGCCGCCATCCTGGCGGTGGCCGGCAAGAACGAGTTCACCAAGATGCGTGGCCTGCCGCGCACCGCTGACACCGTCAAGAAGATTCCCAACGCTGCTGCAGGCAATGAGGAGAGGAACCGATGAGCACGAACCCAGAAGAGATCCGCCGCGACATCGAGCGCACCCGGGCGGAGCTGAGCGAGAACGTCAACGCCCTCAGTGACAGCGCCAAGCCGAGCAACGTCGTCCGTGAGCAGGTGGACAACGTCAAGGACAGCGTTCACGGCATCAAAGAGCGCATCTTCGGCTCCGACTCCAATCCGTACGACGACGGCGCCGTCGGTGCCGTCGCGGACAAGGCTGGTGGCGCTGTGACCGACGCGCGGGAGGCCGTGGCCGGCGCTCCGCGCCAGGTGAAGTCCGCCACGAGGGGCAATCCGTTGGCCGCCGGCCTGATCGCTGCCGGCCTCGGTGCCCTGATCGGCGGCCTGCTCCCCCCGTCGCAGATGGAGAAGGAGCGCGCGACGCAACTCAAGGACGCCGCTGAGCCGGCCCTGGAGCAGATCAAGGAGATGGCGACGGAGGCCAAGGACCACCTTCAGCCGCTGGCCCAGGATGTGGCTGAGAACGTCAAGAGCGCGGCCCAGACGGCGGGCGAGAATCTCAAGGCCGACGCGCAGGTGGCCAAGTACGAGGTGGCCGAGCAGGCCCAGCTCTCGGCCGAGACCGTGAAGGGCGATGCCCAGGCCAAGGTCGACGAGACCAGGGTCGAGGTCGAGGAGACGCGCTACCCGTGAGGTCGGGGCGTCAGCCCTGGCCTACGCACCGACGAGGTCCCGCCCCCTGCCCCCCGGGGGGCGGGACCTTTCTGCGAGCCCGTCAGGCACCGTCGTGGATCGGCGCCGCGCCGCGCAACGGCTGGATCTCCGGGTTGCCGTGCCGCGCCGGGGGCAGGGGAGCCGCGAGGCGAATGCCAGGCGGAATCTCCGTAGGGCGATGCTGCGCCAGGTAGCGCGCGACCACCTCGGTCACGTCGAGCGGATCGTCGCGGCCCCGCACCACCAGGACCTCGCCGTCGGCGTCCATCGGGCCGACTTTGCCGGGCGTCGCTTCGTAGAAGTAGCCGGCTACCCGGTAGGTGGCGTCCGCATCGAGCGGTTCCTGGCCCGCTGACCCTGCCCGCCGCACGGCGGCGCCTGAGGTCCGCGCTCCCGTGGCTGCGCCAGGATCCAGGCTGTAGGTGAGGCCGGCGGTGGCGTGCAGCCACCCGCCCTTCCACTCCCACGGGTCCGGGTTGAGGGCGCCGTCGGCGGAGTTCTCCAGGAGCGCCGCGACCTTCGAACCCCGAACCTCCCCGACGCCCACCTGGGCGCCCACCGGCAGGTAGTGGAAAAGATCCTCGAGGCGGATGGGGCCGGGCGCCACGTGGGTGCCGTAGCGGAAGCCGCGAAGGTGCCCGATGTCCCCGCCGGCCTCCACGCGGATCGCCTCGGCGATGACGTCGTGCGAGGTGCCGGAGATGACCGCCGGCCGGTCACCGTCGGCGAAGTCGCTGCGGTGCAGCGCCACGTCGGTGTGCCCCACCACCTCGTCGATCGGCCGGCTGAGCACCGAGTGATTGATCGGATTCACATGCGGCCGGAAGTGCGGGCCCGCCAGGAAGGGGCGGCGGGCATCCTCGACCAGGGCCGCGACCACCGGGTCCGGCTCGAGGGCCTCGTCGACGGTGTGCAGGGTGTAGGACCAGGCGGCGACGCCGCCGTCGCCGAGCGTGACGTCGAGCACGCCGACGCGCGTGCCGTCCTGCCCCACCTCGGAGACCAGTGCGCCGGTCGAGGTCCGGACCAGCTCGCGCGTCTCCTCATGCATGTCGGAGGAGAGCACCACGTCGATGCCCGGATTGTCCTCCGCGATCATGATGTTCTTCGCCAGGCCGAACTCGGAGATCAGGACCACGGCGTCGACCCCCGCGTCGCGCAGTGCCGCCACATGCGTGGGGATCTCGTGCGCGTCGCCGCTGAACCTGATGCCCTCGGTGACCCAGGGCCCGAGCGCGTTGATGGCGCGCTCCGAGGAGAGGCTGACGACACCGACGCGGGCTCTTCCGGCCTGGAGGATTCGGGTGGGCGGGAGAAGAAGGGCCTCGGTGCCGGCGTGGTAGACGTTGCAGGCCATCGCGCCCCAGCGGTGCGAGGGCACCGTGGTGCCCGGTAGCCCGGTGCCCGGTAGCCCGGTGCCCGGCCCGAACAGCTCGAGGAATCGCTCCTTGCCGTAGATGTAGTCCCAGTTGCCGGGGGCGTACACGTCCACCCCGAGGGCGTCGACCACCTGGACGAGCGCCTGCCCGGGGGTGTAGAGCGCCTCAGCACTGCCCTGGATCGTGTCGCCCGTGTTCACCAGGATGCTGGTGGGCTGCTCCGCGCGCAGGCGCGCGATCAGGGTGGCCATGCGGGCCAGCCCACCCTCGAGCGAGCCCGTTGCGTCGCGGCGCACGTTCGGCCGCGGGAGGAGATGGCCATGGATGTCACCGATGTGGATGAAGCGGATCTGTGCCATGGCACCACTGTGCAGCAGAAGCGTCAGGCCATGCCGTAGATCACGAACAACGCGCGCGCCCCCAGGACCGCGACCGCAAGGGCGGCGAAGCGCGCGCGCCAGGTGCTGAGCAGGCCGAGCGCCAGCGCGAGGAGCAACGCCGCGCCGGCGGCGGCCTGGGCCCACCAGTAGGCGGGCGGGGTGGTGTCCGAGATGCGGGCCAGCCCGTGCGCGGCCTCACCCAGCGCCACGGCGGGGAGGAATGCCGCCGCGACCCCGCGCATCACCGCCGGCCCGCGTCCCTTCAGCAGCCACACCGCCACCCCCATCGCGCCGCCGCTGATCACGCCCGCGAGCGCCCAGAGCACCATCATCTGCAGGCCGACGGGGAAGCCCCGCAGGTGCGTGGTGGCGTAGTAGCCCACCATGACGAGAGGCCCTGCGCTCGCCCCCAGGAGGGCGTGGGCCGCCCAACCGCCCCTGGTGGCCGCGGCAACGCCTGCCGCGAGGACTACCACCGGGGTGGCGGAGTTGAACAATGGCGCCAGTACCGCCGGGGAGTAGGTCTGGCCGAAGGACATGGCGACACCCGCGGCCACGGAACCGGTCAGCGCAACGGGGAGACACCTGTGCATGACGGCGATGCTAGGCGGTCGAGGGACCATGTCGGCCCTCTGCGGCCGCCGCCCAGGGGCGAGCCAGGGCGGAATCGGGGGAATGCCAGGGGGTGGCCCGGGGACCGGTCGCTCCTGGTCGGGTAGACCAGCACAACGAGCGACCGACCGCGCGTGGACGTGCGGTAATCGGGCTCATCACAGATGAGGGTGTAGGAGGCTGTTCGGCGCGTCGGGCCGGGTAGGGGTCGAGGTCTCCCGATGATGGAAGTTCTCACGCTGCCCATCTGGAAGACCTCGACGTGTCTGATGCTACCCCTGGGGCGGGGTTCGCCTGCCCTGACCTGACCTCGTTCTGTCGGCTCGATGAGCTCGGCCTGGAGGTCACCGGCCAACTGCTGGAGCCTGGCCGTGCGGTGCTCGCCTGCCGGGTGGTGGAGCCGGATCAGTGGTGCCGACGCTGCGGCTGCGAAGGCGTGGCCCGTGACACCGTGACGCGGGCGTTGGCGCACGAGCCGTTCGGCTGGCGGCCGACCACGTTGCTGGTCACGATCCGTCGCTACC
>NZ_JBUZNP010000015.1:0-36643 GCF_055326215.1 Tessaracoccus pujii | reverse complement strand
CGTTGGCGCACGAGCCGTTCGGCTGGCGGCCGACCACGTTGCTGGTCACGATCCGTCGCTACCGCTGCACCGGCTGCGGGCATGTGTGGCGGCAAGACACCAGCCTCGCCGCGGAGCCGCGGGCGAAGCTGTCACGCCGCGGGCTGCGGTGGGCGTTGGAGGGTCTGGTCGTGCAGCACCTCACCGTCGCCCGGGTCGCCGAAGGGCTGGGGGTGTCGTGGAACACCGCCAACACGGCGGTCCTGGCCGAAGGCAAGCGGGTCCTGATCGACGACCCGACCAGGTTCGACGGGGTGACGGCCATCGGCGTGGACGAGCACGTGTGGCGCCACACCCGCCGCGGTGACAAGTACGTCACCGTCATCATCGACCTGACCGGCATCCGCACCCGGACAGGGCCTGCCAGGCTGCTCGACATGGTCGAAGGGCGCTCCAAGCAGGCGTTCAAGCAGTGGCTGTCCGAACGCGACCAGGCATGGCGCGACAGAGTTGAGGTCGTCGCGATGGACGGGTTCACCGGGTTCAAGACCGCCACCGCCGAAGAGCTGCCCGACGCGACCGCCGTCATGGATCCCTTCCACGTGGTCCGCCTCGCCGGCGACGCCCTCGACCGATGCCGCCGACGCGTCCAACAAGCCATCCACGGACACCGAGGCCGCACCAGCGACCCGCTCTACTCGGCGCGCCGCACCCTCCACACCGGCACCGACCTCCTCACCGACCGACAGAAGGACCGGCTCACCGCCCTGTTCGCCGGCGATGACCATGTCGAGGTCGAAGCCACCTGGGGCATCTACCAACGCATGATCGCCGCCTACCGCGAACCCGATCGGACCAGAGGCCGGGCCCTGATGACCAGCCTGATCGCCTCGGTCAGCCAGGGCGTCCCCGCCGCGTTGAGCGAGGTGATCACACTCGGCCGAACGCTGAAGAAGCGAGCCGACGACGTGCTGGCCTATTTCGACCGGCCCGGCACCTCGAACGGTCCCACCGAGGCCCTCAACGGCCGCCTGGAACATCTCCGCGGATCAGCACTCGGCTTCCGGAACCTCACCAACTACATCGCCAGATCACTGCTCGAGACCGGCGGATTCAGACCCCGACTACACCCTGGATTGTGATGAGCCGGTAATCGTTCCTCCAGGTGGCCCTCCGACGCCTGTGGAGGGCCGGGAGTCGGTCTGGAGGAACAATCGCCGCAGGTCGAGGCCCTGAACCGTCAGTGGCCGGGGATGTCCCGGTGGGAGAACCGCCACAGCGCGAACGCGGCCAGGGCCGCCGCGACCGCCAACTGGACCAGGATCGGCGCCAGCGCGAACTCCTCGGCAGGCATGGCCGGGGTGTGCTCGAACGGCGAGATCTGGCGAACCCAGTCCGGAAGCTGCATGACGTCGCCGAACAGTTCGATGAGGCCGCCCGCCACCACCGGGATCCAGGCGAGTGTCACCAACCGCGGGGCGAGGGCGTGCAGCGCCGCCGCCAGCGCGAGCACCACCAGGATGGCCGGGATGCCGGTGGCAGCGCCGGCCAGGGCATCACCGATGAGCGAGTCGACGTCGCCGGGCACGTAGGCGATGCGTCGGTGGAGGTCGACGGCGTTGCGGACGGGTCAGGGCGCCGCGGGAGGATCCGGGTCCGTGACGCCGTCGGCTGGGCGGCGTGCGGGGTCGTCGACGGGGGTGAAGGCGGCGCGGATCTGCCGGAGGAACGTGTCGTCGGTGAACAGCCCGTGGGTGAAGAGCTCCATCGACGCCAACGAGTACCGCGGCAGCACGGCTGGGTCGAGGAGGTGTGTGCCACCGAGACGGCGGGCAACCTGACTCTCGAGGACGGTGGCGCCCAGGCTCCTGTTGCTGTCACCAGCGGTCGTGGACGTACTCGCGGATGTACTCGTCGTAGATCCGCTCGCAGGCCGCGAGCTGGTCGTCGGTCAGCGACGGCAGCGAGCCCGCCGCCGCGTTGGCCGCTGCCTGCTCGGGGCGGCTCGCGCCGGGGATGACGACGGAGACGCCGGGCTGGTCGATGATCCACCGGAGCGCGAACTGCGCCGGCGTCACGCCGTCGGGCACGATCGACGCGAACTCCCGCGCCGCCTGCACGCCCACGCCGTAGGGAACGCCGCTGAACGTCTCACCCTGGTCGAACGCCTCGCCGTGCCGGTTGTAGGTGCGGTGGTCCTCCGGCGCGAACGTCGTGTCCTCGGTGAACTTGCCGGTGAGCAGACCGCTCGCCAGCGGCACTCGGGCGATGATCCCGACGCCGGCCGCGGCGGCCGCGGGCAGCACCCGCTCGAGCGGCTTGCGGCGGAACACGTTGAGGATGATCTGGATGCTCGCAACGCCTGACCGTTCCAGCGCGGTGAGGGCCTCCTCGACCGTCTCAACCGACACGCCGTAGTTGCGGATCCAGCCCTGCTCCACCATCTCGTCGAGCGCGTCGTACACGGCGTCGTCGGAGTAGACCGTGCTGGGCGGGCAGTGAAGCTGGGTGAGGTCGATGGTGTCGACGCCCAGCAACCGCCGCGAGCGGTCCGTCCACGCCCGCAGGTTCTCCCGCGTGAACTGCTCCGGCGTGTGCGGATCGGCGCGGCGGCCCAGCTTGGTGGCCACCATGACCGACCCGTCGGCGCGCTCGCGCAGGAACCGTCCGACGAGCTCCTCGCTGTGGCCGTCGCCGTAGACGTCTGCGGTGTCGAAGAACGTGACGCCCGCGTCGGCCGCGGCGTGGAGCACGCCCATCGAGGCGTCGTCGCTGACGTCACCCCAGTCCCCGCCGAACTGCCAGCAGCCCTGGCCCACCACACCGACCTCGCGGCCGGTCCTACCCAATGTTGACTTCTGCATGGATCCACCTTGGCACAGCCGACCTAGCCCGCGGAGGTGCCGGAGGCGGAGGCGCCGACGAGTTCGGCAGCCGACCCCGCCATGTGGCGCGCTCCGCGGAGACCGAAGACCGCCGCCGGGCCGATCGTCGAGCCGGGGCCGGGGTACGTCCGTCCCATCACCGAGGCCGAGTTGTTGCCCGCCGCGTACAGGCCCTCGATCACCGAGCCATCCTCCCGCAGCGCCCGCGCGTGCTCGTCGGTCAAGACGCCGCCCTTCGTTCCCAGGTCGCCGATCACCACGCGGTACGCCGTGAACGGGCCCTTCTCCAGCGGGCCGAGGTTGGGGTTCGGGATCACCGACGGGTCGCCGTAGTAGCGGTCGTAGGCGGACTTGCCGCGGCCGAAGTCGTCGTCGACCCCCGCGCGTGCGAAGGCGTTGAACCGGTCGACGGTGGCGCGCAGCTTCGCCGGCTCCATCCTGATCCTGCGCGCCAGCAGCTCGACGGTGTCCGCCTTCGCCATCGACCCCTCCGCAGCCAGCTTCTTGTTGGCCCTGGGATCCAGGGCGTAGGCGCGCATGTAACGCCGCGCGTGCCGGGCCTCGCCGATGAGCCAGAAGTCCCCGTCCCTGTCGTGCTCCAGCATGTGGTGGCCCAGGTCGACGTAGGACTCCGCCTCGTTGGCGAACCGCGACCCCTCGCGATCCACCATGATCGAGTACGGCAACGCCCGCTCGCCCACCAGGAACGACGGCCCGCCGCCCTGCGCGGGGGCCACAGACGCGCCCCACCACGCGTCGTCCATGAGCTCCACCGCGGCCCCTGCGCGCTGCGCCATGACGATCGGGCCACCCAGGTTGCCGGGGTTACCGGAACTGTCTCCCTGGATCCCGTGATACTGAAGGCGCATCTGCGTGTTGTGGTCGAACCCACCGCCGGCCAGCATCACGCCGCGACGGGCGCCCACGGTCTGTGTGCGACCCTCGTGCGTGATCCGCACGCCCACGACGCGGTCGCCGTCGATGATCAGGTCCTCGACGGGGCTGCTCAGCCACAGTTTCGCGCCGCCCTTCTGCACCACGCCCGCGAACATCGCCGTGGCCAGCGCCGCGCCGATCCCCACGCCGCGTCGGCCGGTGCCGACGAAGCTCAGCAACCGGAACACGAGCTCGGCGCCACGCTTGAAGCCGCTCCACGTGGACCACGCGCGCTGCAGCAACCACACATCGTCGGTCTTGATCGGCAGCGGCGCGGTGAGCCTCATCGTGTGGTACCACTCGCCCAGCACCTTGGAATCCAGAGGCTTAACCTCGATCGCGCGCCCGATCCGGCCCCCTGGCAGCTCCGGGTAGTAGTCCGGGTATTCCCCAGCGCGGACGAACTGCACGCCGTAGCGCTCCGCTGTGGTGACGAAGTCCGCCACCGAATCAACGAAGGCCTCCTTGCGCTCCCGCGAGGTGGCGCGGCCGGCGTCGCCGATGCACGCCTCCATGTACTCAAGCGCCGATTCGCGGGAGTCGGCCACCCGCTCGCGCCGCATCAGCGGGTTGTTGGGCAGCCACATGCCTCCGCCGGACATGGCGGTGCTGCCGCCCCACTTGTCGGTGCTCTCCAGCATCACCACGTCGAGCTTCTCGTCGACGGCGCCCAGCGCGGTGGCCATGGCGGCCCCGCCCGAGCCGACGACCACCACATCGAACGAATGGTCAAAGGTCTGAGACACGGTTCCTCCTCGATATCCGGACAACTGTGTCCGGTTCTATGCTGTCCAGCATGCCCGCCCACATGCGCAGGATCAATAGGGGACCGGCCGCCGCAGCCGAGAATCGTCGTGCTCTGCTGGCCGCGGCGCGGGATCTGTTCGCCGAGCGCGGGTTCGACGTGCCGCTCCAGGCCATCGCCAAGAGGGCACGGGTGGGGCAGGGGGTCCTGTACCGGCACTTCCCCAGGCGGATGGATCTCGCGCTGGCCGTGTTCGAGGAGAACTTCCTGCGGCTCGAGGCGGCCGGGGCCGACGTCGGGCCCGGGTCCTTCGCGCGCTTGTGGGGGCTGCTCGTCGACGAGGTGGTGGACTCAGCGGCCTTCGTCGAGATGGCGGTGGAGGCCAGGCGTGAGCTGCCGGACTTCGGCGGGACTGCGCGGCTGCTGGCCATCTTCGGCCCTCACGTCGAGGCGGCGCTCCGCGGCGGGGAGGTGCGGGCGGACCTCGTCGTCGAAGACGTCCCCACCGGTGTGCGGATGGTCTACGGGCTGGTGGTCACCAGCGGGGGGCGAAGCAGATTGTCCGCGACCATCGACGACGTGTCGCGGCGGTGGTTCGGGCTGGCGTGAGCGCCAGGTGAGGCACCACGAGGTCCGGTGTTCAACGCAGCGGGCACGGAAGGGCAACAGATGGCCAAGCCGCGCCCTGCGGTCCGCGCGGGCCTACGCTTGGACCCATCGGATGAGAGGCGGCCCCATGGCTGGCATCAAGCACAACATCGCCCTGGTGGCCCACGACAACAAGAAGGCCGAGCTGCTCAGCTGGGCCAACTTCAACCGCGGCACCCTCAGCGGCCACACGCTCTTCGCCACGGGAACCACAGGCACCATGCTCGAGTACGAGCTCGGGCTGCCCGTCACCCGCCTGCTGTCCGGCCCCGTGGGTGGGGACCAGCAGATCGGCGCCATGATCGCCGAGGGACGGATCGACACGCTCATCTTCTTCTGGGACCCGCTCGAGCCGCAGCCGCACGACCCAGACGTCAAGGCGCTGTTGCGCATCGGCGCCGTGTGGAACGTGCCCATGGCCTGCAACATCGCGACCGCTGACCTGCTGATCTCCTCGCCGCTGCTGGACCAGCCGTGGGCGAACAAGCCGGACATCTCGCCGCGTGCCTGGGAGCCCAGCGAGCCGGAGTGACGCCTACGGCAAACCTTGACCGTCTCCGTACGGAGCCTTGACGAAGCCGCTTCGAATCCGGCAGGTGTGGAAAGCTTGGCGACGTGATGCCCCTTGAGCTGCCGTTCCCAGACATCAATCCCGTCGCCGTCAACATCTTCGGACTGAAGATCCACTGGTACGCAATCATGTACCTGCTCGCGTTCGGGCTGGGCTACCTCCTCATGGTCCGACGGCTCCGCCACGAGCCGTACCGGTCCGTCACGACGCCCGAGCCGTGGACGCGCGCGGATATCGAGGACATCCTCCTCTACGCGATCTTCGGTGTCCTGGCCGGCGGACGGCTGGGCTACACCCTCTTCTACAATCCGGCCTACTACTTCGCCAACCCCCTGGAGATCGTTCAGATCTGGGACGGTGGCATGAGCTTCCACGGTGGCGCCATCGGTGTCGCTCTCGGCCTGGCCTGGTACGCGTGGCGCAAGAAGCGTCCCTTCCTCCAGGTGGGGGACTTCCTCGTCCCCGCAGCGCCGCTCGGCCTGGCCGCGGGCCGCTTCGGCAACTTCATCAACGGTGAGCTCTGGGGCCGTGAGGCCTCCTCAGACCTGCCCTGGGCCATGCGATTCCCCACGGGGGGCGACGTGCTGCGCCACCCGTCGCAGCTGTACCAGATGCTCCTCGAAGGCCTGCTCCTGTTCGTGCTGCTGTGGCTCTATGCCCGCAAGCCCCGCTTCCGGGGACAGGTGACCGGCATGTTCATCGCCGGGTACGGCCTGTTCCGGTTCATCGCCGAGTTCTGGCGCGAACCGGACGCGCAACTGGGGTTCCTGTCGCTCGGCCTCAGCATGGGCCAATGGCTCTCGCTGCCCATGGTGCTCGTCGGGCTCGTGCTGTGGTCCTGGTCGCGGATGCGGGCCCTCAGCGACGTCGAGGCCGAGCCTGTGGACAACTCGGCGGATAACTCCGACGGGCCGGGGGAGCGCTGATCGCACGCCGCCCGACGGCGACACCCTGTCCACAGATTGACTGTGGATAAGTGTGTGTATGCGCAGCGCTACCCGCGGGGCCCCGGGGTAAGCCAGGCCTCTGGATCCTTCACCACGGGCCCCATCGCGGCAAGCCCTGCACCCATCGCCGGGCGCAGCGGTGCGTCGGTCAGCGGGGCGATGTCCAACGCACACTTGCGCGCCCACACCACACGTCCGCTGAGTTGCCGGTGCAGCGGCTCCCGCAACCACGGCTCCAACCGGGCGAAGTGGCCCGACAGGCGCACCGTCGACACGTCGGCGAGGTTGATCGCCGCACCGAGAGCGATGCCCAGCGCGCCGGCGGTGCGTCGCATGACCGACAGGGCGCGTTCGTCGTGGTGGGCCAAAGCGTGGAGCAGGGACTCGAGGGTGGGCTGGCGCGCCGCCGAGAGCAGGGCGTGCAGGCCCACCACCGTCTCCAGGCAGCCGATGGAGCCGCACGGACACGGGGCCCCGCGCGGATCGACGCACACGTGGCCGATCTCTCCGGCCCACCCATGCTCGCCCAGGTGCAGGATGCCCTGGACGACGATGGCGCCGCCCACCCCGGCATCCCCGCCGAGCATGATGAACGAGCGGCCATTGAGTTCCCGCATCAGCGTCACCGCTGAGCAGTCGGCATCGTTGGCGATGTTGAGTGCCAGGGGTGAGCCGGCGTGGTCCAGCCTCCAGTGATCCGCCGGGCGCCGCCCGTCCCACCCCAACGGGCTCGACTTGACCACCCTCCCCGTCCGACGGTCCACCAGGGCCGGCACCGCCACGTAGGCCCCGATCACTCGACCGGTGTTTGGCAGGGCCTCCAGCACTTCGCCGCCGAGGCGAGCCAACTCCGCCATGGTGCCCTCGATCCCCAGCATCTTGACGTCCGCCGTAATTTCGCGCCACGAACGCACCGTCATGGTGAGATCCACGAGCGCGGCCACGAGGCGGCCCGCGCCGACGAAGAGGCCGAGCCCGAACGTCGCGCCCGGCCTGATCGACAGGGGGACGGCCGGCCTGCCGCGACCCACGCTCGCCGCCTCACCCTCGCTGACCAGGCCTCCGTTGATCAGGTCGTCGACAAGCCGCGACACCGTCGAGCGCGTCATCCCCAACTGATGGGCGATCCCGGCGCGCGACACCCGTCCACTCTGGTCGACCACCTGGCGGAACACCAGCTTCAGGTTCGACGAGCGCATCGCCGCCTGCGTCATCCCCGACGCGTGGTCCGGATCCGATTCGGTCATCGGTTCCACCCCCCTCCCACACTGGATGCGAAGCGTGCGCCCGCGGGTCCGGTGACCCGATCAGTCTGCCACGCGGGGGACCGGGTACCTGGGTTGTTCAGGAAAGATCGGCGACGGCGGCATGGTAGTCAGCGGCGAGTTGGGCGAAGTCAGCGCGGCATCGGCTGATCAGGCAGCGATCCCCGTCGGACGGGACGCCTTCGCGTTGCCACTGCTTGCGCGCCAGCGGCAGCAGGTGCTCGGGCATCCGCCCGGCGGCGTTGGTGACCCGCCACCACGACACCTCGCCGCCCCAGTTGCTCATGATGGTGCCCACCCTGCGCGCGGAGGTGCCGACGAGCGACGCGACGTCTCCGTAGGCCACCACCCGCCCGGCCGGAACCTGCTCCACGGCCCGCAGCACGCGCTCCACCATCTCGTCACTCATCCGCGACCCCGAGCAGCGCCGGTAACAGGTCGTCCAACTGCCCGCGCAGCACCTGATCGGCCTCGCGGTCGAAGGCGGTGTCTGTGGCGTTGACGATCACCCCGAAAGCGCCCTGCTCCAGCGCGATGGGGAACAGCCCGGCCACCGGGTAGACGCCCAGTGTGGTGCCCACCGCGACGATCGCGTCGCAGTCCTCCGCCGCGGCCACCGATGCCGCCAGCACGTCCGGGTCCAGCACCTCCTCGAACAGCACGACGGTGGCCCGGGTGATGCCGCCGCACGCGGGGCAGCGCGGGTCCTCGTCGCCGGCCGCGACGCGGGCCAGCATCTCCTGCATGGGGCCCGTCCTGCCGCACATCTCGCAGCGCCACGTCCGCGCCGAGCCGTGGATCTCGTGCACCAACTCCGGGCTGCTGCCGGCCAGCTGGTGCAGGCCGTCGGTGTTCTGCGTGACGATGGCCCGCAGCCGGCCCGCCCGCTCCAGTTCGACGATGGCGCGATGGGATCGGGTGGGCTGCGCGGCCCACATCGCCGGGTGGGCCCGACGGCGCCAGGCGGATTTGCGGACGTCGTCGTCGCGGAGGTACCAGGAGAGGGTGGAGACCAGCTCCGCGTACGGGTCGCGGGTCCAGATGCCCTCGGGGCCGCGGAAGTCCGGGATGCCCGCCGCTGTGGACAGCCCGGCTCCGCTGAGGATGAGGATCCGCTGGGCCTCGTCGAGGCTGGCGATCTTGGCCATGGCCACAGTCTGCCCCACGGGCAGTACCGCTGCTGAAAACGCGGAAATCGTCCCCCAGTGCGGCCAACCCCGTGTGGGTGTGAGCGGGGAGGACGGCACTGGGGGACGATTTCCGCGGGCTGGGGTGGGAGAGGGTCAGCTCACCAGGCGTAGGCCTCGGGCGCGGCACCGCCGGGGCCGGGGAAGATCTCGTCGAGGCGACCCAGGGCCGCATCGTCGAGGGTGATCTCCAGAGCCCGGAGTGCGCTATCGAGTTGCTCCATGGTGCGGGGGCCGATGATGGGGCCGGTGATCCCGTCCTGGTGCAGCAGCCAGGCGAGGGCGACGTCGCCTGGCTCGTGGCCAAGCTCGTCGCAGAACGCCTCCCACTGCTCCAGCTGGGGGCGCTGCTTCTCGATGCGCTTCAGCATGCCCTCGTCTGCGCGGCGGCCGGACTCGATCTTCTTCAGCACCCCGCCGAGGAGGCCGCCGCCGAGCGGCGACCACGGGATCACGCCCAGGCCGTAGTGGCGGGCTGCGGGCAGGACCTCGAGCTCGATGGTGCGGGCGCCCAGGTGGTAGAGCGACTGCTCGCTGACCAGGCCGAGCGAGTGGCGCGCCCTGGCGGCCTCGACGGCCGCGGCGATGTGCCAGCCGGCGAAGTTCGACGAGCCCACGTAGACGATGTCACCGGAGGAGACCAGGCGGTCCATGGACTGCCAGACCTCCTCCCAGGAGGTGGCCCGGTCCACGTGGTGCATCTGGTACAGGTCAATGTGCTCGGTCTGCAGGCGGCGCAGCGAGGCGATGGCGGAGCGGCGGACGTTGACCGCGGAGAGCTTCGAGAAGTTGGGCACGTCCTCGTCGAGGGTGCTGCCGTAGCACTTGGTGGCCAGCACCACCTCGTCGCGGCGGCCGGTCTTGGCGAACCAGCGCCCGACGATCTCCTCGGTGCGGCCGCGGTGGCCCTGGCCGCCGTAGCCGTTGGCGGTGTCGAAGAAGTTGATGCCCGCGTCGAGGGCGCGGTCCATGATGGCGTGCGAGTCCTCCTCCGAGGTGTGCGGGCCGAAGTTCATGGTGCCGAGCACGATGCGTGAGACGAGAAGGCCGGTCCGGCCGAGGTGGGTGTACTGCATGTGTCCTCCAAATTGACTGCTCCTCCACCCTATCCACCGGCCGGGGCGCGCGGCCGTGGTCGCGGCGATCGGCACGGTTAGGGCAGCCTCAGCTCATAACCGACCCCCATGGCCACAATTGACAAGCCCGGTGTTAGCTTATTTGCATGACCCTCGTGGACCGCTTCGTGAGCCGCCGGTGCGTCACCGCCCAGCAGCTCGACTCAGGATCCTCGCGCGGCCTGGATTCGCTGAGCATCGGCGAAGTGGCCACCATCGTCGCGTTCGACGCGGACGACACCGTGGCGCGCCGCCTCTTCGATCTCGGCTTCATGCCCGGAGAGCACGTGACCCGGCTCCGCAAAGCCCCTCTCGGCGACCCGTTGATGTTCCGCGTGGGCGGCATCGAGATCGTGCTGAGGCGCGCGGAGGCCCGCCGCATCCACGTCACGGCATGACACACCACCACGGAGGTGTTCCCACTCCGACCCTCCCAGGAGCCGCTCGCGTCGCGCTCGTGGGGAGCCCCAACGCCGGCAAGACCACCCTCTTCAACGGGCTCACCGGGTTGCGCGCCAAGACGGGCAACTATCCCGGGGTGACGGTGTCGAGGTACGAGGGGCGGGTGGATACGCCGGTCGGCCCCGTCGTCGTCGAGGACCTGCCCGGCACCTACTCGCTGGACCCGATCAGCCCTGACGAGGAGATCGTCGCGCAGGTGCTCGAGGAGGCCGACGAACTGGCGGGCGTCGTCGTGGTGGTGGACGCCACCAACCTGCGCCGCGGCCTCGGCCTCGTCTCGCAGGTGCAGCAGGCGGCGCTGCCCACCGTCGTGGTGCTGACCTTCGTCGACGAGCTGCTCCGGCGCGGCGGCCGCGTGGACCCCGAACGGCTCGGCCGTGCGCTGGGCGTCAAGGTGTTACCCGTGGTGGCCGGGGAGCGACGGGGGGTCGAGGCGTTGCGCGAGGTGCTCGCGGCGCCCGCTGCCTGGCCCGCGCCGCCCATGCTTCCTCCTACCGAGCCGGACGAGGTCACCGGCTGGGCGCGCTCCCTCCTGCACGCCGCTCACTTCGCGCCCCCGGACCCGGATTCGCGCACCGGGCGGCTCGACGGCGTGCTGCTCCACCCCCTATGGGGGACGCTGGTGTTCTTCGCCACGATGTTCGCGTTCTTCCAGACCATCTTCCTGGTGGCGGCACCCCTGCAGGGGTGGATCGAGACCGTGTTCGCGTGGCTGGGGGACGTGGCCCGTGCCTCGATTCCCGTGGAGTGGGTGGGCCGGTTCGTCGCCGACGCGCTGCTCGCCGGCGTGGGCGGGGTACTGGTGTTCCTGCCTCAGATCGCGCTCCTGTTCGTGCTGATCTCGCTGCTGGAGGGGTCGGGGTACCTGTCGCGAGCGGCGTACCTGATGGACAGGGTGATGGCGACCGCGGGGCTGGAGGGTCGCGCATTCGTGGCGCTGCTCAGCTCCATGGCCTGCGCCATCCCGGGGATCATGGCCACCCGGACCCTGCCGTCCGCGAAGGACCGGCTGGCGACGATGATGGCCGCGCCGCTCATGACCTGTTCCGCCAGGCTGCCGGTGTACGTGCTGCTGATCGGGATGCTAGTTCCGGCCGACCTGCGCTGGGGGCCGATCGGCGCGCAAGGGCTGCTGATGTTCGCGCTGTACGTGGTGGGGGCGGCGTCGGCGATGACGTCGGCGTGGTTCTGGAAGCGCATTGTGGGACGCTCCGGGATGGGGCTGCCGTTCTACATGGAGATGCCCTCCTACCGGCTGCCCCGGCTGCGCACGGTGTTGATCTCGGTATGGGACGCGTGCAAGGCGTTCCTGCGGAAGATCACCTCCATCATCCTGGTCACCACCGTCGTGCTGTGGGCACTGCTAAACCTGCCGCTTCGGGGCGAGGCTGAGCTCCGGGCCGCAGGCGTCGACCCGACGGACACTGTGGCCGTGACCGCCTACACGCTCGACCACTCGGCCGCCGCCGCCGTGGGGCGGGCCATCGGGCCGGTCTTCGAGCCGCTCGGCTTCGACTGGCGCGTCAACGTCGGCGTCATCTCCTCGCTGGCCGCTCGCGAGGTGTTCGTCTCGACGCTGGGTCAGGTGGCCGCAGCGTCCGACCCCGAGGACCCCACGTCAGCGCTGGAGTCCATGACCCACGGCGACGGCCCGCGGGCCGGCGAGAAGGTCTTCACCCCGCCCACGATCGCCGCCCTGCTGGTGTTCTTCGTCTACGCGCTCCAGTGCATGTCCACGCTCGCGGTGATGCGCCGCGAAACCGGCACGTGGCGCTGGCCGCTGATCGCCTTCGTGCACCTCGGCGTCGTCGCCTGGGTGATGGCTTTCCTTGCCCATTCGATCGTCGGAGCCCTCCTGTGAAGCGCGCCATCCACCCCCAGGCCGTCCCCGGCCAGCAGTCGGCCGTGCGCTGGGTGACCGAGGTGGACCTGCCGGTGGGGCGCGGGACCTCCGCGCCCGGCACGCTCGGCCCGCTGATGCAGTACGGCGTGCTGACCAGGGTGTTCGTCGAACGCGGCGGGGTGTGGACCTGGCTGGCGCCGGACCATTCATGGACTGAGCACGGGCCGCGGATCCGGGACGCTGTGGCCGCTGCGGTGGAGATCGGCGGCTGGGAGATCGAACCGGGCTCCGACGAGCTGCTGGGCCTCATCGCCCGGGAGATCCTCGAGGGCGAGCTGGCGGGCTACGTGGAGTCACACGGGGGCGTGATCGCCGTGGCCGGTGCCGCCGACAACGTGCTGATCCTCGACTTCGGCGGCGCCTGCGAGGACTGCCCCGCGGCGGGCGCCACCCTGCACGACCGCATCGAGACGACGGTGCGGGCCCGCTACCCGATGCTCGCCCGCGTCGAGCGGGTCGGGGGCGCCCACCATAAGCCGCGCGGCTGGTTGGGGCTGCCGGTCCCCGGCCGCGGCCGTTAGCGTCCGTCGGGCGGGCGGCGCGTCGACGGGGGGCAGCCGGGCAGCTGGCCTCGACGGATAGCCGGGCAGGCGAGCAGCCGGGCTCCTCCTTCTTGAGCACGACACGCCGTCGATGTCGCCCCCTCGGGGCGCATGAGAGCCTCCAGCCGCGACCTTGTAGCACATTCGTGCTCGACGAGGGGCGCGGTCGGGCGCGGTCTCAGTCGACGGCAGGCGCCGCGGCGCCGTCGCTGTGCTTGGGCGGCCCCGAGGGCACCTTCGCCGGGCCGACGGTGAGCGCCGCGATCCCCGTGGTGATCGGGACCGACAGGATGAGCCCGATCGCCGACGCGAACGTGCGCACCCCTTCCCCGGCGAACATCTCCAGCCCGAACAGGTCCAGTGGCTCCCTGGTGGTGAAGAACAGCAGCAGGAGGATGGTCAGCGCGCCGCCGGCGTAGGCGAACACGATGGTGTAGATGGTCGACGCGATGTGGTCGCGCCCGATCCGCATGCCAGCGGCGAAGACCCTGGCCCGCGTCCAGTCGGGCGCGGCCGCCCGTAGCTCCCACACGGCGGACGCCTGCGTGATGGTGACGTCGTTGAGCACGCCCAGGCCGCCGATGATGATGCCCACCATGAGCAGTTCCTGGAAGTTGATGCCCGGCGCGAGTTGGGCGAGGTCGTACTCGTTCTCCTCCGCGAACCCGGAGAGGCGGGCGGCGCCGACGGCGAGGCTGCCCAAGGTGGTGATGACCGACAGCCCGAGAAGTGTCCCGGCGAGTGCCGCCGAGGTGCGCAGCGACACCCCGTGCGCCACGTAGAGGACGATGAACATGATCACCGTGGAGCCGGACAGGGCTACCGCCAGCCCAGGCTTGCCGACGATGATGGCCGGCAGCATGAAGCCCAGCAGGATCCCGCCGGCGATGACGAGACCCAGCAGCGCGAACAACCCCCGCCACCGCGCGACGATCAGCACCGCCACGGTGAACAGCACGCCCAGGATGAGCAGCACCGGCAGGCGGTTGATGCCGCTGAATGAGTAGTGGATGCCGTCCGAGGTCGGCACACGGGCCACCTCGATGTCGTCCCCCGCGCGCAGGCCGTTGTGCACGTTGGGCCCGGTGAGCTCAACCGAAGCCTGCTCGCCCGCGTCGGCGCCCGTGGTGAGCGTGACGGTGGCTGTCAGGCAGGCAGCCGTCCCCGTCGGGATTTCGAAGGCCGATTCGCATCCGTCGGCCACCTCGTCGATGGTGGCCTGCTCGTAGGTGACGCCCGGGGCATCGGAGATCTTGTTGAGCGCCGCGGAGACCTCGGCTCCGGTGGGCCACAGCCAGATCAGCCCGGCGACGGCCAGCACGCCGAACACGGCCAGAAGCCCGATGAGCAGCATGCGGGCGCGCTGCCCCACCTCGACGACCCCATGACTGCCGTGCCCGTGCCCGTGACCCATGGGCACAACTTACCGGCCCGCCCGCCGGGCGAGAGCCCCGATGTCGCGGCGTACCATGGGTGGCACGATGCTCAAGCTCGACCAGACCGCCACACCGCGACGACGCCCGGACGCCAAGTGCCCACTCCGGCCCGGTGACCCGTGCACCCTGTGCCAGGCCAGCGTGACCGGTCCTCAGGACTGCGGCCTGGTCTACCTCGTGATGGACGACCCGGAGTACCGCGAGGCGCTCGCCGCGTCCCGCCGGCGCTGACCGCCGAGGGTCCGCCTTCGGTCCCTCGGTACGCTCGTCGCATGGAATCCGACGCGCCGACGTGTTATCGGCACCCCGATCACCCGACGCGCATCGCGTGCCAACGCTGTGACCGGCCCATCTGCCCGCAGTGCATGATCCCCGGATCAGTCGGCTTCCAGTGCCCCGAGTGCGTGCAGCGCGGCCACCGCGAGACACGCCAGCTGCGGTTGCCCTACGGCGGCACCCGCGTGGCCAACACTCGGGCCACGTCGGTCACGCTGATCGTGATCAACGCGGTGGTGTTCGTGGCGGTACTGCTGACGGGCGGCTCGTTCGCGGGCCTGTTCAACCTCCTGGCGCTGACCCCCCAAGGCGTCTGTCCGGTGGGGGACCAGATTCTTCTCACGGACGCGGCCGGCTGCGTGGCCGAGGGCTACGCCTGGCAGCCGGGCGTTGCCTCGGGGGCACCGTGGCAGGTGATCACGTCAGGATTTACCCACTCGTCGCCGCTGCACATTCTCTTCAACATGCTGGTGTTGTGGATGCTGGGGCCCACCATTGAGAACGTCTTCGGCCGTGCCCGTTACCTGGCGGTATATCTGGTGGCCCTGCTCGGCGGATCCGCCGGCGTGATGCTCTTCTCGCCGCCCTTCATCTCCACCATCGGCGCCTCGGGGGCGATCTACGGACTGATGGGCGCACTGCTGCTCCTGGCCGTTAAGCACAAGGGCGACGTTCGCGGCATCATGTTCTGGCTTGGGCTCAACGTCGTGTTGTCGTTCACCTGGTCAGGTATTTCATGGGAGGGCCACCTGGGTGGCCTGCTCGGCGGGGCGGCCACCGCGGCTGTGCTCATGTACCTGCCGAAGGAGCGCCGCGCCACCTGGCAGTGGCCGCTCGTGGGGCTCCTGGCAGCCCTCTTCGTCGCCATCATCGTGGCCCGCGCGGTGCAGCTCGGCTCGTGACCGTGCTCCGGCAGGCCGGGGGACGCGCCGGTGGTAGGTTGCCTGGCATGTCCGACGACACCCGCGCCCCGCTGGACCCCGTCCTGCACCGGGCACGCTACGGGCCACGCGACGACGGCGACAGATTCGTCGGGTTCTGGCTGAATCTCGTGGTCGACGGGCGCCAGCAGCGCCTGACCCCGAGCCTCACCCGCGTGCGGCGCACCATCGAGCAGTTCTTCGCCGGCCGTGAGGTGCGGAGCGCGCGGGAGGCGCTCGGTGACGACGCCGTCAACGCCCAGCTGCGCGACGCGGCCACGGTGTATTTCCAGACCTGCCTGACCGACCCTAACTATTCGGCCGGGGTGTGGGGAATGAACCGGCTTCAGCCGGAGCAGTTGCGGGTGAAGGCGGCCAAGGATGCGGCGGTTACCCTGACCGCGATCGTGGAGAGCCGCGGAGCGACGGGTCCGGCGGCATCCCTGCCCTCACTACTGGTCGACGGTTTCGTCCAGGTCTTCGGTGACCCGGGGCGCGCGGCTCTGCGCGACGCCGTGGCCACGAAGCCGGCTCTGTCCGGGTTGACTCTCTAGCCCCGTCAGGAACTGACCCGTCCCGACTCCGACGAGGCCCCGCCAGCCACGCGCCGCGCAGGCGATCCGTGCAGGGCCAGTTGGACGCGGCGGGCCAGATCCGGCGCAAGATCCCTGCCCTCGGCCCGGGCGGCGCGGGTGAGCGTCACCGCGGCGGACCCCGCCTCCGAGCTGCGGCCCGCCAGGGCCAACGCCAGGATCTCCCTGGCTGCGAGCGCGTCATCTGCCGGGGCGGCGGTGCGGCCCCGGCGGACGGCCCACAGTGCGGCCGCGGCGTCTCCCCGGTCCAGGGAGCGGTCCGCCAGCACGCAGGCGGCGTCCACGATCATCCCCACCATGTCTGCCTTGAGTTGCTCGGCCCACACCCACTGGAACGCGAACGAGCCGAGGGGCTCCCCCCGGACCATGCGGAGGGCCGCGGCCAGGGCAGCGTCCGACGACATGTTGACCCCGCCACTGAGCATGGCGCGGAACTGGTCCCAGTCCGACGTGACCCGCGGATCCAGAGACACCCGGCCGGAGTAGGCGTCGGGCAGGTAGCGCAACCCATCGGGGGCCGTCCCGAGCCAGCTGCGAAGCCGGCTCACATTGGAGCGCCGGGTGGTCTCAGCGATCATCAGGGCCCGCGTCATGGCGGTGGGTGTGAAGCCCGGATGTTCCACCAGCCATGCGCAGTACTCCAGGCACTGGCCCGTCGCCCGGCCGGGCCTGGTGCCGGCCGCGCCGACGAGCTCGACATCGCCGAGCAGCAGGAGGGTGGGGTGCTCCGGCTCAGCGAAACGTCCGGTCATGGGAGGCTCCTCGATCGGTCCGGAAGGGTGGTGGAGCGGCCGCACATTGGCGGGGAGTTCCTCGTCCGTGCGCCACCACGGTGCCGGTTCCGTCTCCTGGGTCCCGGTGGCCTCGAACAGGTCGATCAGGGCCCGGCGGGCGGGCTGAGTGATCAGCTGTGGGGTGAAGGTGTGCCCCGCCCAACGTCCTGTCTGCGCGTCGACGGAGACCGTGGCCGCGTGCACGTGGGGCGCGGCGCCCGCTCGGCCGATCACGCTGACCCCCACCTCACCCAGAGCGAGGGCATCAGAGATGGCATCCCAATGGGCGGGCCCCAGCGGGCTGGTGAACGTCACCACCAGCGGCTCCCAGAGGGCGCCGAGATCCGGATCCGCGCGCAACTCCGGAAGCGCACGTCCACCCATGGAGAGGCGGCGCTCGCTGCAGATCCGGGTGAGGTGCGCGATGCCCTCCTCGATGCGTGGGAGGGCGGTGATCCGAGGGTCATCCACGGCATCCGCCCAGTCCTGGCCGCCGACGACGACGAGCAGCGTGTCCGATGACCAGGGAGCGCAGGTCAGGCCGGTGAGTGCCGCGGCGACGGCCGCCTCGGCCTCCTGACCCGTGAACGCCACGGCCCTGGCGCGCTCCACGTCCAGGGGAACGGCGGCGTCGTCATCCGTCCACCCCAGCACGATCGTGGTGGGGCCGCACCCGGCCCCCAGTGGTTCCTCAGCGTGCCGCGCGAGGGCCGTCCAGAACCGGGCGAGTGACGGGGCCACCGGGACCACCCGCCGTCCCAAGGCGCGGCCCAGGACCTGCAGCCGACGACGGGACGCCAGCCCGGCCACCAGGCCGCCCGCGAGGACAGCGCTCATCGGGCCGAGCAGGCCGGCAACGCCGTCGTCCGCCTCCTGGACGTCCGCCTCGGATGCGGGGCCCTCGACTCCTGGTTCAGAGGCATCGGCCGCCGCGGGCGGTTCGAGGCCGACGGCGACCGCGGGGAGAGCCGGCACGGAGACCGGCTCCGCGAGCAGGTGACCAGAAGGGTGCCTGAGCTCCACCGCTGCGGGGACGACCGCCTCGGGGACGACCGCCTCGGGTGCCGACGGCGATGCCGGCACCTCGAGCGTCCAGCCCGCCTCGATGAGGTCCGGGTCCGTGATCCGGTCCTCGTTGAGCTGATGGACCTCAGGCCAACGCTGCGGGTCACCCAGCTCCCGGCCTGCGATGGACCAGAGCGAATCGCCTGGCTGCACCACGACCACGGCCTGCTGCGCCGCCACGTCCGGCAGCGCCAACACAGCGCCGGGTTCAAGGCGAGGCGACTCGGCAAGGACGGGATTCAAGGCGACGATCTCCCGCCACCGGTCCCCGGAGCCGAGTTGGCTCTCCGCGACGCTCCAGAGTTCGTCGCCCGCCTGAACCACATACGTGTGTGCCGAGTCGGCCACCTGGACCTGCTGCTGGGCGAACGAGGCGGCAGACGACAGCCCGAACGTCGTTCCGGTGGCGGGCGGGGCGGAGGCAACCGCCCCGGAGTCCGCAGCGGCGACGGTGGGGGCTGCGACCGCCGCAACCACCAGCGCGCCGACGAGCGGGCGGAGCCAGCCGGTGCCAGGCAGGGTCATCGTGACCCTGTGGCGCGTCAGCACGGCCACGACCTCGAGGACGATGGTGAGGCTGAGCGCGCCCCAGGCCACCCAGCCGGCCATGCTCAGAAGCCCGATGAGCAGCCGGCTGTCCAGGGCGACCAACAGCGACGTGGCCCAGTCGGCGTCCAGCAGGGCGCCGGGGTGGGCCACCTGGAGCAGGACCCAGGGGACTCCGGCGACGACGAGCAGTAGCACGACGCCCGCCCCCGCTGCGCGCATGATTCTCATGGTCTCACCCCCGGCGGGTGCGTCTGCGTGACCATGTCAGCTGGGGAGGCGGTCGGTGACGTAGGCGGTGATGGCGGTGATGATGATCAGCGCGATTGCTGCGGCGCCGGCCAGGAGTATGGCGTTCTCCGTGCTCTGGCTGAGCCCGCGCTCATCCCGGCGGCGCGATGCCGGATGCAGGATGACGACGAGTCCGATGAGGTGATGGATGAGTGACATGGGGACCTCCTGATGAAGAGTCTGGTGGGCGACGGTGTCAGTAATCGGGTTATCCACAGGGGGGAGATGGATCGGTGAAATGTGTCCACAGCAGGCAGCCGGGTCTTGACATCACGACCCCAGCAGCTTCAGCAGCGGTGGAACGAGTAGCGCGACTCCCAGCAGGAGAGCCGGGATGGTCATCCACAGGGTCATCGCCTCGCTGGCCTCCTGCGCCCGGGCGCGCTGGGCGCCCAGGTGCGCGTCGCGCAGTTCCCGGACGCGCGCCTGCAGCACGTCGGCCAGACCTGCGCCCTGTTCCTCGAGCTGCATCACGTCCGCGAAGTCCGCCAGCTCCGGAACGTTCCACTCCCGGGCGATGTCCCGGAGCTCCTGCCACGGCTGCGTCTGTTCCATCCGCGCTCGTTCCACACCAGAGGTGATCCGGCGGAACAGGGGCGTGTCAGCGACGGCCGCAGCATTGGCCGTGGCTTGCGCCGCAGAGGAGTTGGCCAGGCGCTCCAGGACCACGAGATCGAAGAAGGTGTGGATGCCGTCCGTGGCCGCCCGGCGCTCCTGCGCCGCCCCGCCCCGCAGCCTCAGGTCCGCGACGAAGTACCCCACCACCGCGCACCCGAGCGCCACGCCCACGGGTGCGATGCCCGGTGCGTTGCCGAGAATCACCTGGGACGCCGCCCACACCGCGGGCAGGGCCAGGCCCGCCAGCGTCCACACCATCTTCTCCACGAAGAAGTCACCGACGCTTCGGCCCTGCATCAGGAGCAACTGCTGCTGATGGGCGGTCAGGGGTAGGCGGAGCCTCCGCTGGACCCTCTCGCCCCACGCTTCGGCCCCGGACTCGGAGGCTGTCTGGACAGGGCGGTGCTGCCGGTGGTCCAGCACCGTCATCGCGTCGCTCAGCCGGACGGGTGCCCGGATGGCGCCCCGGAGGATCAGCGCGGCACCCAGCCCCGCCACCATGCCGCACGCGACGGCGAGGGTCATCACGCCGCGCTCCTCAGGAAGCGCGGCGCCAGGGGTGGCACCGTCATGCGCCGCACCATCACCAGGCAGCCCAGGTACGCGCCGGCCAGGGCGAACGCGATGACCTGCCCGAGGGGCGTGGTGTAGGGGATGAAGAACTGGGGGTTGAGCACCAGCGCACCGCCGAGCACCCCGAGGGTGATCAGCGTGACCTGCTTGACGACCACGCGCGGCTTCGAGCGCTCCGCGGCGATCTCGCGGAGCGCCGCGAGCCGAGCCTGGATGCTGTCGGAGACGGCGCCGAGCGTGACCCGCGCGCCGGCTCCGCCCTTGGCGGCGGCGATCGCAAGCGCCGCCACCACCGCGTCGGCATCCGCGGAGCCCAGTTCGTCGGCCATCGCGAAGAGGGCGTCGCGGGTGTGCCAGCGCTGATCCAGGCGCGTGCAGAGATGCGCCACCGGCTCCCGGAGCACAGCGGGTACCTGGCTGCGCGTGGCGAAGATGGCGTCGCGGATGGATTTGCCTGACGAGAGCGACGTGGAGATGAGGCGCACCCAACGGTCCAGCCCCGCAAGCACCTCCACCTCGCGGTTCGGTGGCGCGCTGAGGAGCAGGGGGATGGCCACCAGTGCCGTGGGTAGCAGCACAAGCCCGATCACCGAGGCGCTCGCGACGCCGGCCACCAGCCCCGTCACCAGAGCCCCGCCGAACCACCCGCGCCTGGCGCTGGAGAGCCCCGTCCACCACCGACCGAGCTTTATCCACAGGCCTGTGGGTAAAGCTGTGGAAGAGCGGTGGACGCGCTGCGCGCCGAGCGCGAACACGAGGAGGCCGAGCCCCGCCGTCGACCCGGCCAGCGCCGCCAGGATCACCCCCATGGGACCGCCCCCTCGAAGGGCGCGAGCTCCGAGGCCATGGCCGCCTCCGGCTGGAAGAACTCCGGCTGAGTGGCCGTGGCGGCGCGGTAGACGAGGTGCGTGGACGGCCGGCCCGCCTCCACGGCACCCGTCAGCTGCCGCACCTCTGAGACGAACCGGTGCCGCGTGCCGCCACGCCACGACTCATCAAGGAGGGTGACGTGCACGATGAAGGCCAGGTGGTGGGCGATCTGGTGCATGGCATCCTCCACACTCAGCACCCGGCCCTGGGCCACGCGGGCGGCGAGGCGGTCGATCGTCGAGGAGGCGGAATGCGAATGGGTGGTGGCGAGGCAGCCCGCGCCGGACTGCATGGCCTCGAACATGGCCCCGGCCTCAGAGCCGCGCACCTCGCCCACGACGATCCGCGTCAGGTTCTGGCGCAGCGCCTCCGGGATCAGGTCCGCGACCGTGTAGGACCCGACGCCCACTCCACCGGACGTCTCTCCCATGCCCACCCGCGCCTGCAGCGCCAGGATGTTGCGGCGATGGCCCAACAGGTGGGTCAACAACTCGTAGTCCGTCTCCAGCGTGCCGAACCGCTCGGACGGGTGGATGGCGGCGATGAGCGCCCGGAGGAGCGTGGTCTTCCCGGCCCCCTGGTCCCCGGAGATGACGATCGACTTCCGCGCCAGTACGGCCGACTCGAGCAGCCGCGCCACGTACGGGGGCAGCATGCCGTCGGCGGCCAATTCCGCGAGGCTCACATCCGTGAGCAGGTGTTGCCGGATCACCACGCTGGGGCGAAACGACAGCCCGAACCCGATGGCGTGCAGGCGGAACCGGTTCCCCAGGGCCAGCGTCATGGTGGGGTGAAGGTCGTCGAACGGCCGCGGCGGCGTGGCCGTCTCGCCGAGGAAGCGGATGGCGTCCACCAGCTCGTCGTCTGTGTCCGCGACGGCGGGGTGCGCCTCCCTGCGGCCGTCGCCGTACTGCACGGTGACGGTGTCGCAGCCATGGATCTCGATGTTCTCCGCGTCCGGGATCTCGAAGAGGGGCTGGAGCCGGCCGTACCCGAAGATGGCGTTCTCGACCGCGTCGGCGTAGCGCAGCTCGAGCTCCACCGGCCACAGTGCCTCCCCCGCCTCGCCCAGGCTCTGGGCACGGGCATGGACGACGCTGCGGATGATCGCCCGCCCGCGCACCCGCCGGTCATCCTCCGGCATGGGTTGGCCCCTGCCGGCCTGCCACTCCGCCGACGCCCGGGTGATCAGGTCAACCGCCTCGCGCCGGAGCCCGACCACCACCTGCCAATCCACGTCCTGAGCGGCGAGCGGCATGGCGGGGGAGGGTGGCGGTGCACCCCTCCGGGCGCCAGTGGACGGCTCGGCCGCCTCGGTGGGACCGTCCGCCGCCGGGGCCAGCCCCAGCCGTCCCAGGGCGCCGGCGAGCGGGGGGAGCTGCCCGATGCTCATCGTGCGAGCCCCGCGACTGCGGCCGTGGCCTGGCGGCTCCGGGCCAGCCGCTCCGAGAGCGCCTTCGCCTCCGCCCGGAATCGTCCCATGAACGCGCCGTCGTGGAAGCGGCGGGGCTCGAGGGCGCCGTCGCTGAGCACCTCCGCGGCGCGGGGATCCCAGCCGGGCTCCAGCCAGCACGGGAGGCCGAACTGGGCGGAGATCTCACCCGCGGCGTAAGGACGCCCTGGGCCGACCACCGCCAGCGCGGCCACCGGGGGCGAGGGCAGCGTGCGGAGCTGGTCCTGGACGGTGGTGAGGTGGATCCGCGCCCCAGCCAGCGAGCGCAGCGACGAGCGCACGCAGACCAGCACGACGTCCGCCGCGCTGAGGAGCCCCAAGGGCAGTCCCGTCGTGGTGATCCGCCCAGCGTCGATCAGGACGTCGATCCCGCGCTCGTCCAGTGCCGCCAGCGCCTCCCCTAGAGTCCCCCACACATGCTCGAACAACCGGGAGGCGCCCGCCGTGGTGAATCCCGGCAGGAATCGCCGTTCACGGTCTCCCGATTCCGTGAGCGCGACCGTGTGCAACCACAGCTCCGACGCCACGGCCGCGCCCTCGCGGTGAAGGTGGGCCAACGACATCAGGCCCCGCCCGCCGTGATCCACCCCACGCAGATAACCGGCCTGCACCGCCTGGGAGGGTGTGCGGTCACAGTCCGCAAGCAGGGCATGCCTGGGCCAGCTCAGGGTGAGCGCCAGGGCGGAGGTTGTCACCCCCGGAGACCCGGCCGCCGACGCCAGCAGGACCACCGCCATCACGCACCACCCACGACGACGAGCGCCACCATGTCCGAAGCCGACAGGCGTGCCACCTCGTCTGCGCGACCGTCCTGGACGCTCACGTCCAGTGAGTAGCTCGCGCCGTCATCGAGGAGGACCGGTGCGCTGCCCACCACCGCGTCCACGGAGGTCTCGACGCCCTCGACCAGCCCGACGAGCCGCACCGCCGTTCCGGGGGGCATGTCCGCGGTGGGGAGCTTGCCGAGCGGTAGACGTAGCCCGACGAGGGACTGGCCGGCCGGCAGCGGGTCCTCACCGACGTGGCGCGTCAGCGGGAAGGCACCCCGCGGCAGATCCGTCAGCGAACGCTGACCGACGAGGGCCGGCAGGTCCGCCGCGCCCAGCGCGTCGACGGTGAGGCTGGCGGGGATCTCCAGGACGGCAAGGTCCTCCCTGGCGATGGCGTCACCGCGGCGCACGTCCGAGGCCATCACCACCACCGCACGGTGCTCGGCGTTCATCGAGTACAACGCGGCGGCGCCCAGACCGCCCACAGCGATGAGCAGGGCACCTGAGGCCATGATCTTGGGGCTGCGCCTCGCGCGCAGCTGAACTGCTGCGGGCCGGGTGGGCGCGGGCGCTGGGTTTTCCGGCCTACTCGGCCGCTTCTGGTCGTGCATCGGGGCTCCCTTCCGGCGTCACTGTAAGAGCAGGAGGGGGTCATGTCCGCGGTCAAATGGTGAGCCTGTGGACAAGAACCCGACCAGTGGCGGCTTCATCCACACAGTTGTCCCCAGGTCGGCAGGACGGCGACGGCGCCCAGGCCAGTCAGCTGCTCGCCATCGTCTCGTCGGGCGAAGCCCACGACAAGGACTTATCCACAGCGGCGCCGGTCGGTTTGACTCGCTGAGAATCCTGAGAGATTCTTGGGAGCGTTATGCAGTGAAGGGTGGGAGAGCCGGTGCGCAGATGGATCGCAGCGCTGATGGCCACGGTGGCCGTCGCCGCGGGTTCCGTCGTCGCCTCCACCGCCCAGGCCCTGCCCATCGCGCCCACGCCCGTGTTGCCCGTGACCGGCATCCCAGCACCGTGCGCGTCCACCAGGCCATACCCGGCGGACGCCTCCGTCGACGAGCTCGCCGCCCAGCTAGCGACCACCTTCGGCTTCAAGCTCTCCGGCTCCCAGTGGACCGAGGAGCGCCGCGCCTCGATCAAGATTCTGTGGGAAACGCTGGACGCCATGGAGTGCACGCCCTACCGGGCGGATCTGCAGGCCAACGTCAGCGGCACGCTGGGGCTCAACGCCGCCCGCATCTCGGGGTACGCCTGGGGTGACTGGAGCCTCACGAAGACTGGTTACGTGACCCTGGACTTCTCCAAGTTCCAGCGCGCCCTGGACAGTGGCGACGAAGGCCGCCTCGTGCGGCTGGTCGTCCACGAGCTCGGGCACGTGCGAAACTCCACCCGGTACCAGGAACCCGAGTACTGGACGGTGTTCCGCAAGCTCTTCGCCCGGGAGGGACGCTTCAGCGACTACGCGGGTCGGAGCGTGACGGAGACCTTCGCGGATGTGGTGGGCTACTACGTGGGCCGCTGTGCACTTGAGAACCCGTATGACACGGGCAACCACGACGCCTATTACGAATACGCCAAGACCTACATCTTCGGCGGCAAGGAATTCGGCCCGGAGCCCGGCGTCAAGCCCAGCTGCACCGTGCCCGATGAGGGTGCGGAGGAGCCGGCCCCTGGCGCCGCCCCCGCGGCCTGGTTGGAAGGCCTCGGCGGCGCGTAGGTCCGCGCCGGGGTAGCATCGCAGGCGTCCCGTCCGCTCCCTGGAGGAAGCCATGCCAGACGTCGCCGCCTATGCCATCGACTCGCCCACCGGCCGGTACCGCAAGACCACGATCACCCGGCGCGATCCCGGCCCCACCGAGGTGTTCTTCGACATCCACTACACGGGCATCTGCCACTCGGACATCCACACCGCCCGGGGGGAGTGGGGCAGCATCCACTACCCGTTCGTCGGGGGGCACGAGATCGCCGGGGTCGTGAGCCGCGTGGGCTCCGAGGTGACCGGGTTCGCGCCCGGAGATCGCGTGGGCGTCGGCTGTTTCGTCGATTCCTGCCGGGAGTGCGAGATGTGCCGGCATGGTGAGGAGCAGTTCTGCACCGGCCGGCCCGGCGCCGTCTGGACCTACAACGGCACCGGCCGCGACGGCCTCCCCACCGCAGGCGGCTATTCGCAGGGCATCACCGTGGAGCAGGACTACCTCCTGCGGGTGCCGGACGCGATGACCCTGGAGCACGCCGCCCCGCTGATGTGTGCGGGCATCACGCTGTACTCCCCGCTCAAGCGCTGGGGTGCCGGCCCCGGCAAGCGCGTGGGCATCGTCGGCATGGGTGGACTCGGGCACATGGGCGTGCAGATCTCGGCCGCGCTGGGGGCGGAGACCATCGTGCTGGGCCGCACCCTGGCCAAGCGCGACGACGGGCTCAAGCTGGGCGCGACCGACTACGTCTCCACGGCAGACCGCGGCGTCATGAAGGAGCTGCGCGGCACGTTCGACCTCATCGTCACCACCGTCTCCGACGGTGTGGACCTCGACGGGCTGCTCAAACTCCTCAAGGCCCACGGCGTGCTCGTCAACGTGGGCCTGCCGGAGCACGCGACGTCCGTCCACCTGGGGATCCTCACCGGCCAGGCGCGCGTGCTGGCGGGATCCAACATCGGCGGCATCCGGGAGACCCAGGAGATGCTGGACTTCTGCGCGGACCACTCCCTGGCCCCGGTGATCGAGATGATCAATGCGGACCAGATCGACGAGGCCTACGACAACGTGGTGGCCTCCAAGGTGCGCTACCGATACGTCATCGACATCTCCACCCTTTGACACCCTCCTCCGGAGGGGAGCCGACGGTGGGCGCGGTCGCCGCCGTCGGTCCCGCGTCACTAAGATCCCTGTCGGGAGGTCTCACGTGGTGACGAGCGGGTACGGCCGGGCGGCGTGGGTCGTCTGGGGCGTCGCCCTCTTCGGCTACGCGCTGGCGGTGATGCACCGCAGTTCCCTCGGCGTGGCGGGCCTGGAGGCCGCGGCCCACTTCGGCACCACCCCGGGCATCATCTCCACGTTCGTCGTCCTGCAGCTGGCCACCTACGCCCTCGCCCAGGTGCCCGTCGGGCTGATGCTGGACCGGTACGGCTCGCGGGTCGTACTCACCGCGGGCACCCTGGTCGTCGCGCTCGGGCAGGGCATGCTCGCCCTCGCCGAGGACCTGTCGATCGCCTATGTGGCGCGCATCCTGCTCGGTATCGGCGACGCCTGCATGTTCAACTCGGTCCTCCGGCTCCTTCCGCGATGGTTCGATCCGCGCCGCATCCCGGTGCTGAGCCAGGTCACCGGCATGATCGGCGCACTCGGCCAGATCGCCGCCGTGGGCGCGGTCCTGCCTCTGATCCAGGTCGCCGGCTGGCGCACGGGACTCCTCATCACGGTGGGCTTCAGCGTGCTGGCCGCCGTCCTCATCGCGGCCTGGGTGCGCGACGCGCCGGCGGGGGAGGCGTCCAGCGTCGTGGTGGACCCGTTGCGCGAGATCCCCGCACGGATCCGGGGTGTCTCGATGCACCCCGCCACCCAGCTCGGCTTCTGGGTGCACTTCACCTCCGGGTTCTCGTCCATCGCGTTCGTGTTCATGTGGGGCATCCCGTACCTCGTCGTCGGGCAGGGACTGTCGCAGGCTGAGGCCGGAGGCCTGTTCGCGCTGCTGTCGGTGGCCTCGATGGTGGCCGGGCCTGTCGTCGGCTCGCTGACCGCCCGCCACCCGCTGCGGCGCAGCACGCTGGTGCTCATCTTCGTGTGGGCCGTGATCGCGTGCTGGGCGGCGGTGCTGCTGTGGCCCGGCCGCACGCCGCTCCCGCTGCTCATCTGCCTCGTGCTCGCGCTCGCCGTGGCGGGGCCCGGCACCGGCGTGGGCTTCGACTTCCCGCGCACCAACCTGCCAGTCACCCGCCTGGGGGCGGCCAACGGCATCGTCATCGCCGGCGGGTTCCTGGGCGGAACCATCCTGATCCTGGTCATGGGGGTCTTCCTCGACTGGATCGCGCGGGGCGACGCCTACACCCCGGAACACCTGCGGCTCGCGTGGCTTCTGCAGATCCCCTTCTTCGTAGTCGGGATCGGCGGAATCCTCCTCAGCCGTCGTCGATTGCGGCGCCTGATGTCCCGCGAGGGCACGGTCGTCCCGTCGTGGCGTGAGGTGGCGGAGCGAATCCGCCGGCGGCGCGCGGAGGACTAGAAGAGCCCCTCGGGCTGCGGCGGCGGGGCGTAGGACGGGTCCACGTCATTGAACAGCTTGCTCACCGAGCGTCCGTTGTGGATGCGGTCGATCGCGTCGGCGAACAGCCCCGCCACGCTCAGCACGGTGAGGCCCGGGAAGTCCTGCGGAGCGGGCACCGTGTTGGTCGAGACCACCTCCACGATGCGCGACACGGTGGTCAGCTTCTCCACCGCCTTCCCGGCGAAGAGCCCGTGCGTACAGGCCACGGACACGTCGCCGCAGCCGTAGTCTCCCAGCCGGTTGACGATCTCGACGATGGATCCGCCGGTGGCGATCTCGTCGTCGAGCACGATGGCGCGCTTGCCGGCCACGTCGCCGACGATGGCGTCGATGACCACACGGTCGTCTGCCAGGCGCTGCTTGGAACCCGCGGCGACCGGCAGGTTGAGCAGCCGCGCCAGCAGGGTGGCCTGCTTGGCGTTGCCCAGATCCGGGGAGACCACGACGGTGTTGCTCAGGTCCCTGTCCCGGTAATGGTCGGCGATGACCCCGAGGGCGGTGAGGTGGTCCACGGGCACCGAGAAGAAGCCGTGCACCTGAGGTGCGTGCAGCGCCATCGTCAGCACCCGGTCCACGCCTGCCGTCGAAAGCATGTCCGCGACCAGCTTGCCGCCGATCGAGATGCGTGAGGCGTCCTTCTTGTCCGAGCGCGCGTAGGCGTAGTGCGGGATCACGGCGGTGATCTGGCCCGCGGAGGCGCCGCGGGCGGCGTCGATCATGAGGAGCAGTTCCATCAGGTGGTCCTGCGTCGGCGGCACCAGCGGCTGCACGATGTAGACGTCGCGCTGCCGGCAGTTGGCCAGCAGTTGCGCCTGCAGGCAGTCGTTGCTGAATCGGGAGATCTTCACCCCAGAGCGACGTAGCCCCAGGTGGGCGCAGATCTCATCGGCGAATGCGGCATGGGCCGAGCCGGAAAACACGACGACACCCTTCACGGACTCCCCTTTCCAGGTTGGCCACAGCCTAGTGGTCATCGCGGCTGGTTCACCGGGGTCTTGGCGGCACAGGCACGCTCACTGATCGTTGTCGCTCTGGCAACGATGCCGAGACGGCGACGCGTGGCCCGGGCGTGTTCCTTGCCCCGGCCGCGGCCGCCGTCGTCGGGAGCGTTGTTCTGCTGTCACGCCCGGGTCACGCGGCGTTCACCCGAGGCCCCCCGGCCGTTTCCCGGCGCCCCCTAGGTTGCGTGATGGCCACCCGGCCACTGTCTCCCTGAGAGAAGGACCCTCAATGCGTGGAATCCGTACGGCCGCCCTGGCGGGCCTGGCCGCAGCCTCCCTGGCGCTGGCCGCCTGTGGCGGCACCACCTCCGCCACCACCTCGTCCGCCGGCTCCGAGTCCTCGTCGGCCGTTGCCGCTGTGGACGCCGCGACCGCCACCTCCGCCGCCGACTTCGGTGGTATGGAGGGCCTGATCGAGGCCGCCAAGGCCGAAGGCCAACTCAACGTCATCGCCCTCCCGCACGACTGGGCCAACTACGGCGCCGTCATCGAGGGCTTCAAGGCCAAGTACGGAATCCAGGTCAACGAGCAGGCCCCCGACTCGTCGTCGAAGGAGGAGATCGCCGCCGCCGACGCCAACAAGGGCACCGACAAGGCCCCTGACGTGTTCGACCTCGGCACCAACGTGGCGCTCGAGTCCACCAGCTACTTCGCCCCCTACCAGGTGGAGCGCTTCGCCGACATCCCCGAGGACCAGAAGGACCCCGAGGGCCTGTGGGTCTCCGACTACACCGGCGTCATGGTGGTGGGCTACAACAAGACCAAGTACGGCGAGATCACGTCGCTGGATCAGCTGACCGACCCGAAGTTCGCCGGCTCCGTCGCGCTCAACGGCAAGCCCGCCGAGGCGGGGGCCGCGTTCAATGGCTTCCTGCTGGGGGCGCTCGCCAACGGCGGCTCCTTCGACGACCTGCAGCCCGGCCTGGACTACTTCAAGTCCCTCAACGACGCCGGCTCGCTGAACCTCACCGACGTCACCCCCGGCACGATCGAGTCCGGTGAGCACGGCGTGGTCTTCGACTGGTCCTACAACATGGTGCCCGTCACCAACAGCCTCGCCGAGCAGGGCGTCGAGTGGGCCACCTTCCTTCCGGAGGGCATCGCGCTGGGCTCCTACTACAAGCAGGCCATCAACAACGACGCCCCGAATCCCGCCGCCGCCCGGCTGTGGCAGGAGTACCTGTTCTCCGCCGAGGCGCAGAACCTGTGGGCCGAGGGCGGCGCCGTGCCGGTGCTGAGCCCGGTCTTCGCAGACGAGTTCTCCGACGAGGCCAGGGCCGCCGCCCCGGTCGTCGACGAGCTGCTCGCGCCCACCGCCGAGCAGGCCGAGGCCGCCACCGCGTTCCTGCAGGACAACTGGGACGCGACGATCAGCTGATGACAGCACAGGTGGCGGGCGTGACGGCGCCGGGTGCGCGTCTCACGCGCACCGCACGGGACGCGGCAGTGACCCTGCCCTTCTTCGGATACCTCGCAGTGTTCCTGTTCCTCCCGACGGTGCTGGTGGTCGTCGGGGCGTTCCGGAACCGCGAGGGGCGGTTCTCGCTCGACGGGGTCTCGAAGCTGTTCACGCCCGCCACCGCCCAGATCTTCCTCACCACCGCGTGGCTGAGCCTCGCCTCGGCGCTGATCGGCGCCGTGGTGGGGGCTGTCGCGGCCTACGCCCTGTCGACGGTGGCCGTGGACTCGCCGCTGCGTCGCGTCTACACGGCCGTCTCCTCCGTGCTGGCCCAGTTCGGCGGCGTCATGCTGGCATTCGCCTTCATCTCGGTGCTCGGCAAGAACGGCAACTTCACCCGGCTGATCGCCGACGCGTTCGGACTCACCGTGCCGGGTGACTTCCTCCCCTCCGTGCCCGGCCTCGTCGTGGTGTACAGCTACTTCCAGATCCCGCTCATGATCATCGTGTTCCTGCCCGCGGTCGACGGACTGCGCCAGGAGTGGCGCGACGCCACCGAGAACCTGGGGGGCTCCACCTGGACGTTCTGGAGCCGCGTGGCCGGGCCCATCCTGCTGCCGAGCTTCCTCGGCAGCCTCCTGCTGTTGTTCGCCAACGCCTTCTCGGCCTATGCGACGGCGGCCGCGCTCATCTCGCAGCGCACCATCATCGTGCCCATGGCCATCGAGGGCGCCATCCGGAACGAGAACAACACCGACATGGACTCCTACGCCCAGGCCCTGGCCGCCGGCATGATCGTGGTCATCGCCGTCGTGATGGCCCTGTACGCGGCCCTGCAGCGCCGCACCGCCCGGTGGACCCGATGAGCCGCGCGGCCGTGAAGCTGACGCGGCAGAGGCGGCTGAGGGCTGCCGTGCTGGGGGCCGTGGGGCTGTTCCTGGCCTACCCGCTGTACGCGCTGCTCGAGTTCTCCATCCGCTTCCCGCTCACCGGCCGGTACTCGGCGGACGCCTGGGCGCGTCTCTTCGGCGGCGGTGACGGCGCCCGCCTGCAGCCGCTCTACACGGGGCTGGTCAACTCGCTGGCCATCGCCGCGATGACGCTGGTGATGATGTTCGTGCTGCTTCTCCCGACGATGGTGTGGGTGCGGCTGCGGCTGCCGCGGCTGAGCCGGGTGGTGGAGTTCGTCTGCCTGCTGCCGCTCACGCTGCCCGCCATCGTGCTGGTCGTCGGCCTCGTGCCGGTCTACCGGTTCATCGCGACCCAGGTGCTGGACACGCACGCCATCTGGCTCAGCTTCGCCTACGTGGTGCTGGTGCTGCCGTTCGCGTACCGCGCGCTGGACTCCGGCCTCTCCGCCATCGACGTGCGCACCCTGGTTGCCGCGGCCCGCTCCATGGGCGCCTCGTGGCCAGTCGTGATCGCCCGTGTGCTGCTGCCCAACCTGCGCAGCGCCGTCGCGTCGGCCGGGTTCATCTCCATCGCGGTGGTGCTCGGCGAGTTCACCATCGCCCGCATGCTGGCGCGCGAGAACCTCCAGACCGGCGTCATGCTGGTCAACCAGGCGGCCCCGCAGGTGGCTGCCGCCGTGTCCCTCCTGACGCTGTTGTTCGGCATCGTGCTGCTCGTCGGCCTCAGTTACGTCACCCATCCCCAGCGCGCGAAGAATAGGTCCTGAACCATGAGCGAGAGCACACCCGCCGTCGGCGTGGAACTGCGCGGTCTGACCCGCACCTTCGGCACGGTCGTAGCCCTGGATCACCTGGACCTGGACATCCGGCCCGGGGAGCTCGTCGCACTCCTCGGCCCGTCGGGGTGCGGGAAGACCACCGCTCTGCGCGTCCTGTCCGGATTGGAGGAGGCAGACGCCGGCTCTGTGGTGGTGGGCGGCCACGACGTCACACAGGTCCCGCCCAACAAGCGCAACATGGCCATGGTCTTCCAGAGCTACTCGCTGTTCCCACACCTCACCGTGGCGGGAAACATCGACTTCGCGCTCTCGATGCGCAAGGTGGACAGGTCACGGCGCAAGTCGATCATCGACCACCACCTGGAGCTCGTCGGCCTGGGCAGCCACCACTCGCGCCTGCCGACGGAGCTGTCCGGCGGGCAACAGCAGCGGGTTGCGCTGGCGAGGGCGCTGGCGTCGAATCCGGACGTGTTGCTGCTCGACGAGCCCCTCTCCGCGCTCGACGCGAAAGTGCGCGTGCAACTGCGTGACGAGATCCGCCGCATTCAGCTGGAACTCGGCACCACCACGCTGTTCGTCACCCACGACCAGGGTGAGGCTCTCGCCATGGCGGACCGGGTCGGTGTCATGCGCGAAGGTAGGCTCGAGCAGCTCTCGGACCCGCGGGAGCTGTACGAGCGTCCCGCCAACGAGTTCGTGGCGCAGTTCATCGGCTCCACCAATCGGGTGCATGGCCAGGTCGAGGGCGGCCGCGTCAAGGTGCTGGGGGAGTGGGTGCCCACGCTTCCCGGCTCGGTGACGGAGGGGAGCGGCGTGGCACTCGTGCGGCCGGAGCGGTTGTCCCTCATGCCGCTGGCGCACGCCGATGCGACGGGAGCACAGGGCTTCGAGGCCACCATCCGGCAGCTGTCCTTCCTCGGCGATCACGCCCGGGTCTATGTCACGCTGCACGACGACACCGAGTTGCAGGCATACCTGCATGCCCGCGCGGCGCAGCCCCTGGCTCAGGGGGACCGCGTGCTGGTGACAGTGGACCAGGCTCCGGTGTTGGTCATCGAGTAGAGCCGGGAAGGTCCCGACACGAAGGGCGCTGCGCGCCCCGTCGGCCCACTCAACGCGAAACGGCGCCCGGGGGGACCCGGGCGCCGTATCAGCGTTGAGGATCAGGCCTTGGCGGCCGCGGCCCGACGCTTGTTCCAGATGTCGAACGCCACAGCCAGCAGCAGCACCAGACCCTTGACGATCTGCTGGATCGACGTCTGCACGCCCATCAGCTGCATGCCGTTGCTCATGACGGCCATGACCAGACCACCGATCATGGCCCCCACCACGGTGCCCACACCGCCGGTGACGGCAGCGCCACCGATGAAGCAGGCCGCGATCGCGTCCAGCTCGAACATGTTGCCCGCGCCAGGCTGGGCGCCGTTGGTGCGGGACGAGAACACCACGCCGGCGACGCCGGTGAGGAGACCCATGTGGACGTACACCCAGAAGATGGTCCGCTTGACCTTGACGCCCGAGAGCATGGCCGCGTTGATGTTGCCACCGATGGCGTAGACGTGACGGCCGTAGATTGAACTCTTGGACAGGAACGAGTAGATCAGCACCAGGACCGCCAGGATGATCAACACGATCGGGAACCCACGCGCGGTGGCGAGCTTCCAGGCGAAGAACATGATCACCACGGCCAGCAGGACGAGCTTGGCGACGAAGAGCGGCATGCCCTCCACCTCCTGCTCGTAGCGGATCCGGGCCCGACGGCTGCGCCACTGCTTCCATGCGAAGCCGGCGACGGCGAACACGCCGATGAGCAGCGTGAATAGGTCATAACCCATGCCGCCCAACAGTCCGTTGAGGAACCCGTTGGCGATCCGCTGGTACTCCCCGGTCATCGGCGACAGCGACACCGAACCCAGCACCAGGAAGGTCATGCCGCGGAACAGCAACATGCCCGACAGGGTCACGATGAAGCCGGGGATACCGACGTAGGCCACCCAGAACCCGTGCCACGCGCCGATCATCAGGCCCACGACGAGTCCGGCGAGGACACCGACGAACCAGGGCATGTCCATCTTGATGATCAGCGTGGCCGACACCGCGCCGACGAGCGCGACGACCGAGCCCACGGACAGGTCGATGTGGCCCACGACGATGACGAACAGCATGCCGATCGCCAGGATCAGGATGTAGGAGTACTGCAGGATCAGATTGCTGACGTTGGTGGGATCGAGCAGCATCCCGTTGGTCAGAATCGTGAACAGCGCCACGATCGCGACGAACGCGATGACGATGCCGGATTGGCGGAGGTTCTTCGAGAACAGATCCTTGATTCCGGTCATCAGGCGGCCTCCCTTTCTTTGGTCATGAGCTTCATGAGCTTCTCCTGGTCTGCCTCTGCCCGAAGGAGTTGGCCGGTGATGCGGCCGAAGGCCAGCGTGAAGATGCGATCGCAGATGCCGAGGAGCTCCGGGAGCTCCGAGGAGATCACGACGACGGCCTTCCCGGCGTCAGCGAGCGCGTTGATGATGGTGTAGATCTCGTACTTTGCCCCGACGTCGATGCCACGGGTGGGCTCGTCGAGGATCAGCACCTCGGGGGAGGTCATCATCCACTTGGACAGGACCACCTTCTGCTGATTGCCGCCGGAGAGCTGGCCCACGACGTTCATCACCGTGGGGGTCTTGATGCGCATCTCCTTGCGGTACCGCTCAGCGTTCTTGATCTCCTCATTGGAATTGACGACGCCGTTGCGCGCGATCCGGTCCAGCGACGCCGCCGAGATGTTGCGGCGGATATCGTCGATGAGGTTGAGCCCGTACCGCTTGCGGTCCTCGGTGGCATAGGCCAGCCCCGCCTCGATGGCCTGGTCCACCGAGTGGAGGTGGACCTCCTTGCCCTTGAGGAGGAGCCTGCCGGAGACCTTGCGCCCGTAGGCGCCTCCGAAGATGCTCATGGCCAGTTCGGTACGGCCGGCGCCCATGAGGCCGGCGATGCCGACGATCTCGCCCTTGCGGACGTCGAACGCCGCGTTGTCGGAGACCTTGCGACCGGCGACGGTGGGGTGCAGGACCGTCCAGTCCTCTACCCGCATCATCTCCTCGCCGATGTTGGGCGTGTGATCCGGGAACAGGTTGTCCAACTCACGGCCGACCATGCCTTTGATGATCCGTTCCTGGGTCATCTCGGGGCCCCGCTGCAGCGTCTCGATGGTCATGCCGTCGCGGATCACGGTTGTGGCGTCCGCGATGGCGATGATCTCGTTGAGCTTGTGCGAGATCATGATCGAGGTGATGCCCTGCCCCTTGAGGTGCCGGAGCAGGTCGAGCAGGTGGGCCGAATCTGTGTCGTTGAGGGCTGCGGTGGGCTCGTCGAGGATGAGCAGCTTGACCTGCTTGGAGAGCGCCTTGGCGATCTCCACGAGTTGCTGCTTGCCCACGCCGATCTGGTTGATCGGCGTCACCGGGTTCTCGTCCAGCCCGACGCGGGCCAGCAGCTTGGCCGCCTCCGCGTTGGTCTTGTGCCAGTTGATGCGCCCGCCCTCGACCTGTTCGTTGCCGAGGAAGATGTTCTCCGCGATCGACAGCAGGGGCACAAGCGCCAGCTCTTGGTGGATGATGACGATGCCGGCGTGCTCGGAGTCGTTGATCGAGCCGAAGCTGGACGGCTGGCCCTCGAAAATGATGTCACCCTCGTAGGTGCCGTGCGGGTAGACACCCGAGAGCACCTTCATGAGGGTGGACTTGCCGGCCCCGTTCTCGCCACAGATGGCGTGGATCTCGCCGCGCTTGACCTCAAGCGTGACGTCCGAGAGCGCCTTGACACCGGGGAATGTCTTGGTGATGTTGCGCATCTCGAGGATGGTTGAGGTGTCGTTCATGCGTCGCCTTTCGGGAAAGTCACACTTGGCGAGCGATGGCCCGGCTCGCGGGGAGCCGGGCCATCGTGGGTGCCTCGATCAGGCAACGCCCTTGTCGATCTGCTCCTGGGTCCAGTAGCCGGTGTCGACGAGAGCTTCGCCGATGTTTTCCTGCGTGACGGTGGCCACATCGAGGAGGTAGGACGGGACGACCTTCACGCCGTTGTCGTAATCCTTGGTGTTGTTCGCCTCGGGCTCGTCGCCGGCCAGCAGCGACTGGGCGGCCGTGACGGCCTGCTCGGCCAGCAGACGGGTGTCCTTGAAGATCGTCGAGTACTGCACGCCGTCCTGGATGAGCTTGACGGAGGCGATCTCGGCGTCCTGGCCGGTCACGATCGGGAAGCCGTCAGCGACGGTGCCGGAGTAGCCGTTGTTCTGCAGGGCGGTGATGATGCCGCGGGACAGGCCGTCGTAGGCCGACAGCACGCCGTCGATCTTGGTGTCGCCCTGGTAGTTGGCGGTGAGGAGGTCTTCCATGCGCTTCTGCGCGGTCTCCTGCTGCCAGCCGAGCGTGGCGGCCTGTTCGATCTTCGTCTGGCCGGAGACGACGGTCATGGTGCCGTTGTCGATCTCGGGCTGGATGACGCTCATGGCGCCGTTGAAGAAGAAGTGGGCGTTGTTGTCGTCGAGCGAGCCGGCGAACAGTTCGATGTTGAACGGGCCTTCGCCGCGGGCCTTGAGGCCGTCGATGAGGGATTGGCCCTGCGCGACGCCGACCTTGAAGTTGTCGAACGAGACGTAGAAGTCCACGTTGCCGCTGTCGCGGATCAGGCGGTCGTAGGAGATGATCTTGATGCCCTGGTCGGCGGCGGTCTGCAGCTGGGGGGCGAGGGCGGTGCCGTCGATGGCGGCGATGATCAGGACCTTGACGCCCTGGGTGATCATCTGGTCGATCTGCTGGCTCTGGGTGGGGATGTCGTCGTTGGCGAACTGGAGGTCCACCTCGAAGCCGGCCTCTTCGAGCTGGGACTTGACGGCCTCGCCGTCGGCGATCCAACGCTC
>NZ_JBUZNP010000014.1:0-38057 GCF_055326215.1 Tessaracoccus pujii | reverse complement strand
TGAGTATTCGGTCTTCTGAGCGCCAGCGGTATTGCGGTTGAGCGCCATCCGTCGCCGTGCGGGTTCGTGGGGTTGAGCGCCACCGGTTCGTGTCGGTGAGCGCCGGGTGCGGGGTTCGTAGGCTCCTCCTGCCGTGTGGCCTATCACGCGGCAGAAGGAGTGATTGGGATGGTACGCAAGATCAAAGCGAAGCTGGTGCTTCGGCTCCGCGAGGAGGGGTTCTCGGGCAGGCAGATCGCCGCGCAGGGCATGTCACGCCATAGCGTGACCGCGGTCATCGAGGCCGCCGAGCGGGAGGACGTCGGCTGGGACGACGTCGCCGACCTGGACGAGGCGCAGGTGTATGCCCGTCTGTTCCCGGGCCGCGGGGAGCATGAGAGCGTCCATGCGCAGCCGGACTGGCCGTCGGTGCATCGCGAGCTCGCCCGGGTCGGGGTGACGTTGAAGCTGCTCCATGGCGAGTACGTCGACCGATGCCGCGTCGAGGGGTCGACGGCGATGGGCTATGACCGGTTCTGCAAGAACTATCAGCAGCATGTCCTGGTCAGCGGGGCCGCGTCGCGGATCGGTCACAAGGCCGGGCAGAGCATCGAGGTCGACTGGTCCGGGCCGACGATGCAGCTGACCGATCCGGTGACCGGGCAGCAGCAGCGCGTCTACTTGTTCGTGGCCACGTTGCCGTTCTCCCGCTACGCGTTCGTCGAGCCGGCCCTGGATATGCGGCAGGACACGTGGCTGCGGGCGCATGTGGCGATGTTCGACTGGTTCGGCGGCTCCGTCCCGCGGATCGTTCCAGACAACCTGAAGACCGGCGTGATCAAACACCCCGCCGAGGGTGAGGTGGTCCTCAACGACGCCTACCGGGAGTTGGCTGCGCACTACTCGGCTGCGGTGCTACCCGGCAGGGTCCGGAAACCCAAGGACAAGGCCAGCGTCGAAAACACCGTCGCGCATGTCGCGACGTGGGTGATCGCCGGGCTCCGGGACCGCCGCTTCGCCACGCTGCCCGAGCTGCGCGCCGCGATCTACCAGCGGGTGGAGGCCTACAACCGTGAACCCTTCCAGAAACGCCAAGGCTCCCGGCTGAGTGTGTTCGAAGCGGAGGAGAAGCCGCTGCTGCGGCCGCTGCCCGCGGTCGCGTTCGAGATCAGCCGCTGGGTCTACGGGCGACGAGTCCAGAAGAATGGGCATGTCGTGTGGGAGAAGAACTTCTACTCCGTGCCGTATTCGCATATTGGTCGCAGTGTCGATCTGCGGGTCACCGACACGATGCTCGAGGTGTTCACCGGTCACACGCGGCTGACCAGCCACCTGCTCGCACCACCAGGCGTGTTCAACCAGTACCGCACCCACGACGCCGATCTGCCCGAGGGGCCGCGCTACCGGCAATGGGACGCGGCCAGGGTCCGCCAGTGGGCGGGCCGGGTCGGGGAGAACACGCTGACCGTGGTCAACCGGATCTTCGAGTCCGTCCCGGTCGATGAGCAGGGCCTCGATGCCGCGCTGGCGGTCCTGCGGCTCACTCGCCGCTACTCGACTGAACGCCTCGAAGCAGCCTGCCAGATCGCCTTGGCGTCCAGGGTCCGCTCGCCCCGCTACGCCCATCTGAGGCCGATCCTGGAAACCAACCAGGACCACACCCGCAGCCGAGGGCCGGGGATCGAACCGGAGAACGGCGGCGGTGGGCCGGTCGGGTACGTGCGTGGGGCCGACTACTACGGAGGCGCACGATGACCCGGATCGATACCGAGACCAAACGCAAGCTCCGCGAGATCGGCGCCACCTGCCTGGTCGACGCCCTGGAAACCCAGGACGACACCCTCACCCTCGGGATGGTGTTCGAAGAACGCATCAAGCTGGCCGTCGACGACGCCCACGCCACGTTCACCCACGGCAAGGTCGAAGGCCTGATCCGCCGGGCGGGGCTGCGTTACCCGAACGCGGACTTCCGCCGCCTCGACCTGGTCGAACAGCGTGGCCTCGACCGCGGGGTGATTGCCCAACTGGGCACCTGCACCTTCATCACCAGACAGCAGAACGTCGTGTTCCAAGGCTTCACCGGATCCGGGAAGTCCTACCTCGGCTCCGCGCTGGCGAAACAGGCCTGCCAGCACCGGTATCGGGCGCACTACATACGCATGCCCGACCTCGAAGAGGCCTGGGCTGCGGCCAGGGACCGGCCCGCCGGGAAGGAGAAGTTCCTCCGCAAATACGCCGCGTTCACGCTGCTCGTGATCGACGAATGGCTCCTCGACCCGCCCGACGACAGCACCCGCAGCATGCTCCTGGAACTGCTTGAACGCCGCTACGACGCAGTCTCCACCGTGTTCTGCACCCAGTACGCGAAGAAAGACTGGCACCAGCGCCTCGGCTCCGGAGTCCACGCCGATGCGATCATGGACCGCATCGTCCACAACACCATCTGGATCGAAACCGGCGGCACCAACATGCGCGAACACACCGCCACCGCATAACCCAGAGCCGGTGAGCGCCACCACGACCCCCGGTGGCGCTCACCGGCACTACCCCCGGCGCTCGACCCCAATATCCAGTGGCGCTCAAGCGCGATAACCAACGGCGCTCACACGGTCAAATACTCACTGGCTGACAGTCTCGCCGATGGCTACATCCCGCGCGAGGGGTATCTCGAGAGGCTCAGCCTGCTTCAGGAGAAGCAGGACCAGTGATCCTGCCCCGGCTGCCGAGGCATGAACCCTGGCTGCCGCAGGCGGGGGCTCTCGCGTCGCTGCGGGGGCGACAGTCATCAGATGTGCGGATGCCATGAACACGCTCGCGACGGACAGGATGAGGCCGCGCGGGGAGTCCGCGCAGAGGATCAGCAGCCGTGGGGCTCATGAAACATCTAACTCCCCGTGCCCGAGCATGCGAACAGGTCGGCAGTATCCGGACCCGACCGGCTGGCCGGCCCGAGCCGCCGCCGAGTCCTCGCCCATCAGGAGGGACGCCTCCCGAAATTGCCGGGCCGATGGTTTGCGTCAGCTTCCCTGCCGCTGATCAGCCCTTCCTGATCGATCAAGCCACCCGTCGGCTCCCATTCGGGCCAAGAAGGTGACTGGAGACGGCGGGCTTGCTCATTGCTCGCAGCTCGACACGAACTCCGCTATAGGCCCGAGCGCTCCTGCGCGGAGTTGGTAGTGCACCCAGCGGCCACGCTGGTCTCGTTCGAGAAGTCCGGATTCGACCAGCTTCTTGAGGTGGTGGGACAGGGTTGGCTGAGAGATGCCGAGTGCGTCGGGCAGGTGGCAGGCGCAGGCCGTGGTGTCTGGGGAGTCTGCAACCAATCGGAGCAACCTGAGCCTGACTGGATCTGCGAGCACTTTGAGCACGGCGGCCAGCCGCTCCGCGTCGGTAGCCGACATGAGTGCGTCATTGCTGGCGGGAGCGCACTCGAGGAGGGGCAGGGTACGGATCATGTCGAGAGCTTTCTCGTACTGCGTGCTGGTTCGTTGCGGCTGGAGGAGTTCGCCACCTGGCCCTGGAGCGGGTTCCCTCCGGTCATGCCCATCTCATCAAGGAGGTCGTGGACCCGCTCCGCGATGTCGTCTCGCATCAGCCGGACGCGATCTAGCCCCTCGATACCCTGATCTGCGGGGTCCGGGATGACCCAGGTGTCGATCGTTGCGCGCATGCCCTCGACGGCCTCCACACGGGCCTCGCTTCCAAGCACGATGATGCGGTCTGCGTCGGTCAGCATCTCTGGTTCGAGCCGGGTCGGAACCTGGTCGGACATGTCCGCGCCGAGTTCCGCGACCGCAGACGCGGACAGGTCGTGCACCTGCGCGTCCGGTGCAGTTCCTGCTGATCTGACGTTGACGCGCTCACCTGCGCCCTGCCGCATGATTGCGGCGGCGATCTGCGATTTGCCGGCGTTGTGGACGCACACGAAGAGGACGGTAGGCCTAGCCCGCTCAATGGGGGAAGGCTTCACCGACGTGTCAGCGGCCGCGAGATCCATCAGGTCCTCCCCTTGCACATCGACGGCTATCGATACGAACCATACCCCCATTCGCAACCGACCAAAGAATGCCCGCAGCCCTGGGACAGCCTTCTAGGCCGGCTTCAGTGTCACGCTGGTGTCGTAGAAGCTGACGCTTCCCCCCACAGGGCCGATCAGGCAGGTGTTCTTCAGGGTCGGGTCCGTCCACATCGCCGCGTTGGCGTGGACACCCTTGCGGCGCCGCTCCTCGCCCTCGACGACATGGCCGTTCGTGAACCACGAGGGCAGCGGTTGGCGAGTTCAGCAGCCGGAGGCTGGTGCGATCAGGCTCGGGTAGTCCGCGCCGAGTGCACCACTCACCTCACGAGCCACCGTGGGCAGGTAGGCCTTGACGGCGTTGGTGGCCCGCAGGTGGTTCATGATGACCTCGTTGGCCCGGACCTTCTCCTGGCTGCGGCGCAGCTGGTTGACCTGTTCCTGGCTCGGTGGCAGTCCGGCCTGTTGCGTCCGTACGAGACTGGCCTGCGGGCCACGGAGGGCCATCATGGTCTGTTGCGCCTCAAGGTCGTCGGCCAAGGCGTCGGTTGCGGCCCGGTAGGCGGCTACGGCGGGGGCTTGGCGGAGTGCGCGGCCGAACGTCAGGGCAGCGTCGTGGAGATCGGGGGTCAGCATGATTGCCTTCTCCTGTCAGCCGCAGCAGCCGCCGGAGCGGCTGTTGGCGGCAAAGTCGATGCCGACCTCAGCGGTCACGACGGATGCCGTGTCGCGACACACATCCTGGAACGCTGACATGGCCGCCGCGTAGGCGGCAACCGTCGGGACGCTGAGCATCGCTTCCTGGCTGCGCTCCAGGTCCGCGCGGTGGGCGTCGGTCAGGACTCCCACCGTGATCTCCGCCCGAAACTCCTGCTGGAGTTGTTCGAACGCGGCAATTGCGGCGTTCGCCTCGGCGTCGGTGGAGACGGCCTCGTCGGCGGCCAGCAGGGCGGTGAACTCGTTGCTGGACTTCAGCGCCGCACCGAACGCTCTAGCGGCGGCGTGCACCTCGGCTTCGGCGTCAGCCGGCGCCTGGAGGGTTGGATTCAGCATGTGGTCAGGGCTCCTCGTGGTGGGTCGGTGTGATGCGGTCGAAGACTGGGCCGTGCGCCGTGGTTTCCTAGGAGGCCAGGCGGGCGAGCCGCTTGGGTCCGATGGGTTCCTCGTGCAGCAGGGGGACGATGGCGAGCCGCTTGGCGCGGGCCCGTACGGAGTCGACAGGTCCTTGTTCCTGGATTGCCCGGTGACGGAGCAGGGGTGATGTGGTGGTGGCGGCGGCAAGCGACTGGTTGATCACCCAGGCCCAGGGCTGGATGCCGGCCCGCTTCAGGTCGTCCTCGAGGATGCCCGCCTCGAGGACGGGCGTGGTCTCCGGCAGCGTGACGAGCAGGATCCTGGTGTAGTCGGGGTCCTGGAGTCGCATCATGGGGGTGGCGTAGTGGGCGCCTTCGGGCATGTTGCGGGCGATCTCGCGGTGATAGGAGCCGGCGGCGTCCATGAGCAGCAGGGTGTGGCCGGTGGGCGCGGTGTCCATCACGACGAACGTGCGACGCGCTTGGTTGACCAGTCGGGAGAACTGCTTGAAGACCGCGACCTCCTCGGTGCAGGGGGACAGCAGGTCCTCGGCCAAGAGGGCCCGGCCAGCCTCATCAAGGTCTTTGCCCTTGGTGGCCATGACGTGATCGCGGTACTCCTGGACTGCCTGAGCGGGATTGACCTGCGACATGGTGAGGGTGGGTAGCGCGTCACCTTCCCCCATGGTGTGTGCCAGGCGCCCGGCAGGATCGGTGGTGGTGAGGTGGACCTCGTGGCCCAACTCGGCGAGGCGGGTGGCGACCGCCGCGGCGATGGTGGTCTTCCCGACGCCGCCCTTGCCCATGCACATGATGAGCCCATGCCCGGGGGCGGCAAGGTCGTCGACCATGTCGTTCAACGAGGGGGCGATGTCCTCACGCAAGTAGCTGACTGAGTCCATCGGAAGCGTCGTTGAGCCGTCGAACAATGACCGGAGCGCGGCGAGGCCGACCATGTTGTCGGGCTTGAGTTCGATGACATCGCGAGGGACCCCCGCCAACGAGGCCGGCATGTCGGCGACGGCGGCCTGCTCCCGTTCCCGGATGGCGACGACCAGGCTGTCGTCGGCTCCAGCGGTATCGGGGAGCACCCCGTTGATCACCACGTTGCTGGGCTTGATGCCGGTCTCGCTCAGTTCCTCGGCGGTCCGGGCGAGCTCGGCAAGGCTGGAGGCCTGCGCCCTGGCGACCAGCACCAGGCGGGTGACCGAAGGATCGGCCAGTGCCGTCACCGCTCCGCCGTAGAGGGTGCGTTGCTTCTCCAGTCCGGACAGGGGGCCCAGGCAGGAGGCGTCACCCTTGCCTGTGTCGAGGAAGCCGGTCCAGTCGCCGGGCAGCTTCAGGAGCCGGATGGTGTGACCGGTGGGGGCGGTGTCGAACAGGACGTGGTCGTAGTCGGCGACCAGCGTCGGGTCGGCCAGCAGTCCGGTGAACTCGTTGAACGATGCGATCTCGGTGGTGCATGATCCGGACAGCTGTTCGGTCATCTCGGCGATCTCACGTGCGGGCAGGAAGGCTCGAACGGGGCCGATGATTCGCTCACGGTAGTCGGCGGCGGCCTGTTCGGGGTCGATCTCCAGGGCGTCCAGGCCGGGGACCGACGTCACTGCCGTGATGGTGTTGCCGATCGTCTGGCCGAAAACCTGACCGACGTTGGACGCCGGGTCGGTGCTCACCAGAAGCACGCGACGTCCGGCTTCGGCGAGCTGCACCGCCGAGGCGCACGCGATCGAGGTCTTGCCCACGCCGCCCTTGCCGGTGAAGAAGAGGAAGCGCGTGGGACTGCTGAGGAATTTCATGTCCACAGCCTCAGCAACCGCCGCCGCCGCAGCAGGAGCCGCCACCCACGGTGGCCAAGCTGAAACGCGGACGAAGAGTGGGTGTGCCAAGGCCCGCGTAGCGGGCGAGCATCTCACGCGTGGGGTAACTGCCGGTCAGCACGGTCACGTCGTCAACCAGGACCAGGGGAAGCCCCTCCGATCCGGCCGCCTGAAGGAAGCTCATCACCGCTGGGCTCTCCACGAACGCCGTCGGGTCGTTGGCCAGGTTGTGCCGGGTGATGTCGACGCCCTGTTGCTTCACGTAGTCCAGGTCGGCGGAGAAGTTCACCAACGCCTGGTCCACGTCCTCACCACACACCCCGGTGTTGCAGCACAACGCTGGCTCGAAAACTCGGATATTGACCATGATTTCCTCTCGAAGACACATCGAAGACCGTCGATGTGAACTCTAGCCTAGTCGAATCGATGGAAGTCAATCTGGCGGGGGTGCCATGCCGGTGGGCGCTACTGCCAGGTTCCGCCGTACATGACCCTGGTGACGTTCGCGTCGTCGTCGAGGGCGACCAGGTCGGCTCTGGCTCCTGCTGCGACTCTTCCGACGTTGTGGAGGTTGAGGGTACTCGGCGGGAAGGATGGTGGCGCTGCGGACCGCTTGGGCAAGCGGGATTCCGTAGGCGACGGCGTTGCGTACCGCCCTGTCGAGGGTGAGGGTGCTGCCGGCGATGGTGTCGAGTCCGGTCAGTCGAGCCACCCGATCGCTGACCTCGACCGGCAGAGCGCCCAGCTGGTAATCGCCGTCCGGGGCCCCGGCGGCCGCCATGGCATCGGTGATCAGGACGACCCGGTTCGGCAGCAGGCGCATCGGGTAGGCCGCCAGTGCGGGACTCACGTGGATGCCATCGAAGATCAACTCGACCGTGGTCCGCGAGTCGTCCAGGAACGCCAGGATCGGCCCAGGGTCGCGGTGGCCCAGCGGTGACATCGCGCTGAAGATGTGGGTGACCCCTGTAGCGCCCACCTCGATGGCGGCCTTGGTGATGTTGTAGCTGGCGGCGGTATGACCGATGGCCGGAAGGCAGCCGTTGGCGAGCAACACCTGAATCGCATCCATGGCGCCCGGGAGTTCCGGTGCGATGGTCGCCATACTGATGGTGCCGCCGGCGGCGGCGAGTAAGGCGGCGACGGTGTCGGGGATCGGATCGGCCAGCAACTCTCCTCTCCCGAACACGTCCGCCGGGGTCACCGCAACCACCGGCTTCCCCACGACGCCGAAGAAGACCTTCAGGTCATACCAGGCAGCAAGCACAGAGTTCGGGCGCACCCGAGCCACCAGGAACTCCAGATAGGCATCCAGCAACGGGTCACCGAAGCTGCCCGGCGGCGCCCCCGTCACCCGATCAGCAGCAGGGAGCAAACACGGCAACAGCGACATTGAGGGCACCTCCACCCGATCCTGACACCCCCACCACAGAGGCGCCGGTCAATCAGAAGATCACCCACATATCAAGCATGAGAGTGAGGTCGGCGAGTGTCCGTGGCCGAGCCTCGGAGCCCGACCCGGGTTGACATTCGACGGCTTGAGCACCGCAGGGCACGACCTTGCACATCAGGGAGTTGGGTGGCGGTGTGTTCCTCCCAGGCGTCCTCGGGTGTTGATGCCGATGGAACCCAGGCGGGTCTGGCGGCGATCTTGCGGTGAGGTGGCGTCACGTTTCCCGGCCTACGTGACGAATGCCGCCCGCAGGGAGTGGGGCGCGAACCCCGACGCGCCAACCGGCCTGGGTGTGACTGTGACCGTCCTGGGGTCCAGCGACCTGCGTGGCCACACTGGGCCATCAGCTGCAGATCGTGGTTTCAGAGGTCGGCAGGTTCACACCACGCGCGGAACTCAGGCCGCGGCGGTCGTGACTCCACTCGCGCGGCGGCAGCGGCACGTCGTCGCAGGAGACGAGCTGCTGTCGCCGTCGGCAGCCGACGCTCACCGGATTCTCTGGGTGATCCGATGTAATACGCGGGTCGATCTGCGGCGTCAGAGGTGGAGCGGCTTGCCACCGCCCAGCGCGAGAACCAATGCTTCGCGGGACTTCCCCGACTTCCCCGGGTAGGCGATGTGTCCTTGACGGAACCTTGACCGGATGAGCATCGAAGGCAGACGACTGGGGCGTCATAGTGGTCCTACATTTCTACATGTTCTTAGGAGAAATCCGTGTTCGTTCGCCATGGCGGTCTGCGCCGCCCCCTGTTCCTCACCGTTCTTGTGATGGCCGCCTTGACGCTGACTGCCTGTGGGCAGGATGCACCGGCTGCTGGTTCGGCTGCGCCGTTGAGCAGTGCCGCCGCTACGCAGAGCGACGAGGGCGCTGCCGGTGAGGGAGGCACCGGACCTCAGGAGCCGATGGCGATCCGGGGCACGGTGTGGGTTGCCAACGAGGACGGTGATTCCTTGTCGGCCATCGACGCGGACACCGGTGTCGTGGTGACCACGGTGAGCGGGATCGAGAGTCCTCACAATGTTCAGGTGAGCCCTGATGGTGGCACGGTCTGGGCTGTCAGTGGTCACGCCAACGCTGTGGTGGCGCTGGATGCCGCGACGTATGAGCTGTTGGGGACCGCTCCGACCGGTGTGAGCCCTGCGCATGTGGTCGTTAGTCCTGATGGTGAGCAGGTCCTTGTCACCAACTCGGGGGATGACACGCTGAGCGTCTACGACGCCGAGTCGCTGGAGCTCCGGGCCACCGTTGACCTCAGTGCCGGGCCGCACGGCCTGCGTCCCACCCCGGACGGTGCGGCGGTGGTCGTGGCCAACACCACAGCGGGCACTGTCGACGTGGTCGACACTGACACCTATGAAGTCACCGCGACGATCCCGGTCGGGGACTCCCCTCCGCAGGTCGCTGTCGCACCGGACGGGCGGTACGCCTACGTGAGCCTGGTCGGGTCCAGTTCTGTGGTGAAGGTCGACCTGGTGGAGCAGAAGGTCACGGGATCGGTGTCGGTTCCGTCGCCGCCGGTCCAGCTGTACCTGACCGCGGACGGGACCCGCTTGCTGTCGGCCGACCAGGGAACCGAGGGCGCCCCTGGCAGTACCGTGTCCGTGATCGACTCGGCCTCCATGACCATCGAGGACACCATCGCCGCGGGGGCTGGCCCGCACGGGGTGGTTGTCGAACCGACCGGGCAGCGGGCCTGGGTGACCAACCTCTATGACGACACGGTCTCCGTGATCGACCTGTCGACCAACCAGACCGTCTCGACTGTGTCTGTGGGCGACAAGCCAAACGGCATCAGCTACAGCCCTCAATCGCCTACGCCCGGGCCCGCCACTACCAGCGTCACCGTCCCCGACTACGCCACCGGAGCCGAGGGCGGCCACGCGGAGCACTGACCCGGCTGGGCGACCCTCCATCCTGATCGACGGGGCGGTCCTCGAAATGGCAGCCGCTTCTCGGCCCGCAGTTCCACATCCGACATTGGGGGTGGAACCGATGCATGGATGGATGTAGAGGGAATCTTTACTCCGCAGGCGCGAGGATCCTTACACGTGACGGTCAAGCTTGTTGCATCGGGTGGTCACGGGACCACCCACTCGGTCCAGGAGGATAGACATGATGGGTTACGGCGGTTTTGGCGGTATGGGGTGGGGCGGCATGGTCGGCATGGTGCTGCTGTGGGCGGTGCTGATTGGTCTGGTGGTGTGGGCGGTGACCAGGCTCTTGCCGACGCGCCCCAACGGTGGCGGCATGCAGCCCGGGCCGGAGACACCGGAGGAGATCCTGGATCGTCGGTTCGCCCGCGGCGAGGTTGACGTCGAGACGTATCAGGTGCAGCGGGCTGCGCTGGCCTCGGCCCGGGGTGAACGCCGATGACTGGGCGGGGCCTGACTCAGGCCGGCCCACGCTGGCTGGCGTGGCTGGTGTTGGTGGTCGCGAGCGTGCTGTTCATAGCCTCGGTGGTCTTGGCCGCTTGGGGAGGTGCTCGCCCTTACCCTGGCGCTGCCGGTGTCGCGCCGAACTGGAACGGGCATGGTCCGATGATGGGAGCCAACGGTCGCGGGTGGGTCGGACCGTCGGGCGGAATGATGGGCGCCGGGGGCGGCTCCATGATGAGCGGCTCCATGATGGGCGGCGGGGTGTGGCTGGCCGGCGACGGCGTCCGGGTCGACACCATCACCCAGGCAAGGGCTCGCGCGACGCAGGCTGCGGCGGTCAGTGGGCTCATACCGGGCGAGGTGATGCAGTTCACCACCAACTTCTACGTCGAGTTGAGGGACGCCTCCGGTGAGGCCACCACCGAGGTGCTCGTGGACCCGGCCACCGGTGCGGTGTCCACCGAGTACGGGCCGGCCATGATGTGGAACACCGGCAGCCGGACCGCGGCCATGTCCGCTGATGAGGCCGTTGCGATCGCCGACGGCTGGCTGCAGACCAATGCCGCCGGTGAGACGGCGGCAGGGATGGCCATGGAGTATCCGGGGTACTACACCCTCGACACCGCCTCGGGCGGTACGACGGTGGGCATGCTGTCGGTCAACGCCACCACTGGGGCGGTCTGGTACCACACGTGGCACGGCCGGTTCGTCGGGGAGGAGGACGCTTGAGCGTGGGTTCTGCCAAGCAGCCGAGCATCCTGGTGGTTGACGACGAACCCAGCCTGGTCAGGGTGGTGGAGGGCTACCTGACCAAGGAGGGGTTCTCCGTGCGCACCGCCGGCGACGGCGAGACGGCGCTGGCAATGGCGCGGGAGTCAGAGCCTGACGTGGTTGTGCTCGACCTGGGACTGCCCGGCATCGACGGCGTCGAGGTATGCCGGCAGCTGCGGACGTTCAGCAGCTGCTACGTCCTGATGTTGACTGCGCGCGCCGACGAGGTGGACATGCTCATCGGGCTTGCGGTGGGAGCCGACGACTACGTCACCAAACCCTTCTCGGCCCGCGCACTGGTGGCGCGGGTCAGAACGCTGCTCCGGCGGCCACGCACCCCAGCCGACACCACGGCACAGGAAGCCCCTGAGGCACGTGTCTTCGGGGACCTGACAGTGGACGTTCCGGCGCGCGAAGCGCGCGTCGCGGGCTCACTGGTGGCGTTGACGCGCACGGAGTACGACCTGCTCGAGGCCTTGAGCGGGAGTCCCCGCATCGTGTTCACCCGACAACAGTTGCTCGACCGCGTCTGGAACGACACGACGGGCTCCGCCGCGAGCGACGAGCACCTCGTCGACATCCACGTCGGCCACCTCCGTCGCAAGCTCGGCGACGACCCCCGCGACGCCCGCTACGTCCTGACCATCCGCGGGGTCGGCTACCGGATGGGCCCGGGATGACCGCCCACCGAAAGGATCCGCGACTGGCACGACTCGCCCTGGCCCCCCGGCTCCTGCTCAACAACCTGCTCGTCATCCTGGCCGGCGCCGGCACCGTGCTCGTCGTAGTGCTCCTCGTCACCCCGTCGGTGTTCCAGCTCCACCTGGACAGGGCGGGCGTCGCCGCCGACTCGGAGGCCCTGCAACACATCCTGATGGCGATCCAGGACGCCGTCCTCGTGGCCGTGGGGATCGGCGTCGCCGCCGCAGCGTTCACGGCCGCCACCATCAGCTGGGTCGTGGCCCGCCGGCTCGCCGCTCCCGTGCGGGATGCCGCAGACACCAGCCGTCGACTGGCGCACGGAGACCTGGACGCCCGGGTGCTCGATCCCCGCATGGGCCCCGAGTTCGCCACCCTCGCCGCGTCGGTCAACGAGCTGGCCGAGCGACTCCAGGCCACCGAGACCACCCGCCGCGCACTCACCGCCGACCTGGCCCACCAGCTCCGCACCCCCATCGCCTCCATCGAAGCCACCATCGAGGCCGTCCGAGACGATGTACTGCCCGCCGATCACCAAACCTGGGACACCCTTGCCGCCCAGAGCGCGCGGCTCCGACGCCTGGTCGCCGACCTCGAGGTGGTCTCCCGCGCCGAGGAACGTCAACTGCTCCTCAGCGCCGAACCCGTTCCTGTCCCCACCATGATCCACGCGGCCGTTGCCGCGCATTCGGAGCGCTACCGGTCCGCCGGCGTCCGGATCGACGCCTCACTCGCTGACAGCACCCCTCGCGTGCTGGTCGACCCCGAACGAATCCAGGAAGTCCTCGGCAGCCTGCTCGACAACGCGCTCCGCTGCACCCCGGCCGGCGGCACCGTCACCATCGCCGGTCGGCCCAGCCCGTCCGGGGACTCGGCGGTCATCACGGTGACCGACAACGGCCTCGGCCTCACCCCCGCCGAAACAGGGCAGATCTTCCGCCGCTTCGCGAAAGCTGCCGACAGCCCCGGCAGCGGCCTCGGGCTGACCATCGCCCGCGCCATCGTCGAGGCCCACCACGGGACCCTCACCGCCGACAGCGCCGGCCCCGGCACCGGCGCCCGATTCACGATCACCCTCCCTGCCAGCGGTTCCCGGCGAACCCGCCACTGAAGGCAGGCGGAACTAGCAACACCAACTCCCTGAGCCTTGATCCACCCGTGGAGTGGCTCAGCATGGTGGAGGGACAGGAGGCGCCTGCTTCTGGCTTGGGATACAGGTGGCTACGACCAGAAAGCTCAGGCCAGGCCCGTCCGGGAGTTGGCCCTGGTGAAGAGTAGGCTCACCCGAGTCCACGCACCTACCCCGCACGCGGCGAGCACTTCCTCACCAGATGCGACAAGACACCGACGAGCGCTGAGCCAAGCACCAGGATTTCGCCGCCGATCGCCTGCCCAAGCCCCACTCTGAATCGTGGGACCCAGGCCCTCAGACTTCTTGATCAAAAGCGGAGGGGATAGTTGAACGGATCTACATTGTCGCGGGACAGTGGTCTTATCGGCCGGATCGACCGGCACCGACATGAAGGAGACCACAGCCCGGGCGGGGATCCCGCTGACTCGAGGCCCGCAACGCCGCATCAGGACGCGACGAGCGATGAAACCAACCCTCACTGTCACCACCTCACCAACGGTCAGGGATGGCCCCAGGCGCGTCCACGGCGGGCTCACCCCCAGGACTATAGAAGCTGCAAGGTGGTCAGGCAGGTGGGGCCCTCAGCGTCGGAGGAGAAGCGGCTCTCGGCGCGCTTCCCGTCCTTGGTGACGACGACGACGCCCGCGAGGTCCTTGGGGATCCAGAAACCGACGAAGCCGTTGGCGTAGGTGGTCGCGTCCTCGTCGACGAGCACCTCACCTGAATCGGTGGTGATCGTCACCTTCACGTCCGCCTCAGCCAATTCCCCTCGGCAGGTGCCGAGGTTGTGGAAGTAGCACTCATGAGTGGTGGTCTCGTACGGCGCGATCGACAGGTAGAACTCATCACCGTCGAGGGGCATCGAGGCCTCGATGGTGCCGTCGCTGAGCAGTACCTCGTCGTAGCGCACCGACGCGGCCAGCGGCAGCGGGCGCTGAGCGTCGAGCCGGTCGAGCGCCTCCACGACCTCGGCGCCGCTCTTCCCCACCAACCCGTGCGCCGCAAGCAACGCCCCCGCGTCCCCCGCCGCGACGCTCGGCGCCGCCGTCGACACGGAATCTCGCGGGGTCTCGGCAACCTCCGGGGTTGAGCAAGCCGACAGCGCCAAGACGGCGGCGAGCGGCACAGCGATACGAATGGTCAGATGATGGCGGCGCATGGGTGTCTCCAGGAGCTATGTGTCTTCAAGGAAGTCGAGGTCTCCGCGACTGAGCGCGGCACGGTTTCGGACAGGTCGTCCAACCAGAATGCCGCAATCGCTGAATGCGCCAGTCACACGCTTAGTCAAGATCAGATCAAGAAGATCACGAGGCGGGCGAAAGTGACACGATCCTCGTCTGGTATCATCGTCACATGACGATAACAACGACGGTTAAGGATGGATCCGCGGTCGGGGATCTGTCGGTGGCCGCTGCCTTCTTCCACGGCTTGTCCGATCCTTCGCGGCTGGCGATCCTGCAACACTTGACGTTGGGCGAGCATCGGGTGCGTGATCTGACAGCCCATCTCGGGTTGGCGCAGTCGACGGTGAGCGCCCACCTGGCGTGTCTGCGCGAGTGCGGCCTCGTGTCGTCGCGGCCGGAGGGTCGCGCGTCGGTCTTCTCGCTGGTGGGCGCCCCGGAGTTGCTGGCCGTCTTGGCGGCTGCGGAGCGCCTGCTTGAGTCGAGCGGGCAGGCTGTGGCGCTGTGTCCGAACTATGGGGTCGGCACCACCACGAACCCCTCCCCCGATCTGTTGAAGGCCCACGGGGCGGAGGCCCAGCGATGAACAGGCCAGCGATCAGCGGACGCGAACACGGGAACACCGCAAACACCGAGAGCGCGTGCGGCTGCGAGGCACCCGCAGGCGCCAGCAGTGATGATGACGACGCGGTGGAGCATCTGTGGCAGGTCCGCGACATCCAGTTCGGGCTGGCCTCTGGGGTGCTGCTGCTGGCCGGCTTCGTCTCCGGACTGCTGGGCTGGGAGGTTGCCGAGCTGGTGTTGAGCGTCGCGGCGCTTCTGGTGGGGGCGTCGACGTTCGTGCCCGGAGCGTTGAAGAGGCTGGCGCGCGGCAAGGTCGGGGTCGGGCTCCTGATGACCATCGGCGCAGTCGGCGCAACTGCTCTGGGGCAGATCGAGGAGGCGGCGATGCTGGCCTTCCTGTTCTCCCTGGCCGAAGGTTTGGAGGACTACTCGCTGGCCAAGACCAGACGCGGGTTGCGGGCGCTGCTGGGTCTGGTTCCGCGTGAGGCGACGATCAGGCGCAACGGTCGGGATGTGGTGCTGAGCCCCGACGATCTGGTGGTCGGGGATCTGATGATCGTGAAGCCGGGCGAGCGGGTGGCCACCGACGGTGACATCCGGGCCGGCAGGACGGCGGTGGACACCTCCGCCATCACCGGCGAATCGATGCCCGTCGAGGTGGGCCCAGGGGACCCCGTGTTCGCCGGTTCCGTCAACGGCTCCGGCGTCCTCGAGGTCGAGGTCACGGCCGCGGCCAGGGACAACTCTCTTGCCCGGATCGTGCACATCGTGGAGGCCGAGCAGTCCCGGAAGGGCGACACGCAGCGGCTGGCCGACCGGATCGCCACGCCCCTGGTGCCGGGCATCCTGATCGCCGCCACCCTGACCGTCATGGCGGGCTTCCTGCTCGGGGAACCGGCGGTGTGGCTGCAGCGGGCCCTGGTGATGGTGGTGGCCGCCTCCCCGTGTGCGCTGGCGATCTCCGTTCCCGTGACCGCGGTGGCGTCCATCGGCGCGGCCAGCCGTCGCGGGATCCTGATCAAGGGGGGCGCCGCACTGGAGAGCCTCGGCAAGGTCCGCACCATCGCCCTGGACAAGACCGGCACCCTGACCCGCAACCAGCCGGCCGTCGCCGACGTCGCACCCGCCGACGGCTACTGCCCAGCCGAAGTACTCGGCCTGGCCGCCGCGCTCGAGGCGCGAAGCGAACACCCGCTCGCCCGCGCAATCCTGGCAGCCGCCGACGACGTGCGCGCAGCCGATGAGGTGACCGCCGAGGTCGGATCCGGGCTCACCGGCCGCATGGACGGGCGCAGCCTCCGGCTGGGACGCCCCGGTTGGATCGACCCCGGCCCACTGACCGCGCACGTGACCCGCATGCAGGACGCCGGCGCCACCGCAGTCATCGTGGAAGTCGACGGCATCCCCGTAGGAGCGATCGCCGTCCGCGACGAACTACGCCCAGAAGCCCCCGAAGTCATCGCGCAACTCCGCGCGGACGGCTACACCATCGTCATGCTCACCGGCGACAACGGCGCAACCGCGCGCGCCATCGCACGGGAGGCCGGGATCAGCGAGGTGTACGCCGACCTGCGCCCCGAGGACAAGTCCGCGATCATCGAGCGGCTCCGCCGGGAAGGCCACTCGACAGCGATGGTCGGCGACGGCGTCAACGACGCCCCCGCGCTCGCCACCGCCGACCTCGGCATCGCGATGGGGGCGATGGGCACCGACGTGGCCATCGAGACCGCCGACGTGGCGCTGATGGGCGACGACCTACGGCTGCTCCCCCACGCGCTGGACCACGCCCGACGTACCCGTCGCATCATGCTCCAGAACGTGATCCTCTCGATCGCACTCATCACGATCCTCATCCCAGTCGGGCTCTTCGGAGTACTCGGGTTGGCAGCCGTCGTCCTCGTCCACGAAGTCGCGGAGGTATTCGTGATCGGCAACGGCATCCGGGCAGGACGCAGCACCGCCCTGTCCCCGATCACCGCACCTATCCGTCGGTCAGAACCCGCGATGGTCCCAGCATGAGCGACACCCACGACCACACCCACGCGAATCCGGGGACCAACCGGACCAGGCTGGCGATCGCGTTCGGGATCACCGCCACCATCCTGATCGCCGAGGTCATCGGCGCATGGTGGACCAACAGCCTCGCCCTCCTCGTCGACGCCGGGCATATGCTCACTGACGCCTCCGGCCTGCTGATGGCACTGATCGCCGCCTCCCTGGCCCTGCGGCCGCCCACACCGGAGCGGACCTGGGGATACCGTCGCGCGGAGGTGCTGGCCGCCGGCGCCCAGTCCGCGATCCTCCTCGCCGTCGGGATCTACGCTTTCATCGAAGGGGTCCGTCGGCTCTTCGACCCGGCAGAGGTCACCGCTGGCGGGCTGCTGGTGTTCGGGATCGTCGGACTCGTCGGCAACATCGTCGCCATGCTTGTCCTGGGCGCGGGCCGCGCCGCGAACCTCAACATGCGTGCCGCGTTCCTCGAAGTGGTCAACGACGCCCTCGGATCCGTGGCGGTCATTATCAGCGCGATCGTCATCTCGCTCACCGGATGGACCCGGATCGACGCCATCGCCGGGATGCTGATCGCCGCCCTGATCGTCCCCCGCGCGATCACGATCCTCAAGGAAGCCGGGGGGATCCTGCTCGAATCCACCCCCAGAGGCCTGAACCTCGACGACGTCCGCGGACACATCCTCCAGGTCCCGCACGTGATCGGGGTGCACGACCTGCACGCCTCCACCATCGCCACCGGGCTACCGGTCCTCACAGCCCACGTCGTCGTCGAAGAAACCTGCTTCGCCCAGGGCCACGTCTCCCAGAAGCTTCGGGACCTCCAAACCTGCGTCGCCGAACACTTCGACGTCAGCGTCGAACACTCCACCTTCCAGATCGAAGCCCCCTCCCATAGCGCACTGGAACGCCACTCACACCACTGAAACAACGCTCATGGGAATCCGGTTGGCCCCGACGAAGGCTGGCAGTCGACGCCGTGAACACGGCGGAAGGACGTAGGATCGGGCATCGCACACCTCCCCGAGGGCGCCCATCCACCGCCGAGAATCAAGGAAGGTCAGACATGAGACAGTCAGGGCGCCACCCCTCAGCCCGGTGGGTGAGTCACCTCGCCTTGGTCCTCACCGTGATGATCCTGACCGGTTGCTCAAGTGGATCGGGCCAGGCGGGAGTGTTTGACTCAGCAGGTTTTCAAGGAGGTGACGGTTCAGTGACCATTGTCCCTGCCGAGCAGCGGCGATCGGCCCCAGAGCTGGCCGGGGAAACCTTGGACGGTGCACCGCTGACCACTGCAGACTTCCCGGGCCAACTCCTGGTGCTCAACGTTTGGGGATCATGGTGCGCCCCCTGCCGGTCTGAAGCACCCGCCCTCGTCGAAGCGGCCGCCCAACTGCCGGGGGTGCAGTTCATCGGCATAAACACCCGCGACCTCAACCCGGCCCCGGCGCAGGCGTTCGTTCGGGCCTTCGACATCCCCTACCCCAACATCTACGACCCCGACGGTGCGCTCCTGCTCGAGTTCGGGCAGCTTCCACCCAAGGCTATCCCCAGTACTTTGGTCATCGATTCTGAAGGGCGGGTCGCTGCACGGATACTCGGTGAGACCACCGCCTCGACGTTGGTCGGCATCATCGAAGACGTCACGGCGGCGGAATGATCCCTCTCGAGTCCTGGGTAAGCCAAGCGATGTCATCGTCACTGCTCCTGGGGATCCCTGTCGCCATGCTCGCCGGTGTCATCTCTTTCGCCTCGCCCTGCGTCTTGCCCCTGCTCCCAGGCTACCTGTCGTTTGCCTCTGGTCTTGGGGCCCACGAGATCACTCAAGGAACCGGCAACCGACGACTCCTGCTCCTGGGAACCCTGGGATTCGTGCTCGGGTTCGCCGTCGTTTTCGTCCTCACAGGGGCCCTCCTGGGTGGCCTCGGAGCCGTCCTACTCACCTACGAGCGCATCATCACGATCGCTGCCGGAATCCTGATCATCCTGATGGGGCTGGGCTTCCTCGGCTGGATCCCCCTGCCCGCGCAGCGACGCCCGCAAACCGCCCGCGCCGGAGCCCTCGCCTCCCCCCTACTCGGGATAGCCTTCGGCCTCGGCTGGACCCCTTGCATCGGCCCCACCCTGTCTGTGGTTCTCACCCTCGCCCTCAACGAGGGCTCGGCCGCCCGTGGCGGGCTGCTGGCCTTCTGGTACGCAATCGGCCTTGGCCTGCCCTTCCTCGCCTTCGCGGCTTCGTTCACCACATTCGCTCCCCATTTCGAGTGGCTCAAGCGCCACCAACGCGCCCTGCAGCGTGCCGGTGGTGGGCTGCTCATTGTGGTTGGGATATCCATGGTCACCGGCCTGTGGGCCATCCTCGTTGCCTACCTGCGACAGTGGGCCTCAACATTCGGGACCATCCTGTGAACATGGGGCACCCGAAGGAAACCCTCATCACGTTGGCCAGCACCTCCGATCCCATGCTTCGGGCGCCGGCTCACCTCCGGAGCCACGGGCTGGTGATACCCCAACCCACATGGCCAGGACGGTGCTCACCGTGGTCAGGGGGTGACCGTGGCGATGCGAAGACGGCGCCCCAGCCACCAGGCCACCACACCGAAGACCGCGAATCCAGCGATGTTCCAGCTTGCTGCCTCGGCCCAGGGATCGATTTTACCCCGCGTAGCTCCGCCAGGAGGAGGTGAACATCGCGTCTGCACGGACCTCATCGAAGCGCTGGAAAAGGAATCGCCCAAATGAAAGAGTTCCTCAAGTGCTACCAGTGCGCTGACGCGTCCGACGACCGCTGGGCCCTGCTACTAGGAACTCGCAGCCCTGACGGCAGGAAGGGGACCGACTTGCCCGTCAACCCAGCTAGACACCTACAGGCACTTGCGCCGCCACACAGGGCTGGGACTGCCAGGCTGATGCCGGCCAGGCATAGAGCCCTGATCGGGACACCAACGGCTGCCTCTCGATCAGCCAGCGGGCGAACTCACGTAGAGGTGCTCGCGAAAACTGGAGCGCACCACGCCCGCAGGGCTGATCCGGTGGACCCCCAAGGCATCACTGGAGGCGCGTGGTGACCTCGTCGAGGAGTTCCTTCGGGTCGAGCCACATGGAGGGGTAGTTGCCATTCCAGCGTTGGACGCCATCGCCGTCGATGAGGACGAAGCCGTGGCCGGGCATCCCGGGGTGCATGCCCTTGTCGAGGACGTCGTACGCCTTCGACACGGTCCCGTCGTCGAGGAGATAGGGGGTGGTGACGCCGAACTGCTGCATGTCGGGCAGGATCTGCTCGGCGCTGTTCATGACGATTGGCAAAACCTCGATGCCCGCCTCGGCGAAGCCGGGATCCTTCTCGATCTCGGCCATCTGCATGGTGCAGGATGCGCAGCCGGCGCCTTCGTTGAAATAGATCAGCACCGGGTTGGGTCGCAGGTCGCTGAGAGTGACGCTGGTGCCGGCTGTGGTGGTGAGGGTGAAGTCGGGTGCGAGGCGCTGGGTGTCGCCCTGCTCGGGGATGGCGGACCACAGCCCGTAACCGACGACGACGACGACGATCAGGGTCACTACTCCGCCGATGATCCGGCTCCAGGTGCGGCGCTTCGTGTCGCGGCGCGTCTCGGCCTCCTGGCGGGCTTTGAGTTGCTCGCGCCGTGAGGGTGCGGGGTTCGTGGGGGTCATCGTGGCTCCAGGGAGAGTGTCGTCGGAGTGCTGGCTCCTTCGGGCGCGGGGGTCGGTGCGAGTTGGGTGTCGCAGCAGTCATGGACGGCGGCGGTGGGCTTGGCGTGTCGGCGGTCGCGAAGGGTGGCGATGACGAACACGGCCACCAGTGCGAGCAGTGCCAGTCCGAGGACGGCCTCGGGGATAGGGGCGGTGATCGCGATCAGCCAGGCGAAGACCTCGGAGAGCCAGGCGCCCATGCCGACCAGCGGGGCGTCGGCGCCGGTCATCTCGGTGGCGCCGGCTTGGCCGATCACGAGGATGCCCATGATCACGAACCCGACGGCGACCAGCAGGTTGACGGTGTTGGTGGCCAGCGTGAAGCGGCCCAGGTTGATCCGGATGGGCTTGGCGCGGAGGCTGCGCATCCGCTCGGGTCGCTTGTCCCACAGCAGTGCCATCACGAACAGCGGGATCACCATCCCGAACACGTAGGCCAGACCGAGCACCAGCCCACCGACGGGCGAGCCGGACAGCGCCGACAGGGTCATCACGCCCGCCAGGACCGGCGCGCAGCAACTGGAGGCGATGCCGGAAAACACGCCGAGGCTGAAGAAGGTGGCAGTGTCACCGCGTGCGGTGTCAGGCGCCCGGAGGAACGACGGCATCGACCACATCGCCCCCGACAACGCCAACAGGCCGAGTCCGATCATCAACAGGCCGCCGGCCCAGTAGAGAACCACGTGGTACTTGGCAATGGCGCCGGCGATCAGGCTGACCCCCATGGTGATCGGGACCAGGACCGCCGACAGTCCGGCGGCGAACACGAAGGTCAGCGGGATCAGGCGCCAACGGCGGTTCTTCGCCGCCGCAGCCAGATAGCTGGGAGCAAGGAAGACGATGCAGCACGGGGCGAACAGCGCGACGCCGCCGGCGAGGAACGCCGCCAGGACCCCTCCCGCGCTGAGCAAGTCGGCACCCATCAGCGGGCACCGAGGCGGTCGACGAGCCGCGCCAGCTTGCCTCGCGGAATGCGGCCGGCGTGGAAGTACCTGCCCGCCACCAGGGTCAGCGGGAAACTCCCAGGGCGGTGCTCGGCGATCAGCGCCTCACCTTGCGGTGACTCCGCCGGCACTGCCGTCAGCCGCAACAATCCTGCACGGTCCAGAGCGTTGAGGCGTTGATGGGCGTCGTCGCAGAAGTGACAGGCGGGGGTGGTCACCAGGGTGACGTTGACCACCTGGGTCGGTGCGGTCGGCGGTGCTGGCGCCGGAATCTCGTTCACGATCCCATCCTCAACCCTCCAGATCAGGGAACGGTTCAGCCCGGGTCAAGGTTCGGCCAAGAACACTCCCCCAGCACCGTGAGGGGGGTGGGGTGGCGGGCGGGCGTGTGGCAATAATGGCTGTATGGCTGAGCCCCGCAGGTCGAGTGTGTTGGTGATCGACGACGAGCGCCCGCTGGCAGGGATCGTCGCCTCCTACCTCAACAAGGCAGGCTTCGACACCGCCCTGGCCTACACCGGCCCGGACGGCGTCTCCTCGGCGCAAGACCTGGACCCCGACGTCATCATCCTTGACCTGGGCCTACCCGGCATCGACGGCATCGAGGTGTGCCGCCAGATCCGGCTGTTCTCCGACTGCTACATCCTGATGCTGACCGCCCGGGCCGACGAGGTCGACAAACTGATCGGCTTGTCGGTGGGCGCCGACGACTACCTGACCAAACCGTTCAGCCCCCGCGAGCTCATCGCCCGCGTCAACACCGTGCTGAGACGCCCGCGCCGCCAGACCCACGTCGCACAACTGACCGCGCCGCGCGAGTTCGGGCGGCTGCGGGTGGACGCGGAGGGCCGCGACGTGTGGGTCGACGACCAGCAGGTGGGGCTCACCCGCACCGAGTTCGACATCCTCGACGCACTCTCAGCCCGACCCAACGTGGCGCTGAGCAGGCGGCAGATCATCGACGCGGTGTGGGGCCCGGGCTGGGCCGGCGACGACCACGTCGTCGACGTCCATGTGGCAAATCTCCGCAAGAAGCTCGACGACCCGCCCGCGGAACCGCGCTACATCCTCACCGTCCGCGGCGTCGGATACCGGATGGGACCAGGGCGATGACCAGGCTGCGCGGTCTCGTGGGCCGGATGCGGTGGGGCACCCGCACCTTCCTCACCCAGGCCCTGGTGGTGGCAGTCGGCGTGATCACCGCCGCCCTGGTCGCTGTGGTGGTCGGGCCCCCACTGTTCCACGAACACCTGCAACAACTCGGTCACGCGGACGGAACTGCCGAGATGGGGCATGTGGAGCAGGCGTTCCTCGACGCTGGCGTCAGATCGCTGGGCATCGGACTGGTGGTGGCACTCACGCTGGCTATCGGCCTGGCCTGGATCGAGACCAGGCGGCTGCGCCGCCCACTGGAACAACTGACCGCAGCCGCCGCCCAGCTCGAGGCAGGCGACTACACCGCCCGCGTCCCCCAGAGTGGAACAAGTCCCGAGTTCACGGCCGTCGCCGACGCGTTCAACGACATGGCCAGCCGCCTGGACTCCACCGAGACCAGCAGACGGCGGCTTCTCTCCGACGTGGCACACGAGCTCCGCACCCCCCTGGCCACGCTGACCGCTGAGCTGGAGGCCGTCATCGACGACGTGGTCCCCTGGGACCACGACAGCCAACAGCTGCTCACCCTCCAGGCCGCCCGGCTCAAGAAGATCGCCGCCGACCTCGACGACGTATCCCGCGCCGAGGAAGGCCGATTCACCCTCGACACCCATACCCAGCCGGTCTGGGACCTCATCGAGCCCGCCGTCGCCACCGTCGCCACCCGATACCAGGCCAAGGGAGTCGTCTTGTCCGCGGACTCCGACCCGGGCTCCGTCGCAGCGGATCCGCAGCGGGTGGGACAGATCCTCGGCAACCTCCTCGACAACGCGCTGCGGCACACCCCCATCGGGGGGATCGTGCGCCTCAGCGCGCGCGAGTCCAGGGACGAGGTGGTGATCACGGTCACCGACACCGGTGACGGCCTCACCCCCGACCAGATCGCCAAGGTGTTCGACCGGTTCTACCGCGCTGACACGGCACGGGCCCGCGATGCGGGCGGTTCCGGGATCGGGCTGACCATCGCCCGCAGCCTCGCCCTGGCTCACGGCGGCTCACTGACAGCCGCCAGCCCCGGCCCCGGACACGGCTCGATCTTCACCCTGCACCTGCCCACCGCGCCAGCACCTGAGCGGGTCTTGATCGATTCTTGACCTTACACGGGTTGGCTCTTGAGCTGATCGTTCATAGCCTCGACGTTAGGACCGGCGGCCCCCGTCGGCCAGGAATGGAGCATCTTTCATGACACGCACTAAGCGGATCACTGCCACTTTGGCGGGGCTGGTCCTGACGGCCACCCTGGCGGCCTGCGCGGACCAGGGCGCCACTCCCCCGACGGCGACCACCTCCCCGACAGGCAGCACCTCCGCCACGGCCACTGAGTCCGAGTCGGCGTCGGCGAGCGCCTCATCTGAGGTGTCCGCCGACCACAACGACCAGGACACCACGTTCGCGCAGATGATGATCATCCATCACGAGGGCGCCATCGAAATGTCCCAGCTGGCGATCGAACGCGCCGAAACACCCGAGGTCGTGGCCCTCGCGGAGCGCATCGCCGAGGCACAAGGCCCCGAGATCGAGGAGATGACCGCCTGGCTCAGCGCCTGGGGTGAAGACGTCTCCCCCGGTGGGCATGGCGGCATGGACATGGGCGGCATGGACATGAACGGAATGAGCCAGGAGGAGATGATGACCCAACTCGACGGCATGTCCGGCGCCGACTTTGATCAGGCGTTCCTCGAGGCCATGATCGCCCACCACGAGGGTGCGATCGGGATGTCCGAGCAGCAGTTGGCCGAGGGGCAGAACCCGGATGCTCTCATGTTGGCGGAGAAGATCATCGCCGACCAGCAGACTGAGATCACCGAGATGCAGGAGATGCTCACCAGCCTCTGACCAACCCAGGCGTGCAAGCGATGAGGCGCCCGTCCAGCCGTTGTGGCTGGGCGGGCGCTTCGTCGGTTGCCCTGGTTGGCGCGAACGCCGTACCTGGCGGGGTTAGGCGGCTGGGTTGCTGGCGAGATGCTCGGCGTCGAAGAGGTCCTGGCAACGTCGGCAGCAGAAGTAGAACCGCTGGCCTTCGACGTCGCGGAACAGTCCCGCCGCCTCCGCGGTGGACTTCAGCGTGCTGGTCCCGCGGACCGTGCAGGTGACCAGCTCGTCGCCTGGGCCCGCCACCACGTCATGTTGACAGTGATGGCCCCCACCCTGACCGCCGCCGGCGTGACCGCCGCAGCAGCCTCCCTCCTGCTGGTTCCCGTGCTGGTGTCCATGCTCGTGATTGCACATGTGCTTGGTTTCCTTTCATTTCATTGTGGTGTTGATCATCGGGTGGGCGAGGCGCTGTGGTGCCCCTCGTGGTCCTCGGTGCCGGACGCGCTGGCGGAAGCGGCCGGTGTGGGGGTGTCTTGTTCGCTGGAGGTGGCGGGGTTGAACAGTGGCCCGATCACGAACGCGGACAGGGCGAACAGGCCGGTGAACACCGCTATGCCAATCGCAGGGGCCTTCCAGGTGCTGAACCGGCGATGCAGCCGTCGCAGCAGGGGGATGCTCAACGCCAACCCGACCACGTAGAGCAGCGTGTTGCCGAGGAATCCCGTCAGGAGCGCGGCCCCGGCCAGGAACCCGATGTGGTGCATCACGTGCGGCGCCAGGCCCATCAACGCACCGAGGGTGGCCCGTGTGCCGGCCCAGAGCGCACCCCAGAAGCCGCGACGCCCCCCTGTCATGCCTGGGGTGGTATCGGTGATCGTGTCCATCGCGCCGCTCACCGTCCGACCGGATGGGGGCTGGGGACAGCCGACGAGGGGTCGGCGGCGGAGACGTTTGAGACTGGAGCAGCAGGATGGAACGTGTCTCGGAGGATCAGGGCGGCGCCGAGGATGATGCTGGCGATGCCGATCAGCTGCGCCTCTGTGAGATCGAGCACGACGTGTGGGTTGATGCGGACCATCTCGGCGAGGAGGCGGGCCGCTCCGCTGAGCATCAGATAGGACCCGAACACGGCCACCGGCCGCAGTCTGCGGCCCAGCGCCCACAAGATGCCGGCGATCAGGAATGCACCGGCCGCTTCATATAGCTGGACCGGGTGCACCGGAACGTCGACCGGCACCACTCCGTTGGGGAACGCCATCCCCCAGGGCAGATCGGTGGGCGTGCCGTAGGTGCCGTCCCCGGCCAGGAAGCAGCCGATCCGGCCGATGCCGTAGGCCACCGACAGCGGCGCCGCCATCGCGCCCGCCACCCGTCCAAGGGGGAGGTCGTGGCGTCGGGTCATCACGATCACCGCGATCGCCCCCGCGATCAGGCCCCCGTACCAGACGAACCCGGACCCGCCGAACAGGTGCCAACTGAAGTTGTCCCAGTTCGCGATCAGGTAGTACACCTTCGCGCCGACGAACCCCCACACCGTCGCCCACAACGCGATCGAGTGCGCCAGCTCCTTGTCGTAACCGATCCGCGTGAACGCGCGCCCCAACAGGAACGCGCCGACCAGCAGCGCCAGCGCCTTACTCAGCCCATAGGACTGGATCCCCACACCAAATATCGAGAACACCTCAGGCCACACAGCCCACTCCCATCGTCAAAGAAGTTCCAGGCGCACGACGTGACCGCGGGGCCTCACTGCCCAGTCTCAACCGGTCGCCTCAAGCAACGAGCAGGACCCGGACAAGGTTTGGTCAAGATCCCAGTCCACGTGCCCGGACCCACACGGTAAGGCCGGATCTTGACCGAAGCCTGACCAGATCAGATCAATGCTCAGAGACGACCTTCGTCTTCCGGGTGGCGAAGTATGCGTTTTCCCGGCGGTGCCAGAGGATCGCCGTCGCGGCACTCGCAGCCATCAAAATCGGCGCGAAGAGCGCGGCCGGTCCAAGTGTTCCGTAGATCGCGTAGCCGATGAGCGGCACCACAGCGGCTGCGATCAAGCATCCGATGGCGATCCACGACGGCGAACCCCTTCGGAGCCCAGGCAACAGCAGGATGACTCCTGCTACCCCCGCAATCAGCGACAACGGGGCGTCAAAGCGCGCATACCCCAGCAAAAGCGGGTCGAACCAAGAATGCCGAGTCATGGGCATCTCAACACCCAGTGACGGGTCGACGAGCCAGCGCATCTCCAGGGTCGGCAGCAACATCACCACGACGCCCCCCACAGCAAAGACCACGGCGACGGCGCCCAACCAACGCTTCATTGCCCGATCATCGCAGGGCCGATGTTGGCAAGGGTCGGAACCCAATCAAGTAGACTCGAGCTCGGCGCGGCATGTCCCAGCAAGCCCTTCGAGGTCGAGCTTCACTGTGTCACCCGGGGGTGACCGGGAAACACGCGAAACCGACTTCGAAAGCCACTCGAAGAACTCTTTGAAGTTGAGCCCACGGAGCCGGAGCGGCGGCCGGTTCGGGCTGAACCTTGCCAGCACACTCATGTCGGCATCAGCGCCGACAACTCAGCGATGGAATCGTTCTTCGCGTTGCTGGAGCTGCGATTCGTCTGAGCCGAGCCCCCGAGTGTACATCGACGTCAGCCCTCCGGCGAGGTGGGTGGACGTTGTCTTACTGCGGACCTTCGCAGAGTAGGAGGATGGCATCTCCTAGCAAGCGACGCGCTGACGCCGTCAACGAAGGGCCGCGATGATGGCGTCGTGGAGCTCGGTGTCGAGCTCAAGACTGTCGAAGGTTGCGGCATGCTCCCAGATGAGAGCGGCCGTGGCTCGGATTACATTCATGGGCTCCTCCCCCGGGGCGACAAGGCGGACCCGACGCCCGTCGGCGGCAACTACTGCATCAGCGGCGGCCGACTTGAGGAACTTGCCGTTGCGCGTGAGACGGATCGGGGGGTACGGCAAGGTGAGATCACGAAGGTCGCGCAAGATGAAGTCGGGTCTTGCATCGGGGTGCGCGGCGAAGGCATCTTGAGGCTGACTGATGCCAGTGAAGACGAGGGCGCTACTCATCCCGGATCGGTTTGCGCCTCTGATGTCTGTGTCGACCTGGTCGCCGATGAATAGCCATCGGGAGCCGGGGAATCGTTCGCGCGCGGCGTCGAAGATCGCCTCTTCGGGCTTTCCGGCCACGAGCGGTTCGCGGTTGACGACAGCGCGTACGGCTGCGACGATCGCACCATTGCCGGGGGCCAGGCCGCGCTCGAGTGGAAGTGCGGTGTCGAGGTTCGTCGCAACCCACGGAATCCCGGAGGCCAGAGCGTAAGCAGCTTCGGCGAGGTCATTCCAGCTCACGTGTGGTGAGAAACCTTGCACGACCGCATCGGGATGCTCATCCGCCGTGCGGACAAGTCGGTATCCCGCCCCTTGGAGCACCGTCGTCAGCCCCGGACCACCGACGACCAGCAGAGACGTTCCAGGCTCGACGACCCTTGAGAGGAGCAGCAGTGTCGCCTGCGGTGAGGTGACGACATCATCTGCGTCGACGCCGAGTCCCATTGTCGTCAGCTGTTCCGCGACGTCCGCTGCCAGCCGAGAGGCGTTGTTCGTCAGGAACCCCACCGTCTTCGTCTCTCGAGCCGCGTTCAAAGCGGTGACGGCGTGCGGTATGGGTGCTGCGCCGCGGTAGACGACTCCGTCGAGGTCGGAGAGGATGACGTCCGCGCTGTCAAGAGGGGTGGGGTGGGCGTCTCTGGCCATGCTGTCTCCCAGGTCGATGGGTGGACTACAGTCCGGTCTTCCATTCTACGCCGATTCGGTCTATGATCAGCTAGACAGGGCTATACAGGTATAGATAGGAGTCCCGTATGTTGATTGGCATTGGCTGCGACCCGAATGCAGCCACCCTCAAGGATGCCGTCGCTGATTACCTTCGCGAGCTCGGCCACGAGGTTCGTGATTTCGGCTCCGACGACCCCCTGTACCCGAAGACAGCCATAGCGGTGGCGGAAAGCGTCGCGGCGAAGGAGGTCGAGCGTGGTGTCGTGATGTGCGGCACCGGCATCGGCGTCTCCATCTCTGCGAATAAGGTTCCCGGGGCGTACTGCGCACTGCTCACGGACGCGTACCAAGCCGAGCGTGCTCAGCTGAGCAACGACGCCAACATGGTCGCATTCGGAGCTCAGGTCACCGGCGTCGAGTCGATCAAGCAACTCGTTCGCGAATACCTCTCGGTGTCGTACGGGGAGAACGAGCGGAGCGCTCCGAAGCTCGCCGCTCTGTACGACTACGAAACCGAGAACACTCGCGTATGAATACCGTCCCGCTGCAGATCGAGGCGGAACTCGCACGCCTGAACGTCCTGCGGATGGTGCGGGCAGGCGGTTCTGGCCACCTTGGAGGAGCACTCTCGTGCATCGACATCGTGACCGCGCTGTACTTCGCGACCATGCGCGTCAACCCGCAAGCCCCGAAGGACCCGAACCGCGACCGGTTCCTGCTGTCCGCGGGCCATAAAGCAATGGCGCAGTACGCCGTCCTCGGCCGGCGCGGCTACTTCGAGGAGACGCTGTACGACACCTACGGCTCCGTCGGCAGCAAACTCGGCGGTCACCCTGACCTTCACAAGCTTCCGGGGATTGAAGCGAACACGGGCGCCCTGGGTCACGGGCTGTCGATTGCCGCAGGGATGGCACTTGGCCTTCGCGCAGCGGGCAACGGAGGACGGGTTTTCACCGTCCTTGGGGATGGTGAGCTCCCCGAAGGGGCGAACTGGGAAGGCGCGTCCATTGCGGCCCACCACCGACTCGACAACCTCGTCGCTTTCGTCGATGTCAACGATCTGCAGATCTCCGGGCCGACCGCTGAGGTCATGAACATGGAGCCGATTGCCGACAAGTTCGCAGCGTTCGGGTGGAACACCGTCACCATCGACGGGAACGATATCGATGCCGTCCTCGGCGCCGTCAGCACCGCGGACGGTGAAAAGGGCCGGCCTACTGTCGTCGTTGCTCGCACGACGAAGGCGAAGGGCATCAGCTTCCTGGAAGGGACCCTTGCCTCGCACTACTGGAAGCCGACGGTCGAGGAACTCGACCGAGCCGAACGTGAAGTGCACGCCCGCATCGACAACCTGCGCGAATGGAACGACCATGGCTGCTGAGACGCCTACTCTTATCGATCCGCGAAAGACCTTCGGGCAAGCAGTGACCGACCTCGCTGCGAGCGATGACCGTGTCGTCGTCCTCTCCGCCGACAGCGGGCTGTCGTCGGGATTCGGCTCATTTCGCGAGCGCTACCCCGACCGCTACTACGAGTTCGGCATTCAGGAACACGGAACAACGGGCGTCGCGGCAGGTCTCGCAACAACCGGGAAAATCCCCGTCTTCGCAGCCATCGCAGCGTTTGTCACCAACCGGAACTACGAAGCATTCCGTAACGACATCGCGTACATGGGTCAGAACGTCAAGATCGTCGGTCGCAACGGAGGGATCACTTACTCCGACCTCGGGCCCACACACTACTCCCTCGAAGACTATGCAATCATCCGCATGCTTCCCGGGGTCGTCGTCCTCTCACCCCAGGACCCCGGAGAGATCCGGGAGGCAGCGAAGGCGATGATTGAGCACGACGGGCCCGTGTACATGCGCATCGGGGGCCCATCGATCCCCGATCTGTTCCCGCAGGCACCGTTCACCATCGGGGAAGGGCGGATGATTCGGGAAGGGTCTCGCGCAACGGTCGTCACGACGGGGACCATCACCCCGGAGGTCGTGGTCGCGGTGCAACGGCTCGCGGACGACGGCGTCGATGTGGAGCTCATCGGGATGCCAACTGTCGAACCTGTTGACGCGGCGCTTATCCGCGCGTCCGCTCATCGCACCGGACGCGTCATCACCGTCGAGGAGCACTACACCCGCGGCGGTCTCTCCGCGGCCGTTGGCGAGGCTCTGGCATCCTCGGGAATTCCCGTGCACGCCATCGGGTTGCCGCATGAGCACATCGTCACCGGTACGTACTCAGGTCTGCTTGCCCGATACGCGCTTGACGCCGCGGGACTGTACGAGCGCATTCGGCTGCTCGTCCGCTAGGCGGACCCGCTGTGGTGGGCCCCGAGTTATCCACCACGGCGGGTTCACTCACGCTTGTAATCGAACTTCAGCCGCACCGCATCGCCGCGGAAGACGATGGTCGAGTACTCAAAGGCCGTCCCTGCCGGGTTCGTGATGACATCCGTCAACAGCAGTGCCGGGTCGCCCTTGCGCAGCTCCAGCAGCTTGGCGTCGGTTCCGTCCACGGCGATGACTTCCAGATCTTCGGAGACACTCTTCATCGACAGATTGAATTTGTCTTCGAGAACCACGCACAGCTGCTCGTTGACGACATCCAGCTGATCCAGTCCCGGCGCGAGGCTCGCTGGCACGAAGGAGCGGTGGACGCTCAGAGGCTTCCCGTCTACCGTCCGCAGTCGCATGATGGCGATGACCTCGGCGCCCTCCGGCAGATTCAGGTGCTCACGCACTCTCGTCGGCGCGGGAGCGCGCTCCGTAGAAATCAACGTCGTCACGATGTCGTACCCGAGCACTTCGAGCTGCTCACGGATTCCTTTGTATGCAGGAGAGACCGCGTTGATCTTTTGCGGGGCGACGAACGTGCCCTTGCCAGGGACGCGGATGAGCAGACCCTCACCCGCCAGCTTGTTGAGCACACCACGAATCGTCATGCGGCTCAGGCTGTACTCCCGGTTCAGCTCGTTCTCCGACGGGATGCGCTGCTCGGGTGCCCACTCACCACTGGCGATCTTCGCGTGAAAGATGTCCTCGAGCTGCTGATAGATCGGTGTCGCTGAGTCGCGCTCAATCACGTCGGTCATCCTTACGCCTCCAGAATTTTCCACATGATCTTACCAAGTAGGTCTTGTATAGAGTTGTATAGCCATGTACTCTGGGTCCAGACGGACCGGAACGAAGGATGTTCTGGCCCGACCTCGACACAAGGAAGTGAGATCGGACTATGGCCGTATCAACTCGTCGTCTCACGACGGGAGCTCGGAAGCACGGATACGCGGTTCCCGCCGTGAACGTCTTCGACGAGATCAGCATGCGCGCGGTCATCGCCGCAGCCGAGGAGAAGGACTCGCCTCTGATTGTCCAGGTCTCGACAAAGACTGTTCGCACCTCGGGGACCGCTTTCATCACGAGCCTTTTCCAGGCGCTCACGCGGCACACATCCGTGCCGGTCGCGCTCCACTTGGATCACTGCCCGGACCGTTCTGTCCTCTCTGACGTCATTGCCGCCGGGTGGTCATCGGTTCTCTTCGATGCTTCTGACCGTGATCTTGCTGATGCAGAGCGTGAGACGACGGAAGTCGTCAAGGAGGCTCACGCAGCGGGCGTCGACGTCGAATCCGAGATCGAGAACATCCTCGGGGTCGAAGACGGAGTCGGCAGCGACGAAGCCCACCACGCGTATAGCGTCGACCAGCTCGCAGCCATCGCGGAGCGCACCGGTGCTGACCTGCTCGCCCCGCAGTTGGGCACGAGCCACGGCCTGTTCACGTCCAAGCCGACCCTTCTCCCTGAGCGCGCCCGCGAACTCGCGCACCTCACGGACAAGGGAATTGTTCTTCACGGGGGAACCGGCCTTGAGCCCGCCGACTTCCGCGCCTTCATCAACAATGGCGTCTCCAAGATCAACATCTCCACAGCCGTCAAGCACGCGTACATGCAGGCATCGGCGGAGCATCTCGATTGGGCACGCGCCAACAACCATTGGGATCCGCCGAAGTTGATGACTGCCATCGGTGATGCTGTCACCAGCGTCATCGGTGACCACATCGAGTGGTTCGGCTCCGATGGCATGGCAGCCAAGGCGAAGGCCGTCAAGCCGTGACTCGCGCCCTGATCTTCGACTGCGACGGAGTGCTCGCAGACACCGAGCGCTATGGTCACCTGCCCGCCTTCAACGACACCTTCGCGCATTTCAACCTTCCCGTGCACTGGTCCGAGGAGGACTATGCCGAGAAGGTACGAATCGGCGGCGGCAAGGAGCGTCTCGCCTCGCTTCTCACCAGCGACTTCATTGCGTCGGCGAACTTGCCCACCGACGAAGCTGCACAGATCGAGCTCGTCAAGCGGTGGCACCGCTTCAAGACGGACCGCTATACAGCGAAGGTTCGAGCTGGTGAGATGCCCGGGCGGCCCGGAATCGCCCGAATCGTCGCTGCTGCACACGACGCAGGATGGCTGCTCGCTGTCGCATCCACGTCCGCCGAAGAATCGGTGCGCGCCGTGCTGGAGCATGCGGTCGGTGCAGAGTCCGCCTCCTGGTTCCGTATCTACGCGGGAGACGTGGTCCCGGCGAAGAAGCCGGCACCGGACATCTACCTGCTCGCTCTGCGGGACCTCGGTGTCGACGCGGCGGACGCTGTGGTCGTCGAAGACAGCCAGAACGGGCTGCGGGCCGCCGCCGCGGCCGGCATCACCACGGTCGTGACGGTGTCCAGTTACACCGCCGACGAGGACTTCACCGAGGCGGCACTGGTCGTTGACAGCCTGGGTGACCAGCCGCAGACGCCAGCGCGCTTCCTTTCCAACCCGCGTGGCGTCGAGGAGACCGGTCAGGTCACCCTCGACACCCTCACTGCCCTCACCATCCGATAACCCAACCCGAGGATCATCATGAGCAGCACCTTCAGCCAGGCGGGCGTCGCCCGCGTCGAGAGCGTCATCAAGCTCATCGCACAGACGTGCGTCGACAATGAGAAGTACTTCAGCGACCTGGATGCCGTTGTCGGCGACGGCGACTTCGGATACTCGCTCGCTCGCGGATTCGAGAACGTCATCGCCGAATGGGACGAGTACGACCGGTCGGATCTCAGCACCTTCATCCAGAAGGTTGCGACTACGATGTCCGGCCGTATCGGTGGCTCGTCCGGCCCGATCTGGGGCACGGCGTTCCTTCGCGCCGCTATCTCCGTGAAAGACAAGAACGACATCAGCCAGGCCGATGTGGTCGCGATGCTTCGCTCGGCCGTCGAGGGCATCATGAAGCGCGGCGGCGCCTCCCTCGGAGACAAGACGCTGCTGGACGCTCTGGTCCCGCTCACCGATGCCATCGAGGCGGACCTCGATAAGGGTCTGGACGGCAAGGCTGTCGCTCAGCACGCAGCCGAGGTCGCACGCGCCGCCGCCGAAGAGACCGCGAAGCTCGAGGCACATCGTGGCCGCGCGTCCTACACCGGTGAGCGCAGCATCGGCTCCCCCGACCCGGGCGCCATCGCGATGGCAGTGCTCGCCGAGCGCGTCGCCGAGACCTGGTAACGACTCACCCTCCCTCCACCCCCATCCCACACAAGGAAGTGAGAACACAATGAAGAAGTTCATCAACGACCCGAAGGCGTTCGTTCCGGAGATGCTGAAGGGTCTGGCCCTGGCGAACCCTGACACGCTCACGTACGACCCGAAGTACAACCTCATCGTCCGCGCCGATGCGCCCAACAACGACAAGGTCTCCATCATCCAGGGCTCCGGCTCTGGCCACGAGCCCGCACACGTGATGATTGTCGGCAAGGGCATGCTGGACGCCGCCTGCCCCGGTGACGTGTTCGCCGCCCCGCCCACCGATTTCGTCGTCGAGGCCGCACGCCGCGTCAAGAGCGACAAGGGTGTGCTGCTGCTGGTGAACAACTACACCGGCGACAAGATGGCATTCGAAATGGCAGAAGAGCTCGCTGCCGCAGAGGGCATCAAGGTGCGCACCCTCTTCATCGACGACGACGTCGCGGTGAAGGACTCGCTGTATACCATCGGTCGCCGCGGCGTCGCTGGCAACTTCTTCGTCATCAAGGCCGTCGGCGCTGCCGCTGAGGCCGGCAAGGATCTCGACGAGATCGTCCGGATCGGCGAGAAGGTCAACGCCGTCACCCGCACCATGGGCGTGGCGCTCACCGCCTGCACCCCGCCCGCCAAGGGCGAGCCGCTGTTCGAGATCGGCGACGACGAGATCGAAGTCGGCATCGGTATCCACGGTGAGCCCGGCCGTGCACGTCAGAAGTGGGTCCCGGCGAACGAGATCGTCGACCTGCTTCTGGAGCCCATCGTGAGCGACATCCCCTACAGCAGCGGCGATGACGTCGCGCTGATGGTGAACGGTCTCGGTGGCACGCCCATCAGCGAGCTGTACCTTCTGTACGGCATCGCACACGAGAAGCTCGCGGCCCAAGGAATTACCCCAACCCGTAGCTATGTCGGCGAATACTGCACCTCGCTGGACATGGCGGGCGCGTCCATCACGCTTGTCAAGCTTGACGACGAGATCCGCGAACTTCTCGAGGCTCCCGCGGAGATCCCGATCCGCACCTTCTAAGGAGCCCCCCGCTGTGCGGCGCAGGTCACGCTGCGCCGCACAGTCTCACACTGAGCAATCCCCGGGTGGGCCGCGGTTGGCCCTCGACTGTCCACCCGGCGCCGCTCGCACGCACACCATCCCTTGTACCACGCTCAATCCGAGCCCGCGGTTTGACCTCCGCGGACACAGACGTCCGCGGATGGGTGCCCGTGGCCGGCCCGCTCATCGGAGGCGCGCTCGCCACCGGGTTGTCCATCGCACTGCTTCCTGTCATCTGACGGGAACCCCTAGCCCTCGGTCGGTCCACTGTCTTTCAAGTCATGATCGGGACCGTCCGAGGCTCCACCCCAGTCGTCGCTCATGCGACGCCTAACACCCGCAACACCTGACCTTCAATGAAGAGGAGACACCATGTCGAACCCCAAGATTCAGGACACCATCACCCTTGAGGACGCACTCCGCGTCATCGATGCCGCCATCGCGCGCGCTGAGGAGATCGGACAGCCCCAGGACATCGCCGTCGTGGACGCCGGAGGCAACCTCAAGGCACACGTGCGGATGGATACTGCGAACATCGGCAGCATCCACATCGCTATCAATAAGGCGTATACGTCCATTGCCTTCCAGACCCAGACCAAAGACCTCACGGGAGCAACACGCCCGACCGGCGACCTGTACGGTCTCAACGATGCTCACGGCGGCCGCATCGTCGTGTTCCCCGGAGGCATTCCGCTCGTCCGCGACGGTGTCATCGTCGGTGCCATCGGAGTGTCCACCGGCAGTATCGAAGAGGACCAGACAGTAGCCGAGGCCGGAGCCGCCGCACTCTGACCTAGGGCGTGTCTGACAATGTCTTGACCCAGGCGATGACGGCGTTGAGGACGACGGCCGCGCGGCAGACGATGGCGTGTTTGTCGCACGCGCCGCCGCCGAAGAGACCGCGAAGCTCGAGGCACATCGTGGCCGCGCGTCCTACACCGGTGAGCGCAGCATCGGCTCCCCCGACCCGGGCGCCATCGCGATGGCAGTGCTCGCCGAGCGCGTCGCCGAGACCTGGTAACGACTCACCCTCCCTCCACCCCCATCCCACACAAGGAAGTGAGAACACAATGAAGAAGTTCATCAACGACCCGAAGGCGTTCGTTCCGGAGATGCTGAAGGGTCTGGCCCTGGCGAACCCTGACACGCTCACGTACGACCCGAAGTACAACCTCATCGTCCGCGCCGATGCGCCCAACAACGACAAGGTCTCCATCATCCAGGGCTCCGGCTCTGGCCACGAGCCCGCACACGTGATGATTGTCGGCAAGGGCATGCTGGACGCCGCCTGCCCCGGTGACGTGTTCGCCGCCCCGCCCACCGATTTCGTCGTCGAGGCCGCACGCCGCGTCAAGAGCGACAAGGGTGTGCTGCTGCTGGTGAACAACTACACCGGCGACAAGATGGCATTCGAAATGGCAGAAGAGCTCGCTGCCGCAGAGGGCATCAAGGTGCGCACCCTCTTCATCGACGACGACGTCGCGGTGAAGGACTCGCTGTATACCATCGGTCGCCGCGGCGTCGCTGGCAACTTCTTCGTCATCAAGGCCGTCGGCGCTGCCGCTGAGGCCGGCAAGGATCTCGACGAGATCGTCCGGATCGGCGAGAAGGTCAACGCCGTCACCCGCACCATGGGCGTGGCGCTCACCGCCTGCACCCCGCCCGCCAAGGGCGAGCCGCTGTTCGAGATCGGCGACGACGAGATCGAAGTCGGCATCGGTATCCACGGTGAGCCCGGCCGTGCACGTCAGAAGTGGGTCCCGGCGAACGAGATCGTCGACCTGCTTCTGGAGCCCATCGTGAGCGACATCCCCTACAGCAGCGGCGATGACGTCGCGCTGATGGTGAACGGTCTCGGTGGCACGCCCATCAGCGAGCTGTACCTTCTGTACGGCATCGCACACGAGAAGCTCGCGGCCCAAGGAATTACCCCAACCCGTAGCTATGTCGGCGAATACTGCACCTCGCTGGACATGGCGGGCGCGTCCATCACGCTTGTCAAGCTTGACGACGAGATCCGCGAACTTCTCGAGGCTCCCGCGGAGATCCCGATCCGCACCTTCTAAGGAGCCCCCCGCTGTGCGGCGCAGGTCACGCTGCGCCGCACAGTCTCACACTGAGCAATCCCCGGGTGGGCCGCGGTTGGCCCTCGACTGTCCACCCGGCGCCGCTCGCACGCACACCATCCCTTGTACCACGCTCAATCCGAGCCCGCGGTTTGACCTCCGCGGACACAGACGTCCGCGGATGGGTGCCCGTGGCCGGCCCGCTCATCGGAGGCGCGCTCGCCACCGGGTTGTCCATCGCACTGCTTCCTGTCATCTGACGGGAACCCCTAGCCCTCGGTCGGTCCACTGTCTTTCAAGTCATGATCGGGACCGTCCGAGGCTCCACCCCAGTCGTCGCTCATGCGACGCCTAACACCCGCAACACCTGACCTTCAATGAAGAGGAGACACCATGTCGAACCCCAAGATTCAGGACACCATCACCCTTGAGGACGCACTCCGCGTCATCGATGCCGCCATCGCGCGCGCTGAGGAGATCGGACAGCCCCAGGACATCGCCGTCGTGGACGCCGGAGGCAACCTCAAGGCACACGTGCGGATGGATACTGCGAACATCGGCAGCATCCACATCGCTATCAATAAGGCGTATACGTCCATTGCCTTCCAGACCCAGACCAAAGACCTCACGGGAGCAACACGCCCGACCGGCGACCTGTACGGTCTCAACGATGCTCACGGCGGCCGCATCGTCGTGTTCCCCGGAGGCATTCCGCTCGTCCGCGACGGTGTCATCGTCGGTGCCATCGGAGTGTCCACCGGCAGTATCGAAGAGGACCAGACAGTAGCCGAGGCCGGAGCCGCCGCACTCTGACCTAGGGCGTGTCTGACAATGTCTTGACCCAGGCGATGACGGCGTTGAGGACGACGGCCGCGCGGCAGACGATGGCGTGTTTGTCG
>NZ_JBUZNP010000013.1:0-64435 GCF_055326215.1 Tessaracoccus pujii | reverse complement strand
CTCGACCGAGGTGGATGGCCAACAACCCCCTGGGGCAGATCCCATGGCCACCACCGGGCACTTCTCGTGACCGCTACCGGGCAGGTTTCATGTCCGCCTCCGGGCAGAAACCAGTGGCCCTTGACAGTCGGAGCGGGTGAGGGCGTCGAGGGCGCTGAAGGGCTCGTCGAGCAGCAGGATCGGGCGGTGTTGGGCGACGGTGCGCAGGAGGGCGGTGCGTTGTCGCATGCCCCCGGACAGTTGGCTGGGGAAGTGGTCGCCGAAGCCGTCGAGGCCGAACTCGAGGAGCATGGCGCGGACCAGGGCCCTGCTCGCTGCCCGATTCCGCCGGGCTACGTCGAGGCCTAGCGCGGCGTTGTCGACGACGGTGCGCCATTCGAAGAGGTTGTCGTCCTGGGCGTAGTAGGCGAAGGGGTGCTCCGGGGTGCCCGGGCGCAGGGTCACTTGCCCTGTGGTGGGTTGCTCGAGTCCGAGGAGGACGCGGAGCAGGGTGCTCTTTCCGCAGCCGCTGGGGCCGATGAGGGAGACCACTTCGGCCTCGTGCAGGTCGAAGCTGAGGGCGTCGAGCGTGGCGGTGCCGTCGGGGTAGTGGTGGCTGAGGTTCTGCACCTGGAGGATGGGGGCGTTCACCGGCGCCGTCCTGCGGTGTCCTGCCGGACTCGTAGTGCCCATGGGGCGACGAGTCGTTCGGCGAGCACGGCCAGTGCGAAGAGGGTGATGCTAACCGCGGCGGTGGTCGCGACGGCGGCCAGCACGAGGTCGGTTCGGAAGGCGTTCTTCTGGACTGCCATGTAGACGCCGAGGCCGGCGGTGGAGCCGGCGTACTCGGCGAAGATGGCGCCGACGACGGCGTAGGTGACGGCGATCCGCAGCGAGGTGAAGAACGCCGGTATTGCCTGAGGCAGCCGCAGGAATCGAAACTGCTGCCAGCGGGTGGCTCCCATGCTCGCGAGGAGTTCCGCCTTCCCGGAGGGCGTGGCGCGGAAGGCCTCGATCAGCCCCAGCAGCATGGGGAAGAACGTGACGAGCACCACGAGCAGTACCTTCGGCAGCAGACCGAACCCGAACCACAGGATCATCAGGGGCGCGATCGCGATGATCGGGATGGTTTGGGACGCGACGAGGAGCGGGGTGATCGCCCGGCGCAGGGTGTCGTTGAAGTCGACGGTGATGGCCACCGCCCAGCTGAAGGCGAGCGAGCAGGTGAACCCCGCCAGGGTCACGATGAGGGTGGCCAAGGTGTGCTCGGCCAGCTCGGGGGCGTGGAGGAGCGCCTGCTCGACGATGCGGCTCGGTGGCGGCAGGATCGATGGCCGGGGCTGGAACACCGCCACCGCGAGCTCCCACAGCGTCAGCAGGACGGCCACGCTCACCCCCACCGGCCATCCCACCCGGAGGGGTTCGCAGTCGCGAAGGCGCCCGCCTCGTCCGGCCCGGTCAGCCGATGAGGTCATCGGTGAAGTAGTCGGCCCAGTCCGGTTCGGTGGTCAGCGGCCGGCCGTCGGGGCCGTCGAGGAGGCCGTTGTCGACGAGGAGGCGACCGTATTGCTGCCACGTGTCTTCGGTCTGGGTGCCCACGCGTCCTGCGTCGTCGGTGAGGTATTCGTCGGAGAGCATGCGCTGGCTTTCGATGACGAGATCGGTGTCGGTGAAGAAGCCGGGGTTGGCGTCGATGAGGATCTGGGCGGCCTCGTCGGGGCTGTCGGCGGCGAACTCGTAGCCGCGGACCAGGGCGGTCACGAACGCGCGTGCCTCGTCCGGGTGCTCCGAGATCCATTCTGGGCTCCCGGACACGATCACGTTGTAGGTGTCGGGGAAGCCGTAGTCGGTGTAATGGAAGTAGCGCAGCGGGTAGCCCCGGTGCTCCGCCTCGATGCCCTCCCAGGCGAGGAAGGGGACCGTGAAGTCCGCGCGGTCTGCGTAGAGGGCCTCGTAGGCGGACGTGCCCAGGGTGACCGTCTCGAAGGCCCCTGCGCCGCCGTCGGCCTGGATGACCCGTTGCATCATGAGTTCCTCGGCAGGTTCACCGAATCCGGCGTAGGTGCGTCCGTCGAGGTCGGCCGGGCGGGCGATGCCGCCGTCGGCCTTCACGGCGATGGCGGTGGCCCACTTCTGCAGCACGGCCATGACGGAGACGACCTCGGCGCCCGCGGCCTTCGCGACCGTGAAGTTGCTCTGGAAGCTGATGCCGAACTCGGCTTGGCCGGCGTCGATCAGCTGGTCGGGCAGGGACTGGTTGAACGGCAGGAGTTCCACCTCGATCCCGGTCTCGTCGAAGTAGCCGCGTTCAAGTGCCACGTACATGCCGGTGTGGTTGGTGTTGGGGGTCCAGTCGAGGGCGAAGCGCACCGCGGTGGTGTCGGCGGAGATCGCGGCACCGGCGTCGGGTCCACACCCGGCGGAACCCAGAGTGACTACGGTGATGGTGGCGAGGGCGGTCACGAATCGACGCCAAGGAGGGGGGAGCGTACGGGTGGTCACAGGACAGTTCCTCCGTCAGAATTACCTGAATCAGGTTCGCGGGTGTGTTCTCAGCCCCTCATCTGCGGGGGCACCCCGTGTCGCGGGCGAGTCTACGGGCGCCCTGTGGCTGGCCGGGGGCGGGTTCGGCGAGCCTTCGCCGTTCGGCGCTTTCCGCGAGGCTGGAAGTGCCCCCACAATCGCAACGTGAGGATCTCCCGCGGCGGTCAGGCGAAGGCTGCCGTGAAGGCATCCAGGGCAGCGTCCGAATCGCCTTTGGCGAAGGCCTCCATCGCGACCACGCCGGTGTAGCCAATGTCTCTCAGCACGCGGGCGACCGCGGCGTAGTTGAGTTCGCCTGTGCCGGGTTCGCAGCGCCCTGGGACGTCCGCGACCTGGATCTCGCCGATCCACGGCTGGCTCGCCTTGACCAGTTCAATCAGGTTCCCCTCACCGATCTGGGCGTGGTAGAGGTCCAGGTTCATTCTGAGATTCGGGGAGTTGACGGCGGACACCAGGGTTCTTGTGTCACTGGCCAGCGCGAACGGTGTACCGGGGTGGTCCACCGGAAGGTTCAGGTTCTCCAAGGTGAACACCTTGTCGTGCTTCGCACCCAGATCGGCCAGGAGGCGCAGGGTGTCGGCTGCGCGAAGCCACATGGCGGGAGTGACGACGTCGACAGGCCTGACCGGGAGACCTCCCTCGCCCAGGCCGGTGCCATGCACGTTAAGGCTCGGGCAGTTGAGCATTTTGGCTACCTCGATCGACCTCTCGGCCGTCGAGAGGAACGTCGCGATCCCGTCGTCCTCGGTGAGGTTGCCGCTGAGATACCCGGTCATGGAGACAATCGAGGCTGGGGACGCGGCGAGAGCTTCGATGTCCTTGTCCGCCCAGCCCCAGATCTCGACGAGCAGGCCACGGTCATGGATACGCCGAACCCTGTCGATGAACGGCAAGTCCAGGTAGATCATCTCGGCGCTGGCAGCCAGCCGGTATCCGGTCGTTGACCGCGCAGTCTGGTCGCTATCCGGCGAAGTGGCCTTCAAGTTCTCCGTCATTTGGTCTGTCTTCCTCGTGTCAGCACGGGCCGCTGTGGCTCGACTCGCAGCGATAATTGGGTAGTCGGTTGGGGTTCCAGGTCCCGGAGCCCCAACCGACAGGCTCGCGTCGTGCCTGAGGGCGGATGTCCCTCCGTTGTCAAACAGCCAGCCAGCGAGGACGACGCGAGATCCGTGTGTCAGACTCCGGGTACGTCAACCCAGCGCCGCCCGGCCGCCGACTCCTCGACCGCATCGAGGACGACGCTGACGCGCCACGCGTCCTCGAAACCTGGCATGGGATCACGGTCGGACGAGAGGGCATCGATCAGCTCGTGGATCTCGATCACCTTCAGCTCGTGAACGCCCAGCGGGGCCCCGGCGAATGGCCAGAACTTCCCGTAGTCGCCGTGACCAGGGCCCATCGGGACGTCACGGAATCCGCGCTGCAGCTCGTCACCCTCTGCCAGGTAGAGCTCCAGCTTGTAGGCGTCCTGCTGCGTGAAGCGCAGGGCGCCCTTGCTTCCGGTGACCTCGACGGCTAGCTCGTAGGCGCGCCCGGTCGCGACCCGGCTCGCCTCGAATGTGCCGACAGCGCCGCTGGCGAACTGTGCCAGGAACTGGATGATGTCGTCATTCTCGACCTGGCGAAGCGGGGCGCTCTCCGCGGCCTTGGTGCCGTATCCGAAGACTCCAGCGGGTTCGGGGCGTTCGGTGATGACCGTCGTGCTGAGAGCGCTGACCGTCTTGATCGGCCCGACCAGTTCGTGGGCGAGGGCGACGATATGGGCGCCGAGGTCGCCCAGGGCACCAGAGCCTGCCCGTGCCCTTTCGAAGCGCCACGTGAACGGCACACTCGGGTCCGTGACGGCGTCAAGCGCGAACGTGGCCTTGAAGGCCCAGATGTCGCCGAGCGCTCCTGAGGAGATGAGCTCCTTGGCGTACTCAATCGCCGGGTTCCGCACGTAGTTGAACCCCACGATGGTACGGACGCCGGCTTCCTTGGCGGCCAGGTACATGGTCTCCGCGTCGGCCGCAGTGAGGGCGAGGGGCTTCTCGCAGTACACGTCCTTGCCGGCCGCGATGGCCGCCATGGCGATCTCGAAGTGCAGCCAGTTCGGGGTGACGATGTCGACCAGGTCAATGTCGGGGTCCGCGACGGCGTCACGCCAATCTGTGCCCCACTTCGCGTAGCCGAGCGTCCGAGCGCCATCCTCCGCCATCTTCTCGTTGGCATCAATGAGGATGCTCAGCTCGGGCTTCAGCGGCAACTCGCCGTACACCGCCTCGACGTTGCGGAATCCGAGGGTGTGCGACTTCGCCATGAGGCCGCTGCCGATCATTGCGATGCGAAGCGCCTTGGCGTTGCTTCCTGTTGTGTCATGCGTGGGCACGGTGAGCCTCTCCTTCAGTGTTGATGAGCTTGAGGGCGTCGTTGAGTGTGCCGGCGGCGTAGACGATCCCCTCTTCGGTGTTGAGATCCCAGTCTTCGTTTTCGATCGAGATGGTGTCGTCGTACCCGGCCCGCTGCAGCGCAGCGATGAAGCCGGCCCACCAGTTGGTGTCATGGCCGCGGCCGGCGGCGGCGAACTGCCAGGGTGCATCTGCGGGGGGTCGCGTGGTGGTGTAGCCCTCGCCGAGTGGGTAGGGGTTCTCGGATTCTGGGATCCGGCTGAATCGGTCGTCCAGGACGCCGTAGCGCGCGATCGACTCGGCGTTCAGGATGGTGTCCTTGGCCGCGGCCTGCCAGATCCGTCCGGACAGCTGCTCGACGGCGCGGATCGGATCGATTCCCTGCCAGAACATGTGACTGGGGTCGAGGTTGACGCCGAGAGCGTCCGAGCCGACCTCCTCAATCAGCCGGGCAAGCGTCGGCGGGTTGTAGGCGACGCAGTGGGGGTGCATTTCGATGCAGAGCTTCACCCCGTGGGCTTCCGCCTCGGCAGCGAGTTCGCGCCACGCGGGGGTGGCGACGCTCCACTGGTAGTCGCGGACGTCGATCAGACCGCTCTCCCAGGGTGCCACTGTCCAGGTGGGACGGGTCGCCTCGGGTCCGCTTCCGGGTCCGCCAGGCATCGCGACCACCCGGTCCACCCCGAGCAGTGAGGCGAGCCGGATGGACTCTCGCAGGTCCTGGGTGTGCACTGGGCCCACCCGGGGATCGGGGTGCAGCGGGTTCCCGTTGCAGTTCAAGGCGGTGAGGCGCACACCCCGGGCCTCGAATTGAGCCGCCCACTCCTGGCGCTGGTCAGCGCTGTCGATGAGCTGACGCGTGGGGCAGTGCGGCGTGGGAACGAACCCACCCGATGCCACCTCTGCGTCGGTGATGCCCCAGGCGACCATCTGATCGAGTGCCGCCGGAAGCGCGAGGTCGTGGAGTGCGACCAGATAGAGACCGACCTTCATCTTTGAAGCTCCTTCTGAGGTTGCGTGAGCCGTTCTAAGTCTCGCCTAATGGACACTCCGGCCACAGGTTGATAGTAACCCTCCATGCTGTCGAGCACAAGTCGCCTCGTTCAGCCGCGACGGCTCGTGAGGATTTTGAAGGTCAGGTCCACGGCGGGCGTGGACTCTCTGTCAATGGACCGATAGGCCACTAGGTGGGCTCCGTGTAGGCGGCGCCCTGGGTGGCAGACGGAAGGGCGCCGCTTGTTGCGCGCAGATGGATAACGGCAAGGCAGGGGAGGGCCAGGCACTCCAGTCATGCGCGGGTCTGTCGGGGGGCCCGCTCTGAGGAGCGCGCCTTCCCTTTGGCGCCCCGCGCCCGCCTACTCCAGGTCGTCGCCGCACATTGCAGGAGGCGTCGAGTGCGACAGCATTGCGATCCACGGGCGGGTGGCGGTCACCTCTTTGGCTGCCGCGTTGCGTTGCCTTCTCTCACTGCTGGCCTCTCAGAGTCAGGGCGCTGGCGTCTCCTGGCTGAGGGGTGCGGGTGAGCCGGACTTTGGCGACTTGCGGGCCATCACCGTTGCGACGGTCTTCGCCAGCACAGGGTCGGCCGAGATCGAGGCGGCGGTGCGCTCCCCAACGGTGGGGGCCGGCAAGGCAGCAACTGCCGCCGTGATCTCAGCAATCGCGACTCGATCAGAAGTGGTCTCGGTGTCGATCACCAGGTCGAAGTTGGACTCGTCGGCCCAGTCCGCGGTGTAGAAGAGCCGGATGAACCGGGAGCGGATCTCGTCATCGGCCTTGATCAACGCGGCCGCCTCGGTGACGTTGATGCCGTTGCGCTTGGCGACCCGCTCGGCTCGCAGCGCCTCCGGGGCCTTCACGAACACGTTCACCACGTCCGCCATGCCCTGGAGCACCCTGAAGCCGCCCCGGCCAAGGATCACCACGTTGCCGCGGGCCGCGACAGCGGCGATGGTCTCATTCATCATCTGGATGGTGGTGGCGCTGTCGTCGTTGAACAACTCCCAGATCTTGGGTTTGTGATCGTAGATCGCGTCGAGCCGGGTGAGACCGTACTGGCGGATGACCTTGTTGATCGTCGACTTGTCCACGAAGTCGTAGCCGAGCTGGAGAGCAAGCTCCTGCGCGATGCGGCCACCCTGGCTACCGAGCTGACGGGACACGGTGACGACGGCCATGACTACCTCCTCCTACGGGACGGACAGTCTGTCCGCTTGGGTCATAACGTTAGCCCCTTTCTGCGGGGCGCGTGGTCCATACAGGGGGTGTCGATAGCGAAATCGGGGATCACGAGGTGATCCGAACCGAGGCCAAGAGGGCGAAACGATGACATCCTGTATGAACTTCTCTGAATCACCACGGATCTCGAACAACCGTGAGACATCGAGGCTAGCCTTGGGTTGTATGCGGTTTGGTCATGGGCGACGGGAGCATCATGAGGTCCAAGAGCGTCGCGGTGATCGCCGGGGATGGGATCGGCAAGGAAGTGGTGCCGGCCGCCATTGACTGCATCGGTGAGCTCCTACCCGCCTATGACCTGCAGCTCGAGTGGGTGAACTACGAATGGGGCTCCGACTACTACCTTCAACACGGTCGCATGCTTCCCGCTGACGGCCTGGAGACGCTTGCGGGGCACGACGCCATCTTCCTCGGCGCCGTGGGCATTCCAGAGATCCCCGACACCGAAACACTCTGGGGCCTGCTCATCCCCATCAGGCGGACCTTCGAACAGTACGTGAACCTCCGGCCGGTGCGTGCGCTGCCAGGCGTGCCCTCTCCGGTTCGGGGCGGCGACGACATCAACCTGGTCATCGTGCGGGAGAACAACGAGGGCGAATACTCCGAGATGGGAGGCAGGGCGTTCGTCGGCCTGCCCGACGAGATGGCCATCCAGGAGAACGTGTTCACCAGACGGGGCATCACGCGGATCGCGAAGTACGCCTACGAGCTGGCGGCACGCAGGCGAGGGCTTCTCACCTCGGCGACGAAGTCCAACGGGATCATCCACACGATGCCCTTCTGGGACGAGGTCGTATCTGAGGTTGGCCGCGACTACCCCGGTGTGGAGAGCCGCAGCATGCTGATCGACGCGCTCGCAGCCCGCCTGGTCCTTCGCCCGGCGGAGTTCGATGTCATCGTCGCCTCGAACCTCTTCGGCGACATCCTGTCGGATCTTGCCGGTGCGATCGCCGGGTCGATCGGCGTCGCGCCGAGCGCCAACCTCAATCCAGAGGGAAGGCACCCCTCGCTGTTCGAGCCCGTGCATGGGTCAGCCCCTGACATCGCCGGTCGCGGCATCGCGAACCCGATCGGGCAGATCTGGTCGGGAGCCATGATGCTCGAGCATCTCGGCGAGCCCGGCGCATCTCACCACCTGATCCAGGCCTTCGAAGCGGCGCTGAGGGCCGGCGTTCGAACCGCCGACCTGGGTGGCACTGCGACGACGGCCGAGATGACCGCCGCGATCATCGAGCAGATCAATCTGCTTGCCCCCGGCGACCCGGGCCGCCGCAAGGTCGTGCCGTGAGGCCCTCCTGCCCGGACCAGCAACTGAGACCCAACAGACGAATCACTAGGTAGAGGACCGTTCATGGAGAAAGTACGTGTGGGTGTAGCCGGCTACGGCACCATCGGGCAGCGTCTTGCTGACGGTGTTGTCCTGCAGGAGGACATGGAACTGGTCGGGGTTGCGGACGTGGCACCGACGCTGCCGGTTCAGGCTCTGGTTGAGCGCGGCATGCCGTACAGGTTCTTCAATGCCCAGCCTGAGAATCGCTCGCTCCTCGAAGATGCAGGCGTGCCGATCGCAGGGTCACTTGAGGACCTCGTAGAGAGCGTCGACATCATGCTGGACGCAACGAATGCCGGCGTGGGCGCGCGGAACAAGGAGCTCTATCTGAAGCATGGGAAGAAGGCGATCTTCCAGGGCGGCGAGCAGAACTCGGTTGCGGACGTCTTCTTCCACGGCTATGCCAACTACGAGCAGGGCGTGGGTGCCCAGTTCCTCAAGCTCACCAGCTGCAACACCACCGGTCTGATCCGGGTGGTCGACTGCATCGACCGGGCCGTCGGCGCCGAGCGTGTCGCGATCACCATCATCCGGCGGGTGGCTGATCCCGGCGACTACAACCGTGGCCTGACCAACGCGCTGCAGGTCGAAGCGGCGCCGAGCCACCAGGCCCTCGATCTGATGACGATCATGCCGCACGTAACTACGACGGGGATCCTGGTGCACACCCCTGTGACCCACGGCCACATCATCACGGTGCTGGTGACACCGAAGAAGTCGATCGACAAGGCCAGCCTGCTGGAGCTCTTCAACGAGCATGGCCGCATCAGGGTGGTCAGCCTCGCCAAGGGCTTCCTCGGCAACGCCTCGCTGTTCAAGTACGCCCGCGACCTCGGCAACCCGCGCGGAGACATGTACGAAGTGGCCGCGTGGGACGAGTCGGTGGTGATGTCCGGCAACGACATCATGTTCGCCATCAACATCCCGCAGGAGGCCGTCGTGATCCCGGAGAACATCGACGCGATCCGTGCCTCCATGCGGATGCAGGAGGATCGGCTCGAGGGCCTCGCCCTGACCAACAGATACCTCGGTATGGCCAAGGCCTGACGGGCCATGAAGTACCAGATCCTGACCCTCGACGACTTCGAGGTTGCAGGTCGGACGGTCCTGTGTCGCATCGATATCAACCAGCCCGTCGACAAGGCGGCTGGGCGCCTCAAGGACACCACCCGCATCCGGGCCTGCCTGCCCACGGTCAGCGAGTTGGCTGACCGTGGTGCGAAGCTGGTGCTGCTCGCCCACCAGGGCAGCGACGTCGAATACCAGAACTACTACACGACAAGGTTGCATGCCTCCTATCTGGAGGAGTACCTCGGCCGCGACGTGATGTTCATCGACGACGTCGTCGGTCCTGCCGCGAGGGAGGCGATCGCTCGGCTCAAGCCTGGCCAGATCCTGCTTCTCGACAACGTCCGGTTCGTCGCGGAGGAGCAGACCCTGTTCGAGACGAGGCTGAACCTGACGATGGAGCAGATGGCCTCGACGTTGTGCGTCGAGAAGCTCGCGCCCCTGGCCGACCTCTACGTGTGCGACGCGTTCGCGGCGGCTCACCGGGCACAGCCGACGCTCTGCGGGTTCGAGATGGTTCTGCCCTCGTGCATGGGCCGGCTCTTCGAGCGTGAGTATGGCGTGGTATCCGGGATCATGGAGGCGCCCGATCGACCCTGCGTCTTCATTCTGGGCGGCGCCAAGGTGCAGGACGCGTTCTCCATGATGGAGAGGGTGCTCTCCACGGGGAGCGCCGACACGGTTCTGTGTGGTGGGCTCGTGGGCAACATCATGCTCGCCGCCCAGGGCCACGAGATCGGCGCCGCGTCCATGGACTTCCTCCGCGACAAGGGGCTGGCGCAGTACATCGACGAGGGACGGCGCGTCCTCATGTCCTACTCCGGCCGGATAGTGCTGCCGGTTGACCTCGCCTGCGTCGTCGAGGGCGAACGTCGAGAGGTGGGAGTGGACAGCCTCCAGGATGCCGAGTCTTACGTCGACATCGGCGAGTTGACCGTGGCCCGGTTCGCCGAGTTCATCCAGGCCGCGGCCACGGTCTTCGTCAACGGCCCGATGGGCGTCTTCGAAGCCGCCCCGTCCGCGTACGGCACCCGGGAGGTATGGCGCCACGTAGCAGGCTCGCAGGCATTCTCAGTGGTGGGTGGCGGCGACAGTATTTCCGCGGCCCACGCGTTCGCGGTCATCGATGATCTGGATTACGTCTGTACCGGCGGGGGCGCGCTGCTGCGCTTCCTCTCCGGTGAACAACTGCCGGTTGTCCAGGCACTTCGCCACGCGGAAGCGGCTATCGGAGTTCCAGAAGCGCTGGCCCGAAGAACGTAACCTTCAACCACCAGGCTGCGCGAGTGCGGTCGCCCCGTCGAACTCGGGCTCCCCACGCGCAGCCTGGCACGGTTGCGTAGGGTTCGGTCTGGGAAACGGAGTCCAACGGCCAGTCCGAACCGGCGCCATGGTCACTCGAACTTGAACACGTTTTCCGTGGTCACCCAGACCGGGGTGGTGAGCGTGGTGGGCTCAACGGCTTCACCCTTGATTGCCTCGAGCATGATCTGACTCGAGAGCTGGCCCATGCCTACGGTGTCTTGGGACACCGAGCCGGCGAGCCGCGCATCCTTGATCGCCTGCAGGCCTTCAGGTGTCGCGTCGATCCCGCTCACAGGGATATCCAGTTGCGCGTCTTGGACAGCTTTGGCGGCGCCGATAGCCATGGCGTCATTCTGCGCCACGACGTAGTCGATCTGCTTGCCCGTCTGAAGCCAATTCTCCGTGAGCTTCAGAGCCTCGTCGGTTACCCAGTTCGCGGTGCTGTCGAAGATGATCTCAACACCAGGGTTGGCGGCCAGGACAGTGTCGTAGCCCTTCTTGCGGATGAGTTGCGCGTCGGAGCCCATCGGACCCCACAGGACGGCGATGCTTCCTTGGCCGCCGATCGCGTCGACCGCCATTTGCATCTGCATCTCGCCCGCGGCTTCGTCGTCGCCTCCTACGTAGGCCTTCGCAAGGTCCTGCTCGGTCATCTTCTGGACCACCGTCATGATCGGGATCTCGGCTGCATTCGCGGCTTCGACGGCGGGCCGGATGCCGTCAACGGACCCCGGCTCCACCATGATGCCGTCGAACTGCTGGGTGATCGCCGTCTCGACGGCCGCGTTCTGGGTGGCCTGTTCCTTCTTGCCGTCGAAGACTGTGAGTTCGGCCCCCAACTTCTCGGCTTCGGCCTTGGCGGATGCCGAGAACGTCGTGGTGAACGAGTTGGTCAGATGGCTCATGACCAGAGCGATCTTGACCCTCTGGGTGCCGGCGCCGGTGCTTGCGTCAGAGCCCGATGTTCCGGGTGTACTGGAACAGCCGGCCAGGAGGGCAACCGTCAGTAGTGGGCTGACGAGTGCCACCAGGGTGCGTTGCTTCATTGTCGATTCCCTTCGAATCGTGCGGATTGTTTCGGTTCTACGTTTCGAGCCGTAGGCTCCGCTTGCCCCGGATGTCCCAGAACACAGCGAGAATGATGATCAGGCCCTTGACGACCTGCTGATAGTTGGAGTCGACACCGAGAAGGTCGAGCCCGTTTCCCATGACGGCGATCAGGAGTGCCCCGACGACAACGCCGTACCACCTGCCCAGTCCGCCGGCCATGGAGACCCCGCCGATGACAACGGCGGCGATGGCATCCAACTCGTAGGAGACGCCAGCGTTGGGTGCGCCCGTGATCGTGCGTGACGCGTTGAGCAGCCCGCAGATGCCCGCCAGGAGCCCGGAGATCGTGTAGACACCGATCTTCACCCACCGCACGGAGATGCCGGAGACCTCGGCTGCTACCTCGTTGCCGCCCACTGAGTACACGTGGCGTCCGAAGACGGTGCGGTTGAGCACAACGGCGCACACTGCGATCACGACGGCGTAGTAGATCGCCAGCAGTGGTATCGATCCGACGAGGCCGGAGAGGGCCTCGAACTCGGGGGAGACGTTGGAGACGGGCACGCCGCCGGACACGATCAGCGCCAAGCCCCGCACCACCGTCATCGTCCCGAGTGTGACGATGAACGGTGGGATATGCCCCACTGCCACGGCGACACCGTTGAACGCACCCACGGCCGCCCCAACCAGTGCAGCCAGCATGATCGACACGATCAGCGGATATTCCCCGGGGTGAGCGAAGGCGGCAGCGACCACACCGGCGAGGGCAACGATCGAACCCACGGAGAGGTCGATCCCCCCAGAGACGATGACGAACATGATGCCCATCGCGAGAATCCCGTTGATCGCCGCCTGTTTGAGTACCGTCACCAGGTTCTTCGGTGAGGCGAATACCATGTCCGGCGAAAGGAACGTCAACACGACGACGAGAACAACGAGGACGAGGACGATCCCATAGTTGCGGAGAAGAGAGCTCAACTGTGCGTTGATTCCGCTGCGAGGCATTGTGGGCATGGTTATCCTTCGAAGGTCGCTGCGAGGTGCATGATCTGCTCCTGGGAGAACTCGGATCGGTGGAGTTCGCCAGTGACTCGACCCTGAGCCATGACGACTATCCGGTCGGCCAAGCCCATTACTTCCGGCATTTCGGAGGAGATGAGGATCACGGCTTTCCCTTGGGAGACGAGTTCGCCGAGGAGCAGGTAGATCTCCCGCTTCGCGCCGACGTCGATGCCACGGGTGGGTTCGTCCAGAATGATGATGTCCGGTTCGCTCAGCAGCCACTTGGCCAGGACGACCTTCTGCTGGTTGCCCCCGGACAGCAGTCGAACAGCCTGTCCCAGGCCCGCGGTCTTGATCCGTAGGCGGTCGACGAAGCGCGTCGCCGCAGTTCGCTGCAGACGCGTCCGCAGGAATCCACCCCGCGCGAACCGGCGGAGGGTGGCTGCGGTGATGTTGTCCTGGACGGAGCCGACCAGGTTCAGCCCGGTCGACTTCCGATCCTCCGTAAGGAACGCGAGGCGATGGCGTATGGCGTCACGCGGAGAGCGGATCCTCACCTCCTTGCCTCGGATGAAGATGCGACCCGACTCCTTGCGGCGTAGGCCGAAAATGCACTCCATGAGTTCGCTGCGGCCCGCTCCCACCAGCCCGGCTATGCCGAGGATCTCCCCGGCGCGCACACTCATCTCCGCGTCCTTGACGCGTACCCCGGACGTGAAGCCTTGGGCCCGGAGTACCTCGGGCCCGAACTGAGTGTCGACCTTGGGGAACGCGTCATTGAGATCGCGGCCGACCATGTGACGTATGAGCGATGCTCGGTTGAAGCTGGAAGCGGGCCCGGTCGCCACCATCTGCCCGTCGCGCATCACGGTGATGGCGTCGCTGATCTGGAAGATCTCCTCCATCTTGTGAGAGATGTAGATCACTCCAACGCCTCGATCGCGCAGCTTCCTGATCTCCCTGAAAAGGACCTCCACCTCTGACTCGGTGATCGCAGAAGTCGGTTCGTCCATCACGATGACTTTCGCCCCTACAGAGATTGCCTTCGCAATCTCCACGAGCTGCCGCTTGGCGACGGACAGCGCTCGAAGCAAGGTGTTCGGGTCCGTGGCAAGCCCCAGCTGGGCCAGCAGCGCGCGCGATTCTTCCCTCATCCGGCGCTTGTCCACCAGTCCGGCCCGGGTCCTCAGCTCGCGGCCGAGAAAGAGGTTCTCGAACACCGGTTGGTCGAGCACCGGATTGAGTTCCTGGTGGATCATCGACACACCGTGGTGCAGGGCCTCGCCGGCGGACCGGAACTGCACCGGTTCGCCTTCGAGCTCGATGACGCCGTCGTCGGCCTGGTAGATCCCCATCAGGATGCGCATCAAGGTGGACTTGCCGGCGCCGTTCTCGCCCATGAGGGCGTGCACCTGGCCCGCCGTCAATGTGAGGTCGACTCCGCGCAGAACCTTGACCGCTCCAAAGGACTTGGTAATGCCGGACATCCGCACGAGGGGGTGATGAGGATCCATCGCGGTGCACCTCCTCGCTCGGCGGACGACCGCGCCATTGTTGGTTCTGGCTGCAAAACGAGCCGTGACGACTTGATTGACAGGGCGAGCCGCTCGACACTGAGCTTTCACGGTCACCTGTGACTCAATGTCTATCACGCACCGGACAGAGCGTCAATCTGGCAGGAATTAGGCCGAATCGGGATCGGCGCGGCGGAGAAGAGCCTGGCCGCACCGCTGGACACCACCCCGTGCGGATGGAGCTGGCTCTGTTCAACGACGGGACAGACGGCGGCGCTGTTGTCGCCGCCGCCTTGGTCGCTGTCTGGGAATTCAGAGAGGCGAACGCTCCCTCTCGATGTCGCTGATGAGCGCCAGCCGGTCTGCGTGCCGGCCGCCCTCTTCGAAGTCGGCCTCGAGCCAGGTATCGATGATCATCATCGCCAGGCCCGTCCCGACCACCCGTGCGCCGAGCGCGAGGACGTTTGAGTTGTTGTGTTGTCGCGACAGACGCGCGGAGTAGGGTTCGCTGCAGCAGACGCAGCGAATGCCCAGGACCTTGTTCGCGGCGATCGATATACCCACCCCGGAACCGCAGATCACGATGCCTCTCGGCGCCAGCCCTGAGGCGACGGCCTCGGCTACGGCGCGTCCGTATGTCGGGTAGTCGGCGCGGTCGGCACCGTGATGGCCGAGATCGTCCACCTCGTGGCCCATCGCGCGCAGGTGTTCCACGACCTCCAACTTCAGGCTGTAGCCGGCGTGGTCGTTGCCGATGGCAATCCGCATTGTTCGCCCCTTCCGGGCTCGTGTTCCGTGCCTACATCTGGTGAGTCGCCCTCAGCGGGCGTCCATCCGAGGCATCATCTAGTGTTCGCCCGTTCATTGCTGGGCGAGGGTTCCGTCCAGGGCTCAGGAGGCGGGGTAGTGGTGGAAGCCCCGCCCGGTCTTGCGGCCTAGCCAGCCAGCGCGGACGTACTTGCGCAGTAGCGGGTGCGGCCGGTACTTGGGGTCGCCGGTCTCGCTCTGGAGTACCTCCATGATCGCCAACACAACGTCCAGACCCACCAGGTCGCCCAGCGCCAGCGGGCCCATGGGGTGGTTGGCTCCCAGCTGCATCGCGGCGTCGATGTCCTCGATCGTGGCCGTGCCGTTGGCAACCACCTCGATCGCTTCGTTGATCATCGGGATGAGGATCCGGTTGACCACGAACCCGGCGCCCTCCTGCACGGTGACCGGGGTCTTGCCGATGGCCACAGCGATGTCCCTCACGGCCTCAACGGTGGCTGGCGGTGTGCCGGCCCCGGCGATCACCTCGACGAGCTTCATCACGGGTGCGGGATTGAAGAAGTGCATGCCGACCACTGCGTGGTTCAGTCCCCGACCGATCTCTGTGACCGACAGCGAGGAGGTGTTCGTGGCGAGGATGGCCTCAGGGCCACAGATGACGTCCAGGTGTTCGAACAGTTGGCGCTTGGCTGCCATCACCTCGATGATCGCCTCGACGACCAGGTCACAGTCCTTGAGGCCGTCCACGAGGCAGGTGCTGAGCCGGCCGGTGATGTCGGAGACGTCGGCCTCGGTGAGCCTGCCCTTGGCAAGTTGTCGCTTCAGGCTGGCGAGGATCCGGTCCCTGCCACGGTTGGCCAGCTCCTCCGTCGCGTCGCTGAGCAACACCTGGTAGCCACCGTGCCGGACCAGGGCTTCTGCGATTCCTGAGCCCATGGTGCCGGCTCCAACCACTCCTATAAGCATGTCTTTCCTCATTCGATTGAAAATGGTCGGCTGGCGCCGTCACTGGTCCTGGAACGGATCAGCCTTGCGCTTGTCTACGAAGGCCGCCATGGCCCCGCGCTGGTCGGTCGTCTCGAAGCAGGCCGCGAACTGGGTTACCTCGATGGCCAAGGCTGTGTCCAGGTCGGTCTGAAGGCCCAGGCTGAGCGCCTCCTTCGTCGCGCGTACCGCGATCGGCGCCTGGGCCGCGATCTCCGCAGCAAGTTGCTGCGCTGCGGGCATGAGCTCCTCCGGAGCGAGTACATCGTTCACCAGCCCGATCGCCCGCGCCCTTGCCGCGTCGATCCGACGGGTGGAGAACAGCAGTTCACGGGCGATGCCCCCGCCCACCAGACGGGCGAGTCGCTGGGTACCGCCGAAGCCGGGCGTGATGCCCAGGCCCACTTCCGGCTGGCCGAACACCGCCCTGGTGGACGCGAGCCGGATGTCGCAGCTCATCGCCAACTCGCAGCCGCCCCCGAGGGCGTAGCCGTTCACCGCGGCGATGGATGGCATCGGCAGCCGCTCCAGTGCCCGGAAGACCCGGTTGCCGAGTTCACTGAACGCCGCGGCCTCGCGTCGGGTCATCGTCGCCATCTCCCGCACGTCGGCGCCGGCGACGAACGCGCGGCTCCCGGCGCCGGTCACGATCACGCAGCGCGGGCCATCGTCGCGGACCTGCTGAAGGGCCTCGCCGAGTTCGACGAGGACGTCGTGGTTCAGGGCGTTGAGCGCACGCTCCCGATCGATGGTGAGCGTGGCGACGTGATCAACGAGTTCGTAGGTGACCAGTGACATGTTCACTCACCCATCCGGACGAGCGTCGAGATTCCCATGCCGCCGCCGATGCAGAGGGAGGCCAGCCCCAGTTCGATCCCCGCGCGCCGCTGCTCGTGCAGCAGCGTCACCAGGATGCGGGCGCCGGAGGCGCCGAGCGGATGGCCGAGGGCGATCGCGCCTCCGTGCACGTTGACCAGCTCCGGGTCGAGGCCCAGCTCCCTGATCACGCAGAGCGACTGCGCGGCGAAGGCCTCGTTCAGTTCCACGATGCCGATGTCGGAGAGGTTGGTGCCGGTCTTGAACAGCACCTTGCGGGTGCTCTCGACTGGGCCGCGGCCCATCACGGCCGGGTCCACACCGGCGGCCGCGCCACCGAGCCAGGTGCCCATCGGCGTCACGCCGAGCTCTCGTGCCCGTTTCGCGCTGAGAACAATGAGAGCAGCCGCGCCGTCGCTGATGCCTGATGCGTTCCCTGCGGTCACGGTGCCGTCCGGTTTGAAGGCCGGACGCAGCTTGCCCAGGGAGGCCGCGGTCGTGCCCGCGCGGACACCTTCGTCGGTGTCGAAGGCGACGCGCTCCCGCCCCACCTGCACCTCCATCGGGAGGATCTCGGCGGTAAAGGTGCCCGCAGCCTGGGCTGCCGCGGCCCGCTGCTGGCTCGTGGCCGCGAAAGCGTCCTGGTCAGCGCGTGAGATCTGGTAACGCTCGGCGATGTTCTCGGCCGTGATCCCCATGTGGTAGCCGTTGAAGCTGTCTGTGAGCCCCTCACTCAGCAGCGTGTCGATCAGCCTTCCCTCGCCGAGCCGGTAGCCGAACCGTGCCTTATCGAGCAGGTACGGCGCCCGGGACATGCTCTCGACGCCCCCGACGACGACGACCTCTGCCTCGCCCGAGCGGATCAGCGCCGCAGCGAGGTTGACCGCCGACAATCCGGATCCGCACACCTTGTTCACCGTCAAACCAGGAACCTCGATCGGGATCCCGGCACCCACGCTGCACTGCCGAGCAATGTTCTGACCGGTTCCCGCCTGCAGGACGTGGCCCATGATCACCTCGTCCACCTCGGCTGCGGCCACACCGGCGCGGCGCAGCGCCTCGGCGATCACGGCGGTGCCCAGCTCTACCGGTGAGGTGCCGGCCAGTGCGCCGCCGAATTTGCCGATGGCTGTGCGGACGGCTCCGGCAAGAACGATCTCTTCGGTCATATCAGTTGTGTCTCTTCCTGTGTTGCTCTGGATCCTGTGGGGGAGCGGTGCGCGCTCAGCCATCGCGGTACTGGACGCCGAACCCTCCGCGTGGATACCGCCAGGAGAGTGTCCCGGGGGAGGCGACGGCGAGGCACGTGCCGCACTCGAGGCAGGCTGCGTACTCAACGGCAATCGTCCCGTCAGCTGCCCAGGAGTAGACCCCGGCTGGGCAGACGTCGATCAGTCGCTTCGCTGTGCCGGTGGCGCGGGCCAGGTCGTCGTTGACGACGATGTGGGTTTCCTCCTCGTCGGTGACGAAGCGGTTCCCGGCAAGGCGCTCAGACAATGGAGCAAGCTTCACAGTGCCCTCACCGCCCCCCAGCCGTCTGAGACCAGTTGGCCCAACCGCACCGGTGATTTCTTCAGCTCGTGGAGGGCGAGTGCGGCAAGGTGTTTGCGAGGACTGGAGTCGACGTTGAACACGCCGTGCATCACGTTGGCCAGCAGTTCGCCGTAGGCGCCGTAGAGGCGTTCGCTCTCGAGGAACTTCGGCGCCCTGGCGTAGGTCTTTATGTCCTGGCCGACGAAGCCGGCGTCCAGCTCGGTGTCATATCGGGCCAGGCCGGCCGCCGAGGTGTCGCCGGCGGTGATGGCGGCCGAGATGGCGGTGGCGGCCGCGATCCCCGAGCCGGCGGCCAGATCCATCCCCCGCACGGTCAGCCCGTTGTTGATGGTGAATCCTGCGGCATCCCCGACCACCACGAGGCCATCCCAGGTGAGACGTCGGCGCATCTCCCTGCCTCCTTCAGCCACCATGTGGCAGCCGTATTCGACCAGGTCGCCGCCTTCGAGCTTCCCGGCGACGAACGGGTGTTGCAGGAACTGGTCGAAGACCTCGTTGGAGCTGGCCCCCTTCGCGACGAGGTCGTCGAGGCGGAGCACCACTCCCACCGATATCGAGTCGCGGTTGGTGTAGAGGAAGCCGCCACCACCGATGCCCTGTGTGCAGGCGCCGACAACGGCCAGTGCTGCGCCGCTGTCACCCGACAGGCCGAACCGTTGTTCCAGCGCATCCTGAGGAAGTCGGACAAGGGCCTTCACGCCGACTGCCAGATGGTGGGGCGGTGGCTGCTGCCTGAGTCCGGCGTCGCGGCAGAGGAACGAGTTCACTCCGTCGGCGGCCACAACGACGCGGGCTCGGAGTTCATCCTCCCCGGCCTGCACCCCGACGATGCGGGGGGATTCGGCAGGGCCCTCGCGCAGCAGGGCATCAACGCGGACGCCTGCCATCACAGCCACACCGGCCAGTTCGCACTGCTCGGCCAGCCAGGCGTCCAGGCGGGCCCGCAGGACTGTGACAGCTGTCCCGGCCTTGCCGAGCCGCTCGTCGGCGTAGTCGATGGCCACCCAGGAGTCGGCGTTGAGGAAGCAGAGTTGGTTGCGGTCGATTCGCCGCTCGATGGGCGCCTGGGCGAGGAAGTCTGGGAAGACCTGGTCCATCACCGTGCTGTAGAGCACGCCTCCGGAGAGGTTCTTGGAGCCGGGGGTTTCGCCTCGCTCGATCAGAGCGACCTCCAGCCCTGCCTTGGCCAGCTGGTAGGCGGCGACGCAGCCTGCCACCCCGGCGCCCACCACGATGACGTCGAAGTCGGGGTCGATTGCCTCGGGCATGGGGTCCTCAGCCGAGCTCTGCGGTGATCGCGGGCACCAGCTCGTAGAGATCGCCGACGACCATGTAGTCGGCATCTTTGATGATAGGCGCGGCTGGGTCAGAGTTGATCGCGACGATGGTGTGAGCGGATCGGGCCCCGGCCATGTGCTGCAGCTGGCCGGAGATGCCGATCGCGAAGTACAGCTGGGGTGAGATGTGCTGTCCGGAGATTCCGATGTAGCGGTCCTTGGGCAGCCATTCGAGCCCCTCGGCGAGGGGACGGGTGCACCCAAGTTCGGCTCCCAGCGCACCCGCGAGGGCACCGACAAAGCTCAGATCCTCGCGCGCCTTCAGGCCGCGCCCTACGCCCACCACCCGCTGGGCGGTGCCGAGGTCGACGGCAGCCTCGCGGCTCGGTTGGCGACTGGTGACCTCGATGGCGAGCTTCTGCCCGGCCTGGCTCAAGATCGGGGCGGCCGGCCCACCGGTCCCGGTGATGCCACCGTCATCCATGAGCAGGGCGACCGGACCGGGGTAGGCCATTGTGCGGCTGGCGATGCCGCCGTACACCCCGGCGGTGACCAGTGTCAGGTCACCTTCGGCTGAGAGTTCCGTGACCCCGGTTGCGACGGGGGCCAGGACGGCCGCGGCGGCGGCCCCGAGCAGGACCCGGCTCGCGGGGTCTCTTCCGGCGAGCAAAACACCAGGCGCGTAGGTGACCGCGGAGGCGACGGCGGGGGCGAAGGCCTCCGCAGCGCCGTTGTCCGGGCAGTCGAACCACTTCACCTCGTCGACGCCGGAGGCCGCGACCGCGGCCGCGAGCTGCTGCCGACCCACGACGAGGGCCACCAGGCGGCCGCCCAGGCCGGCGGCGGCGGTGACGAGCTTGTCAACGCCCGAGTTAGGTGCCACGATCACGTAGCTGGTCCGGCTCATGCTCGATCTCCTGTCGTCTTGGCCAGTACTCCGTCCGAGCGGAGGGCGCTGACCAGTGCGGTCGCCCCTGCCCGTGGGTCGGATCCGTCGATGCGAATGCTCTTACGGCTTGGTCCTTCGAGCGGCGCCGCTGAGCGGAGCACGCCCTCAAGGACTGTCGGCACTGCGAGGCTCGCCGCGGGGATGACTTCCACCGGTTTCTTGCCCGCCGCCAGCACGTCCTTCATTCCCGGTACCCTGGGGGTCGCGGCATCCGTTGCGATCGCCAGCACCGCGGGGGACTCCACGCGCAGGTTCTGGACGCCCTCGGCAAGGGTTCGGGAGACGGCCAAGGCCGAGCCGTCGGGGGTCACACCGGTCACGTCGGTGAGGGTCGGCCATGCCAGGAATCCGCCCAGTACGGTCGGCACCATCTTGGCCCCGACGTCGATGGAGGAGTCGCCGGTGAGCACCAGCGACACATCACCCAGCCGCCGCACGAGCTCAGCCATGACCGCGGCGATGCTGGTGGAGCCCGCCGTGGCCAGCTGGTCGTCGGTTGCCAGAACCACGCGGTCAAGACCCCGGGCGAGGGCCGACTTCGTCGCCATCGGCACGGCCGCCGCGGCGCCACCCACGCACAGGCCCACCAGTTCGGCTCCTGTGGCGTCGGCGAGCTGTCGCCCTACCTCGATGGCCACGGCATCGTAGTCGCTAACCACCGATTTCGCCCTGCTGAGGTCAACGGTGCCGTCCGCACCGACGCTCGCCTCCTGAGGGTCGCCTGCCCACTTGTAGGCCACTGCGATCTTCATCGTCTGCTCCTCGTGATCCGCGATCAGGATCGGGCCTGGCGCGCAGCGCCGGAGCCCGGTCGTGGGGAAAGCAGGCTCTTGGCGATCACGAGCCGCTGCACTTCGTTGGTGCCTTCGTAGATCTCGGTGATCTTCGCGTCGCGGTAGGCGCGCTCCACCGGGTAGGCCTCGGTGTACCCGTTGCCCCCATGGATCTGGATCGCCATTCCCGCGACCCGTGAAGCCAACTGGCCGCAGTACAGCTTCGCTTTCGCCGCGGCGATGGAGTAGGGCTTGCCCTGTCCCTCGAGCCAGGCCGCCTGATAGGTGAGGAGTCGGCCGGCTTCGATCTCGGTGGCCATGTCGGCGATCATCCACTGGATGGCCTGCAGCGAACCGATCGGACGACCGAACTGCACCCGCTCCTTCGCGTAGGACACCGAGGCCTCGAACGCACCCTGTGCGATCCCGAGGGCCTGCGCGGCGATCCCGATCCGCCCACCGTCGAGGGTGCGCATCGCGATCTCGAAGCCATGGCCCTCCTCGCCCAGCAGCGCGTCCTTCGGCAGGCGGACATCGGAGAACATCAACGGCGGTGTGCTGGACCCTCGGATGCCGAGCTTCCGTTCGCCTTCGCCGACCTCGAAGCCCGGCAGGCTGCGATCGACGATGAACGCGCTGATCGTCCTGTGGGCCGGGCCCTCGGCCGTGGTGCGGGCGAAGATGACGAAGGCATCGGCGTACCCGCCACCGGTGATGAAGACCTTCTGGCCGTTGAGGAGGTAGCCGTCGCCATCCGCGACCGCCGTCGTGGTCATGGCCGCGACGTCGGTGCCGGCTCCGGGCTCGGTGAGGCCGAAGGCCCCCATGCGCGCACCGGAGGCCATATCGGGCAGGTAGGCGTTCTTCTGTGCCTCGGTGCCGTAGTGCAGGATCGGCCAGATCGCCAGGCTGTTGTGGGCCTCCACCATGACCGACGTCGTTGCGCACACCCGGGCCAGTTCTTCGACGGCGATCACGTAGCTGAGGGTGTCCATCCCGGTGCCGCCGTACTCGGGTGGCACGAACATTCCCAGGAGGCCGAGCTCGCCCAGCTTGGGGATGGTCTCCAGCGGGGGACGGTGGTCGCGGTCGATCTCGGCCGCCAGCGGGGCCACCTCGGCTTCTGCGAAGTCGCGCACCGAGTCCCTGGTGAGTTGTTGTTCGTCGGTCAGTTCGAAGTGCATGTCAGTTCCTTCAGACCATTACCAGGGGAGCGAATCGTCGCTCGTACTCTGCGGTCAGTTCGTCGCGGAAGTTCGGATGGGCAATGGAAATGAGTTGTTCGGCTCGGGAGCGCAGGGTTCGTCCCCAGAGCTGGGCGATGCCGAACTCGGTGACGACGTAGTCGACGTCGCATCGGCCGGTGCTGACGGATGCGCCGGCGTCGAGGAAGGGCACGATCTTGGACGCCGAGCCTCCCCGTGTGGTGGAGGCGATCGCCATGATCGTCCTGCCGCCGCGGCTCATCGACGCACCCCTGACGAAGTCCGCCTGCCCGCCGATTCCGCTGATCTGCCGGAGGCCGACGGAACTGGACACGACCTGACCGATGAGGTCGACCTGGACGCAGGAGTTGATGGACACGAGGTTGTCGTTCTGCGCAATGACCACCGGGTCGTTCACGTAATCGACGGGGGCCATCTGGATCATCGGGTTGTCGTCCACGAAATCGTAGAGGCGGCGGGAACCCATCAGGAAGGTGACCACGCATCGCCCTGGGTTGAGGGTCTTGCGGCTGTTGTTCACCACGCCTGCCTCGATCAGGTCGACGACCCCATCGGAGAACATCTCCGAGTGGATGCCGAGGTCCTTCTTGTCGCCGAGTTCCTTCAGTACGGCGTCGGGGATGGCCCCGATGCCCAGTTGCAGGGTGTCGCCGTCTCGGACGAGGCTGGCGCAGTGGCGGCCGATCGCCTGTTCCACCTCACCGATGTTCGGCGGCGGGAGTTCAATGACGGGAACGTCTGCTTCCACGAAGTGCTGGATCTGGGTGACGTGGAGGAAGCTGTCGCCCATCGTGCGCGGCATCTCCCGGTTCACCTGCGCGATCACGATCCGCGCCGCCTCCGCGGCCGGTTTGGTGTAGTCCACCGAGACGCCCAGGCTGCAGTACCCGTGCTCGTCAGGCGGCGTCACCTGGATCAGTGCGACATCGACGCGGAGGGTCGTGCGCAGCAGCCGAGGCACCTGGGAGAAGAAGACGGGAGTGAAGTCTGCTCGGCCGGCCTCGATCGCCTTGCGGGTGGGGGAACCGGCGAAGATGCTGTTGTGACGGAACGACGACTCCATGCCCTCGGCGCAGTACCGCGCCGGACCCATCGGCACCATGTGCACGATCTCAACGTCGGTGTAGGCGGCGGCATTGGCCACCATGGCGTCGATGAGTACCGCCGGCTCTGCGCAGGCGTGGCCCGTGACCACCCGGTCCCCGGACCGGATGTAGTTGACCGCGTCCGCCGCTGAAGTCAGATGCGAGCGGTAGTAGCTGCGCCAGTCCATCGTCTTTCCTCCTTGCGAATATCACAACCGGTTCGTGCGGTGAGCCGGAGCGGAACCCGGCGGGATCCTCGCTGCAGCAGGTGCCTGGCCTGGCCGAGGAGGTCATCGCTGACACTGCCCACCAGGACCACGTCGGAGAGCCCCGTCACGACCCCGAGCAGTTCCTCGCGGACGAGTTGCTGCATCGACAGGTCGGCGGCCGGGCACCCCACGCAGGCGCCCAACAACCGGACGCCCAACACGCCCGCCTCGTCGAGTGCCTCGATCTCAATGGCACCCCCGTGCTGCCTCAGGGCGGGCCGCACGCGGGCGTCGAGGACAGCCTCGATCTCTAGAAGTTGCTGGGTGGCCATGGCCGTCGATCCCCTTCCTCCCCGGAGGGGCTAGTCCTGGATGTGGGCGATCGCCTTGGCGAGGGACTTCTTCGCCTCGAGGTCGGCCTGGCGGCCGATCATGATCCGCTGCGCCTGCGGCGAACCCGCCCCGTGCAGCGACTCAGTCATGTACGCGACAGCGCCGGTTCCCAGCGCCATGTTCTCGATGAAGCGCATCACCTTGAGGCGGTTCTCCGTGGAGACCCCCGGTGCCGCCTTGAAGTACTTCTCGACGATCGGGCCGAGCGTGGGATCGCGCAGTTCCTTCTCCGACGGGGCGGTGACCATCAGGCCGCCGGCGACATCCGTGGCGAGCCGCACGATCTCGTAGGGGAAGCGCGTCACGTTCTGCTTGCACACGTTGGCCAGCAGCAGGTCGACGAGGTAGTTGCCGCTCGCGGTCTGCGTGCCCTCGTACGAGCAGGCGAGGCCACAGGCCCACAGCGTCTCGTTGAGGTGGACCATCTCGATGATCTTGTCCTTGACGTGGGAGACGCGGGGGACACCGTTGTAGTCGGCGGCCAAGGCTGTCGCACCGATCAGGACGTCCGCGACGCCGGTCTTGCAGCCGCCGTAGCTCTGCCGGTGGTAGCCGGCGAAACGCTCGACGAGTGACCCCGAGAAGTCGTATTCGCCGTTCATGAAGACTCGGTCGTTCGGCACGAAGACGTCGTCGAAGACGATGAGGGCTTCCATGCCTCCGAAGTCGGGGTTGCCCGTATCCATCGGGCTTCCTTCGAGCTTGCGGGTGTCGCAGGACTGACGCCCGACGATCATGAAGATGCCCTCGGCGTCCATCGGGACGGCGAACGCGACGGCGTAGTCGGCATCGGCCTCGGTCATGCTCTGGGTGGGCATGACGATCATCTCGTGGGAGTTGCAGGCCCCGGTCTGGTGCGCCTTGGCGCCGCGGACGACAATGCCGTCCTCGCGCCGCTCGACGACGTGAAGGAACATGTCGGGGTCGGGCTGCTTGTGGGGAGGCAGCGACCGGTCACCCTTGGGGTCGGTCATCGCGCCGTCGACGATGAGGTCTGAGGACTGGATGTAGCGCAGGTAGGTGAGGAAGTTCTCGTGGTACGACGTGCCGCGCGCCTGGTCGATGTCGAAGGTGGTGCTGTACATCGAGTTCAGGGCGTCCATGCCGACGCACCGCTGGAAGCACGAGGCAGTCTTCTGGCCGAGGACGCGCTGCATGCGCACCTTGTTGACCAGATCCTGCGTGCTTGAGTGGATGTGCGCGAACCTGTTGACCCGCTCGCCGGTGAACGGCGAGATCGCCGTGGCGAGCTCCCGGTGTTCCGGATCCTGGGCCAGGTCGTAGGTGGCCTTCACCGAGTTGAGCGACGGGCGCAGGATCGGGTGGTCGACGGGGTTGTCCACCTTCTCCCCGAACAGATAGACCTTCAGGTCGAGCTGACGAAGGCTCTCTACGTACTCTTCGCCGGTCTTGAGTGTCATGATTTCCTACTCCTCACGAGAGGTAAGCTTCAAGGGGAGATCCGAAGCGCGAGGGTTCTCGCGAGATGGGCATGCCGTCCGTAGCCTCGGCGACTCGACTTCCTCGTCGGGGGAGACCCCGGATAGCCGGCTCGCATACGCTTGCGACTGGGCGGGGCTTACATGACTGACGCACCTTCGGATTTCAGATCTAAGCTGACCTGCTGTCCTATGTTGTGTGCTTGTATGTTGATACTATCACACAGTAGACAGATTGCCTACTGTGTGAGAGCAAAGATCAGACCTCGTCGGCGAGATCGATGATCTGCCGCATGGCGCGGCCTTCGTGGAGGGCATCCATGCCCTCATTGATCTGGTCGAGCCGGATGTGGCCGGAGATCAGTGCCTCCACCGGGAGGGTTCCGTCCAGCCACATCTGTGCGTAGGCGGGAATGTCCCGTGCGGGGACCGCCGAGCCCAGGTAGCTGCCGATGATCGTCCTGGCTTCGCCCGTCATCACTGCGGGCGAGAGCGAGGCGCGGGCATCAGGGTGTGGCAGGCCGACGGTGACCGTGCGCCCTCCGGGCGCGGTGATGGCGAAGGCCGTCTCCAGCGCGCGCGGGTGGCCCGCCGCTTCGATGACCACAGGCGCCTTGAGGCCGGCGGCGATCGCCTGGTCCGGGGTGTACACCTCCGCGACGCCGAGCTCAAGCGCCCGGTCGAGCTTGTCGGGCAGCGCGTCGACGCCGATCACCCGTCCACGGCCGAGTGCGAGCGCCGTGATCACGGCAGCCATTCCGACCCCGCCGAGCCCGACGACAGCCACGTCCTCGCCCTCAGCGGGATTGCCGGCGTTCATGACCGCCCCGCCGCCGGTCAGGACGGCGCAGCCGAGGACGGCGGCGATGTGCGCCGGCACCTCCAGCGGCACCGCCACGACCGAGCGCTGGTCGACGACCGCGTAGGTGGCGAAGCCGGACACACCCAGGTGGTGCAGGATCGGCGCGCCATCACGGTGCAGGCGGACGGCGCCGGAGAGCAGCGTGCCCGCGGCATTCGCCGCGCTACCCGGCGTACAGGGGAGCCGGCCGCCGGTGAGGCAACCCGCGCACTCTCCGCATCGGGGAAGGAAGGCCATCACCACGCGCTGCCCGGTGACCAAGGTGTGGACCTCGGAGCCCACCTGCTCGACGATGCCGGCCGACTCGTGACCCAGCAGCATCGGCATGGGTCGAGGGCGTGCACCGTTGACGACCGAGAGGTCGGAGTGGCAGATGCCGGCAGCCTCGATCCGCACGAGCACCTCGGTCGGCCCCGGCGGGTCGAGTTCCAGCTCCGAGATCGTGATCGGCTTGCTCACCGCGAACGGTGAGGGTCGCCCCATCTCCTCGAGAACGGCTCCCCGGATCCTCATGATTCTCCTTGTTTGTTGTAGTGGCGGCGCGCTGTGCGGGCCGGTCTAGAGGCTGAGTGGCAGCCGGGTGTCGATCGGTTGATCTGCCATCGACTGCGGGATCCAGGAGTGGCAGGGGTCGTTGGTGACCACCCACTCCCGATCGCCCGGCCCTGCCATCACGTTGAGGTAGTACATGTTGTAGCCGGGGGCTGCTGCCGCAGGCCCGTGCCACCCGTGTGGGACGAACAGGGCGTCGCCGGAGCGAACCTCGGCGGTCACGTCGATCGGCCTGGCGGGATCGGTCGAGTAGACACGGGCGTAGCCGATCGGCTGCGCCGCCTCAGGAGCACCCTGGACCTCACCGGTCTCGAAGTAGTAGATCTCCTCGAGCGAGTTCTCGGTCTCGGTGATCTCGTCGTGCTTGTGCGGGGGGTAGGACGACCAGTTGCCCGCGGGCGTGATGACCTCGCACACGATGAAGCGGTCCGCGTCCAGGTTGGCGACGGTGCCGAAGTTGTGCACCTCACGGGAGCAATTGCCCGTGCCGCGGATCTCGGCGGCGATCTCTTCGGCCTTGACCAGGCGGTTGGGCTTCTGGTTCGACGCCGGCGCGGTGGCCACGGCCACCCTGCCAGGGCCGGTCGCCGTGATCGTCACGTCCTGGCCCTTGCCGATGTAGCAGACGTCGGTGGGACCCGAGAAGACGTTGGCCCTCCCACGCAGCGCATAAGTCTGGCCGCTGGCGACCACATCGAAGGCCCCCCAGAGCGGAACGATGATGCGCTCCTCATCCGCGGCGGGCAGCGTAAGCTGCGCCCCGACCGCCAGGTCTGCGACCTTGATCCCCGTGTGGACCCATCCGGGCAGTTCGGTGGGGGAACCCTCCGCGCCGACCGACAGAAGCCATGGACCCTCAGCGGCCGTTCCGGCCGGATAGAACCAGTCAGTCATTTCTTCACTCTCTTCTCTGGATGTGGTGGGGGTCAGTTGTGTCGTGCGTGGACGGACTGGACCTGCTCCGCGACCCTCTGCGGGGACAACCCGTAGTGGTCCAGCAGGTAGTCGTTCGGGGCAGACTCGGACCAGGCGTCGGCGAGTCCCAGCCGGACCACCCGGGTTCCGGGAAGCTCCGCGGCCACAACCTCTGCAACGAGCCCGCCCAGACCGCCGATGATCGAGTGCTCCTCGACGGTGATCACCAAAGCGGTGGTTGCGAGCTGGGCGACCAGTGCGGCCTCGTCGAGCGGCTTGAGCGAGGGCACGTGCACAACGCCGGCCTGGATCCCGGACTCGGCCAGCAGGGCGGCCGTCTCCATGACCCGCGACGTCTGGACGCCCGTTGACACGAGGGTGAGGTCGGCGCCGTCCCTCAGCCGGTACACGGCGCCAGGCTGGAAGTCGTACTCCTCGGTGAACACGGGGGCCACAGCGTCTCGGGCGACCCGCATGTAGACGGGGCCGTCGAACTCCGCGGTCCACCGCATCATCGACTCCGCTTCGTACTCGTCGGCGGGGGCCAGCACAACCATGTTGGGCATCGCCCGCATGGTGGCCAGGTCCTCGATGTCCTGGTGCGTCTTGCCCGAGGAACCGTTCAGGAGTCCGGCGTAGGCCCCGGAGATGCGTACCGGTGCCTTCGTCTGGGAGACGAGAACGCGGATCTGGTCGAGTGCCCTCGACGTGAGGAAGACACCGAAGGTCGAGAGCCAGGGGCGATATCCGAGCGTGGTCAAGCCCATCGCGACGCCCACCATATTGGCCTCCGCGATCCCCATCTCGAGGAAGGCATCGGGCACCTCGTTGGCGACGTTGACCGCCTGGGTGGATGTTGCAAGGTCGGCGTCCAGCACGAGGACCCGGGAGTCCTTCTTCGCAAGATCGACGAGGGTCTCGCCCCACACTGCGCGTTGGGCCTTCACTTTTCTGCTCCTGTCTGATCCAGCAACTCCGCGCGGGCCGTTGCCAGTTGTGCTTCTGTCGCGACACCGTTGTGCCACTTGAACGTGCCGGCTGTGAATGAGACGCCGGCGCCCTTGGTCGTGCGGGCGAGGATTGCGGTCGGCTTGCCGGAGGTTCGCAGCGCCCGATTCTCGTCGAAGGCGGCGCGAATCTGCTCCAGGTCGTTTCCGTCGATGGTGATCACGTTCCAGCCGAAGCCGCGCATCACCGCCTCCAGGTCGACGTGCCCGAGGGGCTCGCTGCGATCGAACCGGTCGCTCGGCTTGGCCGGCCACCCGTACTGCTGCAGACCGTTGAGGTCGAAGATGGCGGTCAGGTTGTCGAGGCCGTATCGAGGAGCCATCAGGATCGACTCCCAGACCTGCCCCTCCTCGGACTCGCCGTCGCCGAGCATGACGAAGGTGTGGAAGCTCTTGCCCTGCTTCTTCGCCGCGATGGCCATGCCGGTGCCGATCGACAGGCCCATGCCGAGGGATCCGGTCGAAGCGTCGATCCCGGGGGTCAGGTGCATGTCCGGATGCCCTTGGAGGCGGGATGCTCCGTGGTCGAAGGTGGCCAGTTCGGCCACCGGGAAGTACCCCCGAAGGGCGAGGACGGTGTAGAGCCCGATCGCCGAGTGTCCCTTGGACAGGATGAACCGATCCCGGTCAGGGTCCTGCGGGTTGTTCGGATCGACGTGCATCTCCGAGAAGTACAGCGACACCAACAGGTCGGTCGCCGAAAGGGGACCGCCGATGTGCCCGGCCTTGCTTGCTGCAACGGTGGAGATGATGTGCCATCTCGCCTGCTTCGCAACATCACTCAAATTCGTGGTCTTGACGTCCATGTCTACGCTCATCGCCTATCTCGATTGGCTTTCGGGGTTTCTCAGGGTCTGTCCGGCGATGGCCGTCAGAGGTAGAGCCGCTGCTTGGCGCGGTTCTCGTCGTAGACAACGCGGGCGGTTTCAACGGACTCCAGTTCGGAGATCTCCGCCACCGGGACCTCCCACCACGCTCCGGAGCCGCCGAAGCGGGCCTTGGCGTCCACCTCGAGGTAGATCACGGTGGTGTCGGGAGAGGCAACGGCCTTGGTCATCGCCTCGGTGAGGGTCTCGACGGTGGACGCCTTGTAGACCGTGGCGCCGTAGCTGGCGGCGTTGGCGACAAAGTCGATCGGCAGGTAGTCGTGGCCGTAGAGACCGGACTCGTCATCGCGGTACTTGAACCGGCAGCCGAAGGCCTGCGAGCCGACAGACTCGGAGAGTGCCCCGATGGAGCCGTAGCCCTTGTTGTCGACGATCAGGACGATCTGCTTCAGCTTCTCCTGGATGGAGGTCAGGAGCTCGGCGGAGAGCATGAGCCAGGTTCCGTCGCCGATGAAGGTGATGACCTCGCGGTCGGGGTCGGCGAGCTTGGCGCCAACACCGGCGGCGACCTCGTAGCCCATGCACGAGTAGCCGTACTCGATGCCGTAGGAGTAGGGGCCACCGGGCCGCCAGATGCGGTGGAGGTCGCCAGGCATCGAGCCTGCGGCGTTGATGACGACGTCGTTGTCCTTGGCGAAGGAGTTGACGATGCCCATGGCCGCGGCCTGGCTGAGCGAACCGGTCTCGGAGACCGGGTCGATGATGCGGTCGATCTCTTCACGCCAGGCCTGGGCCTCAGCGATAGCGTGCTCCCTGTAGCCAGCTGGAACCTGCCAGTCGGCCAGACGATCCCCAAGCTCACGCAAGGACTCGCGGGCATCTCCCACCAGTCCCGTGGCGGACTCCTTGTAGGCGTCGAACTCTGTGGTGTTGATGTTGACGAACCTGACGTCCGGGTTCTGGAAGAGGGTGTTGGATGCGGTGGTGAAGTCGGTGTAGCGCGTGCCGATGCCGATCACGAGGTCGGCTCTCTGGGCCAGACCGTTGGCGAACCTCGAGCCACTGGAGCCCAGGGCGCCGGCGTTGAGCGGGTGCGCATGGGAGAGGGAGGCCTTGCCCGATTGGGTGAGTCCCACCGGGATACCGGTCTTCTCGATGAAGGTCTTGAGCTCGTCCATGGCGTCGGAGTAGATGACGCCGCCGCCGGCGATGATGACGGGCCTCTGCGCCGACTTGATCAGGGCCGCGGCCTTGTCGAGCTGGCTGAGGTCGGCGCGCTGGCGGGCGATGTTCCACACCCGGTCACGGAAGAGGTCCGTCGGGAAGTCGTAGGCCTCGGCCTGGACGTCCTGAGGGACGCAGACTGTGACGGCGCCGGTGTCGACCGGAGAGGTGAGGACGCGCATGGCCTGAAGCAGCGACTCGGCCAGCTGCTCGGGGCGGTACACACGATCCCAGAAGTTGGAGACCGCGCGGAAGGCGTCGTTGGTGGAGATGTCCGGGTTGTGGAAGTGCTCAACCTGCTGGAGCACCGAACCGGTGCGACGTGTGGCGAAGTAGTCCGATGGGATCAGCAGCACCGGGATCCGGTTGGACGTCGCGGTGCCGGCGCCGGTCACCATGTTGGCGGCCCCAGGGCCGATCGAGGTGGTGACGGCCATGGCGCCCATGCGGTTGCGTGCCTTGGCGTAGCCGATGGCCGCATGCACGAGGCCCTGCTCGTTTCGCCCCTGGATGTAGGGGAATTCCTCCTCGTACTGCAGGAGCGCCTGGCCGAGGCCGGCGACATTCCCATGTCCGAAGATGCCCAGGGCTCCGCCGAAGAATGGCTGCGTGACACCATCACGCTCCACCTTCTGGGCCTTGAGGAACGAGACGATTGCCTGCCCGACGGTAAGGCGAACGGTGTCTGAGCTCATGTCTTGCATTTCCTTTCAACATTGAAAGCCGGAATGCCCTCCGGCAACGGATCCACCCCCGGCGCAAGCGCCTCGTGGACCGAACCTGTACACAGTTCTATCACGTAGTGGCCAATACGTCAACTGGAAGAGAAGAAGTCGCTTGGTCGATGTCCCTGAGTGCTAAGCCCGATGAACGCGAGGCGGGGGAACATCGCGAGTCGGTCCGGGCTCTGCCCCAGCCACCTCGTGATCTTGGCTAGGGCACCCCCGCCAAGTTCCCGCAAGAGTGTCGTGTAGTCTGCTGAGTGATAATTCTAAGGACGATCTCAACTGTCGCATTGCGCCGTCGGGGTCTGACGCACATAGAAGGTTGGTTGTCATGAAACGAGTCGCTGGTGCGCCCATCTCCTGGGGCGTGTGTGAGATGCCGGGGTGGGGTCCCATGCTGGAGGCCCGCCGCGTGCTTCGGGAGATGAAGTCTCTGGGGCTGGACGCGATCGAGCTGGGCTCCCCGGGGTTCTTCCCTGAGGACATCGGCCAGATCAAAGAGATCCTGGCGGAGTACGAGGTGCAGGTGATCGCGGACTTCGTGCCGCTGCCGCTCCATGACACCGCCCAGAAGGCGTGGGCCATGGAGAAGGCCGAGAGGATGGCTGCTCGGCTGCAGAGTCTCGGCGCCACCACCTTCGTCACCTGCGCGATCAAGGATCCGAGCTGGAGCGACCCGCACCGGATGGACGCCGATGAGCTGAAGGTGCTGGCAGATTCGCTCGACAGGCTCGAAGACATCTGCGCCGCGCACGATCTCGTCCATACCCTGCACCCGCACCTGAGCAGCATGGTCGAGGTTGCCGAGGACGTGAAGCGGGTCGCCGAAGCGTGCGACGTGAAGTGGACGGTGGATACCGGGCACCTTGCTCTTGGGGGGTACGACCCACTGCAGTTCACGAAGGACCTGGGCAACCGCGTCTCCCACGCCCATCTGAAGGACGTGAACCTCAGCATCGCCGAGAAGGTCATCTCGCGGGAGATCAGCCTGCTGGAAGCCACCGAGCAGGACATCTTCCTGCCGTTCGGCCAGGGTGATGTGCCGGTGGCCGATATCGTGCAGCACCTCGAGAACTCGGGCTACACGGGCTGGTACGTCCTGGAGCGCGACACAACGCTGATGGGACCCGAGCCGGTTGAGGGCGAGGGCCCCGTCAACGACCTGAAGACCTGCGTTGACTACATGAGGGCCAACTTCCCGAACGGCTTCTGAACAAAGCCCATCGAAAGACGTGGCGGCGGGTCTCGGGGGTGAGGCCCGCCCCCGCCCGGACTGCGCACGCGACGTCGCGCCCCACCCACTTTTCGGCTGGGCCTCTAGGCCGGATCGACCTCGTTGGTCATCTGCTCATGCTGGGCAGCGGCTCTCATCAGGGCCTGCCCCAATTCCTCGGAGCGGCGCAGGATCTCATCGCTGAATGACGACACGGCGATTGATCCCAGTTGGCCGCGGACGTTGTCGCGCACCACCACGCTGATGGATCCAAGCCCGAGGATAGTGTCGTCGAGTGACACGGTGTAGCCCTGTCGGCGACTGCGGGCCACGTCTCCCTGAAGCTCCTCGCTGGAGATCATGGTGGACGGGGTGAAGGCCTCGAACGGCGCTTGTGAGAGGACAGCCTGGAGGTCTTCCGGGTCCAGGCTGCTCAGGATCGACCGTCCTTCCGCGCCTGCGTGCAGGGGGACTTGGCGCCCTGGTTGTGCCAGGAGAACCTCGTTGAGCTTCCCGGGCACCCAATCCAGACACATGGGCGTTCTGTTCTGATAGACGCACAGGACGCTGGTGCACTCAGTGAGCTCGGCCAGTTCGCGCAGGATGCGCCGGGCCGGTTGCCATTCGGTGCGGGCTTCGAGGGCGGTGTCGGCCAGCGAGAGCCAGCGGCTGGCGATGTCTATGGTGCCGTTCGCACGGATCGTGACCAGGTCGATGGCGGCCAGGCCCTCGGCCAACCGGAAGACTGTGGATCGCGGCATCTCCAACGCTTCGGCCAGGTGTCCCGTTGTCATCGGGCCCTCGTCGGCGATCGTATCGAGGAGGCGTCGCGCGTTTCCCAGTAAGCGAAGCGGCTTCTTCATGTCGTTGACTCCCGTCCGCCCCGATACCCCATGGCTTGACTCACTTCGTTGGCGGCTTCCAGAACCAGCGAGACCGTCTTTGCGCGATCCTGCAGCAGTCGCATCCGAGCGGTGCTGACGGAGATGGCCGCAACCAGTTCGCCGCGGTGGTTGAACACCGGGGCTCCGACCGCTGCAATTCCGGGAGTCACGTCCTCGTCCGACAACGAGACGCCGGCAGCCTGGATCTCCTCGATCGTGCGCTCCAGCTGGCGTCGGGTCGGCACTTGTGGGTCTACCTCAGATTCCTGTTCGAAATGGTCCAGCACCGCGCGCCTCTCGGCGTCGGCGACGAATGCCAGCAGGGCGCGAGGGCCGGCACCCGCATACAGTGGCATCGACCCACCCAGCCGCAGGGCCAAGGACCGAACCCCCTTGCCGACGACCCGATCGATGCAGACAGCGTTGACCCCCCGGCGGAGCATCAGGAAGGATGTTGCCGTGGTGTTTGTCTGCAACCACTCCAGCCACGGCGTGGCCGTATCCCGCAGGCTCAAGCGGTCGTCGCAGACGGCCCCCATGGTCATTGCGTAGAGCCCTAAGCGGAAACGGCCCCTGGTGAGACCGTTCTCCACGAACCCGATCTCCTTCAGGCTGGTCAGCATGCGGTAGGTGGAGCTGACGGGCTCGTCCGTCGCCTCCGCGATCTCCTGGGCCGACCAGTCGCCACCCTTTTCCAGGAGCGCGAGCACCCCGTTGGCCTTACGGAACAACTCGAGACCCATTGCCTCGTCGGTGGAGCGCCGATTCGCGGGGCCCGGAGCGGCCGGGGGCGCTGCGACCGAGGCTTCAGTGGCCTTGCGGACTGGCTCCACGCTGAGGCTCCCGTTTCTGTGCTGAGATGTGTGCCGGACGTCTTCGTCAGACGCGACGATCTCTGGAATTATCGTTCATTCTGTCACCTGGGGGTGAGTTGGCCCGCCATGTGAACTCTCCCTCCAATACTACGGGCTCTCCGTCGATCCTCTGCTCTACCGGTGGCGTGTCGACGGTGCGCTGGTGGCGGTTCGGGGAGCGGCAGGTGGATCAGTCGTCAGGCCGGGGCGGACTCTCGCAGTGGCAGATCGGCGAGGCGATAGCACTCGTCAATCATCTCCATGTTCGCGATGCCATCGGTCGCGGTCGTGGGGAACGGCGCCCCCTGCCGGATGGCGGCTACTAACGCCTCGAGCTGGTGTCTGTAGGTGGTTTCCCGGCCATGGTGCTCCACGACTTCGCCCGCGGGCGTACGCAGAATGATCCGATCGTCATCGTGAGGGTTGATGTAGTTCGGCACGAACAGGGTTCCCTTCCTGCCGGTGGCGAGGATCGAGTGGCTGCGGGCTGCGTTCAGATCGGCGTGCAGGGCGGCCGTCGCACCGCCCGGCAGGAGGAGACTCACGTGCGCCCACGCGTCGATGCGGGGATCAGCGCCCGGTCGTGGGCCGGTGCGACAGGACAGGACATCAGGCTCGTCGCCAAGGATCGCGGACACATCCCTGGCAACGTGGATGGTGTAGCAGCCGACGTCCATGAGGCAGCCGCCGGACAGGGGCCAGGACCAGCGAATGTCGTGCAGATCGGAGCACTCCCACTTCATGCTGACGTCAAGCTGCTTCAACTCACCGATGGCGCCGCTCTTGAGGAGCTCGAGAAACCGGTTGTAGACCGGGTGGTAGCGGTAGTGAAAAGCCTCGAACACGACGACGCCCGCCGCCGCCGCCGCGGGAGCCACGAGCCTGGCCTCCTCGGCGTTGCTGGCCAACGGCTTCTCTGTGAAGACGTGCTTGCCTGCGCGGATCGCGGCCAGCGTCCACTCGACATGGAGACTGTTCGGTGTCGGGTTGTAGACGACCTCGACGGTGGGATCGGCCAGTAGCGATTCGTAGTCGCCATAGGCGGTGGGGATACCACGGGCCGACGCATACGCCTGTGCCCGGTCGTGGTCACGGGCGGCGATGGCCACCACGCGCGCACCGGCCAGGGCTGCGGGATGGACGACGGCGGGATCCGCGATTCGCGCGGCACCCAGGATGCCGATCCGCAGGGGCTCGCGCTTGGTATCAGAGTCCATGGGGGAGACTCGCCCTTTCACGTGGTTGGTACCTGACCGGTCGGCGGTCGGGGTCGTGGTCTGCACGGAGCCGACGGGCTGCCGGACAGGAACCAGGGCCCATTCGCCGAAGCACGATGACTTCGGCGAATGGGCCAGGATCCATCGATGTCAGCTGATGCCGATGATCTTCTTGATGTCGTCGTCGTTCATGTTGTCCTTGGTGACCCAGACGGACTCGGAGATGATGCTCTTCTCGGACGGCTGGGTGCCCTGGGCGGCTTCCACCAGAAGCTTGACGGTCTGGTAGCCCATGTCGTACGGGTTCTGAGCGACGACGCCAGTGACCTTGCCCTCGCTGAGGAGCGTCAGCACGTCCGGGGGCGCGTCGATGCCGACGACCTTGGTGTCCATGCCCATGGCCGCCACCTGGTCAGCGATGGCGATGGTGCCGAAGTCGCTGGTCCCTGCGAAGCCGGCCAGGTCGGGGTTGGCCTGCAGGATGGCCTGCGCCTTGTCGGAGGACTTTGCCTGATCCGACTCGCCGTTCTGGATGTCGACGACCTCGATGTCAGGCGCATTGGCCTCCAACCATTCGGTGAAACCGTCGCGCCGCGCGGCGGCCGTTCCGCTTTCACCGTTGGTGATCATCGCCACCTTGCCCTTGCCGCCGATCAGCTTCGACAGCTCCTCGGCAGCCTGTGCGCCGATACCGGGGTTGTCAGAGGCGATGGTTGCGATCGCCGCGTCTGTGGACTTGAGGGGGGTGTCGAAGACGACCGTGGGGATACCGGCCTCGGCGGCTGCTTCGACGATGGCCGGCGCGCCGTCCTGGGCGCCGTCCTGGGGTGCGATGCCGACTCCGTCGGGCTGGTCGTTGATGGCCGCCTGCAGTTGGTTGAGCTGCTTGTCGCCCTCGTTCTCGGTGTCCGGGGCGTTGAAGCTGACCTCAGCACCCAGGTCCTCTCCGGCAGCCATGGCGCCGTCCTTGGCGAGCGTCCAGTAGTCCGACGTCCCCTTGGCGATCAGGGCGACGCGAATGGTGCCCTCGGCGGCGCCGCTGCCACCGCTGGTAGCGCTGTCGGTAGTGGTGGCTGTGTTGGTGCAGGCGCCGAGTGTCGCGATTGCGACAGTCGCGATAGCGAAGCTTGCGAGTAGCTTCCTCATCGTAGGTACTCCTTCTGTGGGTGGTGGAAGATGGTTGGTGGGTCGAAGCTGGAGGTCCCAGCTGCGGTCTTGGGTGTAGCGATCACTCTTCTTTTCCGCCGCGCCGCATGATGTCGACGAACACGGCGACCAGGACGACGACGCCGAGGATGACCTTCTGCCACTGGTCCTGAACGCCCATGACGGTCAGGCCGTTGAAGATGGTCTGAATGGTGACGGCGCCGATCACGGCACCGAAGATGGACGCTCGACCGCCTCGGAGCGACGTGCCACCGATGACGGCGGCCGCGATGGCGTACATCTCGTAGCCCTGGCCGAGGGTGGGCTGGGCGGCAGAGAGGCGTGAGGACATCAGGATGCCGGAGATGCCGGTGAAGACGCCGCCGATGACGTAGGCGAGGACCTTCCAGCGTCGGGTGTTGACACCGGAGATCCGAGTTGCCTCTTCGTTGGACCCGATCGCCAGTGCGTAGCGACCGATCGGGGTCTTGTTCATCATGACGCCGGCGATGATCGCGAGGACGATCAGGATGGTGACGCCGTTGGGGATGCCAGGGATCGCCTGTCCCATGGCGATGTCGGCGTAGCCGGGGACCGAGCGCAGGGACACGGTCTTGCCTTCAGCCATCACCAGCGCCAAGCCCCCGCAGACCATCATCATGGCCAGAGTTGCGATCATTGGCTGCATTCGGAGGTAGGCGATCAATAGTCCGTTGGTCAGACCGAGCAGGGCGCCTGCGGCGATGCCGCCGATGATGCCGACCCAGATCGGGAGCTGGAACCCGAATTCGGCGATCAGCACGGCGGTGAACACCGCTGTAGCCGCCATTCCCATTCCGGGCGTCAGGTCGATGCCGCCGGTGGCGATCACGAACGAGAGCCCGAGGGCCTGGATGCCAGTGACGACGGATGCCAGGAGAAGGGAGGAGATGTTCGACCAGCTTGCGAAGTTGGGGTTCATCAGGCTGAAGAACATGCCCAGCAGGATCAGGACGAGCAGGACCATGCCCTGCTGAAGGAACATCTTGTACCGATCCGGGACGGCCCACTTCACGCTGGTGTTGGCCGCGCTCGAGGCGGTACTGGTGGTGACACTCATTTTCTCACGCCTCATTCTGGGTTGCGTTTGGATTGAATTCGGTGGCTAATTGCATGATCTTTTCCTGGGTGGCCTCGGCGTTCGTCAGGATCCCGGTGATACGGCCGTCACACATCACGGCGATTCGGTCGGACATTCGGAGGACTTCCTCCATCTCGGAGGAGATCATGATGATGGACTTGCCCTCGTCCTTGGTCAGGCGTTCGAGCAGGCTGTAAATCTCCTGCTTGGCGCCGACGTCGATGCCTCGGGTCGGCTCATCGAAGATGAGAATGTCGCAGTCGCGCTGCAGCCACTTGGCGAGCACCACCTTCTGCTGGTTGCCGCCCGACAGGTTGCGTACCAGCTGCCGGACGTGGGGGGTTTTGGTGGACAAGGTGGTGGCCCACTTCTCCGCAGCCTGGCGCATGTCGTTGTCTTGCAGGAATCCCGCCCTCGTGAACTGAGAGATCGACGCCAGCACCGTGTTTGCCGCGACGTCCTGGCCCAGGATCAGGCCGTAGCGCTTGCGATCCTCGGAGAGATAACCGATGCCCATGCGCACTGCGTCACCGGGATGGGTGATATTCACCTGTTGCCCGTTGATCAGCACCCGGCCGGCGGACTTCGGATCGGCACCGATCAATGCCCGCGCGGTCTCGGTACGTCCTGCGCCCATCAGTCCGGCAAAGCCGAGGATCTCGCCCTTCTCCAGGGTGAAGCTGACGTCCTTGAGCAGACGCGCGGACGACAGGTGCTCGACCTGGAGGACGGGCGTTGTAGCTTCGCGGATCTCCGGACGGATGTTGGCTGCGATCTCGCGGCCGACCATCAGCTGGATGATCTGCTGGATCGTCAGTTGCGAGGCGGGCCGGGAGTCGATGAGCTCGCCATCGCGCAAGACCGTGACCTGGGTGGAGATCTTCTTGATCTCCTCCATGCGGTGGGAGATGTAGACCACGGCAGTGGTGGGCGTCACGAAGTTGGCGATGATCCGGAAGAGGGTCGTAACCTCGGCGTCGGTCAGCGAAGCGGTCGGCTCGTCCATGATCAGAACCGAGGCATTGAAGGACAACGCCTTGGCGATCTCAACCATCTGCTGTTGGGCGACCGTGAGGTGGGAGACCTGCACCTTGGGGTCGATGTCGACGCCCAGGCGGCCGAGCAGCTCGGCGGCCTGCCGGTTCAAGGCGCGGTCGTCGTTGAGAAACCCGCCGGGGAGCTTGGGCTCGCGACCGATGAAGATGTTCTGGGCCACCGTGAGGTGGTTCATCAGGAAGAACTCCTGGTGGATGACGCTGATTCCCGCGTGGTGGGCGGAGATCGGGGTCGGCAGGGTGATTCGCTCACCGCGCAGCCGAATCTCACCGCCGTCGGGCTGGTACAGGCCCGCGAACACCTTCATCAGGGTCGACTTGCCGGCACCGTTCTCTCCGACCAGCGCATGGACTTCGCCACCTCGCAGCGTGAACGCCACGTTGTGGAGGGCGCGCACGCCGGGGAAGAGCTTGCTCAGGCCTTCGGCCTCGAGGAGCACACCCCCTGGCTCATTCGACAACGGCGATGTGACGTCCTGTGTAAGTACCGTCATTCCCCGACCTCCCTCACTGTTCGTATGGCCAACCCGATGCGAACCGGCCGGCTCCGTGGCTGGCAGGGACGCCGATGTGGCTGTCCCGGTTCGGGTGTCGTGGTTGTGACTCTTGACTTCCTTGTGCAAGAAGCGCTTTGGAGCGCATGGGTAATTCTTACTATGCAACGGTGTCAGTGTCAACTGCGTGAGAGTAGATGGTTAAGGGTTAGTCTGTTGAGGCAGTCAGAATGCGGCTCCGGCCTACACGCAGGGTGATGGAAGCGGCTTGTCGGAGCGCAGAACGTGCCCGTGCGCGTTAAGTCGCGCACGGGCACTATCGCTGTGGACGGAATGACCGTCATATGAGACTTTGTTCTAGCAATTGCGTGTCATCCAGCGGATAACGTCGACAGATCAGGCCCGGGGTATCCGAGGACCGCTGGCTGGGGGTCGAGAGGTTGACCTCTCAACCACCAGCCAGCCCTCCGAGTGCTCGCCTGAGCAGGTCCAGCCTCCGTCGGTCGCGTCAGTCTCGTCTCATGTCGCCTGGTGGAGTACTCACTCCGTCAAGAACAGAGGAGCGTCTGGGTCGACTCAAAGGCCCGCCGTGCGGCCTCTGCCACTGGCAGCTTGCGGTGGGTCGAGGAGAGGATCTCCACTCCCCAGGGGCCGTTCCAGCCCGTTGCCCGCAGTGCGGCCACCACTCCCTTGAGGTCGAAGTCGCCCTCGCCGGGGAGGCGGCGGTTCTTGACCGTATCGGGGAGCCAGTCGCCCACCATGACGGCGCTGGCGTCGGACAGCTCGATGCCGACGATCCGCTCGACCGGACAGGCTGCCACCACCTCGTGGGGCGTGGCCGCCCTCTCAGTGTGCCAGACATCAACGATCAGTCCTCCGTTAGGGTGCCCGGCCGCCTCCACCAGCGCCAAGCCATCCGTGATGGTGGCGATGTTCATCCACGGCAGGAACTCGATGCCCAGACGTGCGCCGACGTTTGCCGTTTCAGTGGCCAACACCGCGAATTCGGCGGCCCACTGGTCCATGCTCCAGTCCTCACCGGAGTCGTCAGGAGCGACCTTCAGGTCGTAGCCTCCGAGTTCCTCCAGGTAGCGCAGCATGGCAGTGCGGTTGGCGTCGGACTCGGCCCGTTGGGGTCCTGGCCCCCACCAGTTCTGCAGGAGTTCGGTCTCCCAGCGTCGGATGCCGTTGTCAGCGAGGATCTTTCGCATCCCGTCGATGCCGTACTTGGCCTCGGCCACTTCGAGATCGCAGAGGAGGAAGCCCATGCCCATGAATCCCGCGGCCGAGGTCACCTCGACCCGTTCCCGGAAATCGACGGGTGACTGTTTGTCGGCCTCCATCGGACTGACGTCGCCTGCGGTCGTCCAGCAGGTGGCGAAGAGCTCGTCGGTCACGCCGGCACCGCCGGGATCTGCACCGCGACGCCGGAGCGGGCCGCTTGCCCAGCGGCGTCAGCCAGAACCAGCGCTGCCCTGCCGTCGGCTAGAGACGGCGACAGCGGTGAGCCAGACTCGATCGCGGCGACGAAGGCCGCCAGCTCGCCGGCGTAGGCCTCGGCATACCGCCCCATGAAGAAGTTGTGGTAGGCGACGGTGCTCTCTGCGTGATCTGAGCCGTAGCTGCGGACGGAGTTCGGCAGCTGATTGACGGCCTGCATCATTCCCTTGGGTCCGAAGACCTCCAGCCGCTGGTCGTAGCCGAAGGCGCAGTGGCGGGAGTTGATGATCGTCGCCACGGCACCGGTTGCGGACTTGAGGGTCACGACGACGCCGTCGAAGTCGCCGGCCTCCTTGATGCCGAGATCGATGAGGTTCTGGCCCGTCGCCGACACCTCGACGATGTCGGGCAGGAAGAAGCGCACCATGTCGAAGTCGTGGATCGTCATGTCCCGGAAGATGCCCCCCGACTGCGCGACGTAGGCCGCGGGCGGCGGGGCCGGATCGCGGGAGATCACGACGATCTGCTCGACGTCGCCGAGTTCACCCTCTAGGACTCGCGCGTGGATGTTGGCAAAGGAGGGGTCGAATCGCCGGTTGAAGCCGATCATCACCTTGGCGTCCTTGCCCTTGAGCGCCTCCAGACACTCGTCGACCCGTTGGAGCGACAGGTCGATCGGCTTCTCGCAGAGCACCGCCTTGCCCGCCGCAACGGAGGCGAGGATCATCTCGACGTGGGTGGGGGTGGGCGAGCAGATCAGGACCGCGTCGACGTCGTCGGCGTTGATGGCCTCGTGGGCATCGAGGGTCGCGCGCGCCCCGAGTGGGCCTGCGATGCGCTCAGCGGCTCCCGGGACCGGGTCCGCCACCCACTTGAGCTCGACGTCCGGGTTGCTTGCGAATGAGCGTGCATGTGCGGGGGCGATGCGCCCGGCACCGATCATTGCGAAACGCTGCATGATTTGTTACTCCTTAATCTCGTCGAGACGCACCGGTCGGTGCTCTGCCAATGAAAGATCCAGTGCTTCACAGATGTAGAGCGCCTCCAGCGCGTCCTGGAGGGTGCACTTGCTCTCGCCGCCCTCGAGCACGCTGGACACGAACTCGGAGATTTCCGAGGCGTAAGCGGGCACGAAGCGTGGGTAGAAGTTCGGGTACCGAGCACCAGCCTGGGCGAACGTGAAGTCGGGCTCGGCAGAGGTGACGGCCATGAACTCGGCGAAACCGACCGAGATCGTCTCCTTGCTTCCAGCGAGTTCGAGCCGGATGTCATAGCCGGCTGCATTGTTGCGTGAGACCTGGAGCGTGATGAACGAGCCGTCGTCGAGCGTCAGAACTCCAGCGCCTTCGTCGATGTCGCCCTGCTCCCCGAAGTAGGCGGCGCCGCGGCTGGCACCGACGACGTATGCCTCGACGACCTCGCGGCCGGTGACCCAGCGGATGATGTCCGCGTCGTGGATCGTGCAGTCCTTGAAGATGCCGCCGGAGCCGGGGATGTAGCTCGCGGGCGGAGGCGGGTAGTCGCCAGTGACGGCGTGCCCACGACGGAGTTCGCCGATGTAGCCCTCGCCGAGCAGCTTGCGGGCGTTGATGTAGCCCTTGTCGAAGCGGCGCATGAAACCGACCTGGACGAGGGTGCCGGTCTGGGCCACCGTGTCGACGACGCGCTTCGTTGTCGGGACATCCAGTGCCACCGGCTTCTCGGTGAATACCGGAACGCCGGCCTTCGCTGCAGCCATGATGTACTCGGCGTGCGCGTTCGTGGGGGTTGCCACGATCAACGCGTCCACCTGGCTGATCAGCTTGTCCGGATCTACCTGACGGGCATTCAGTTCCGCCGCCACCATCGCGGCCCGATTCGAGTCGAAGTCGGCCACCACGAGTCCGGCGATGTTGTCCAGCGTGTTGATGGTCCGAGCGTGATCGGCTCCGATCCGTCCCGTTCCGATCAATCCGACGGTGATTCCTTCTCTTGCCACGGTTGCTCCCTTGCAGTGGTTGGTTGTGGCGGTCGGGTCCCTGTCTGCCATCGGCATCGCAGCGGCCGTAGCCTTGCCTTGATCGCCTCTTCGGACATGGCAGTTGGACGCTGGCCAATGGTCCGGCTGAGGATGCGCAGAAGTTCGTCCTTCTGTGTGCCCTTTCCTATCATGCAACGGTCAGACTGTCAACTGGAAGAGAATATGCGGTGAATCCTGGCCGGCCGACCGCCGTACAGCGGCTCGGCGCGCGGGATGCCTCGCCCGTGCGCCGGGAGCGGTCAGATACGGTGTCGGCCGCGAGTGCCACTCCATACTTAGGTGTCATACAATGGTCAAGGTGTCCGTTGTATGAGTATACTGGGTCTGGAGAGGGGCCCTTCGCCGGCCCGCGGAAGTGCGAACTTGGATCGGAGCAGGCATGCGACAGCGCACCTTCAACCTGGACACGCGTTCCCGTGACGCAGTGCTTGAGATCAGCGCTCGTGGCCGACTCGTCCTGGTGCACCCGATGGCAAACCGCGGTACCGCCTTCTCGCTGGAGGAGCGCGAGGCGCTGGATCTCTCGGGACTCTTGCCGAGCCGGGTCACCACCATCGAGGAGCAGATGCGCCGGACGTACGCCCAGTACGACCGCTCGCCCTCCCCGCTGGCCAAGTTCATCTACCTCTCACAACTGCGCGACCGCAACGAGGTCCTCTTCTACCGCCTCCTCAGCGAGCATCTCGAAGAGATGCTGCCGATCATCTACACCCCTACCATCGGTGAGGCCATCGAACGGTTCAGCCACGAGTACGTGGGGTCTCGAGGATTGTTCCTCTCCATCGACCATCCCGAACTGATCGAACGATCGCTGCTTGACTACGAACTCGACGCGGACGACGTGGACCTCGTCGTGGTGACTGACGCCGAAGGGATTCTCGGCATCGGCGATCAGGGGATCGGCGGCATCCAGATCGCGATCGGCAAGCTGGGCGTCTACACTGCCGCCGCCGGCATTCACCCCCGCCGTGCCATCCCGATCGTCCTTGACGTTGGCACCGACAACCTCGGGCTGCTCAACTCCGACATGTACCTCGGCGAGCGCCATGCGCGTGTGCGTGGGGAGCGCTACGACGAATTCATCGATCAATTCGTGCAGACCGTGACGCGGCTCTTCCCCAACGCGCTGCTCCACTGGGAGGACTTCGGTGCAGCCAACGCCCACCGCATTCTCAACCGCTACGCCAACGACGTCTGCACCTTCAACGACGACATCCAAGGCACAGCCGCGGTGGTCTTGGCCGCTGTGCTCGCAGCCGCGCGCCTCACCGGAACCCCGTTGCCACAGCACCGCGTGGTGGTCTACGGCGCGGGCACGGCAGGCGTCGGCATCGCCGACATCATCAGGGAGGCCATGGCGAAGGCGGGTCTACGCGACGACGGTCACTCCCACTTCTACGCGTTCAACAGCCGTGGGCTCATCGTGGAGGACTCGTCAGGCGTCCGTGACTTCCAACGACCGTACGCCAGAACGAGGTCCGAGGTCTCGCAGTGGGACGTGGCCGACCCAGCGCACATCACGTTGGCTGAGACGATTCGCGCGGTTGCTCCGACGATCCTGATCGGTGCTTCCGCCCAGCATGGCGCGTTCACCGAGGAGGTCGTGCGGGCCATGGCCGACAGCTGCCAACGGCCGATCGTTCTTCCCCTGTCCAACCCCACGAGCCGCTCCGAGGCTCATCCGGCCGACGTCCTCGAATGGACCGACGGAAGGGCGTTGATCGCCACGGGAAGCCCTTATGGCACCGTCAAGCACGGCGACGTCTATCACACCATCGCGCAAGCGAACAACGCCCTGATCTTTCCCGGCCTCGGCCTGGGCGTGTCGGTGGTCCAGGCCCGCCGGGTCACCGAGGAGATGATCTACGCGGCCGCCGACGCACTGGCGGGCCTGGTCAACGAGTTCAGGCCAGGCGCCTCGCTCCTGCCCTCGATGGGGGACCTCCGCCTCGTCGCGGCCACCATCGCCAAGGCTGTGGCTGAGACAGCCGAACGGCAGGGATTGGCTCGACGTCCCATGGTCAACCCGATCAGCGACATCTACCAACGGATGTGGAAGCCGGTATATCCCGAGCTGAAGATCCTCCCGCCCGACCAGACCAACTGAAGGTTGCGCTCAGCAACTCACCCGCCCCGGCGTGGGCACACTCACGGAAGAAGAGGACAACGATGACCGATTTCACCTGGACCGAGCTGGACCAGAGGGCGGTGGATACTGCCCGGATCCTCGCCGCCGACGCGGTGGAGAAGGTGGGCAACGGTCATCCCGGGACCGCCGTGTCCTTGGCGCCGGTGGCGTACCTGCTGTACCAGAAGGTCATGAGAGGCGACCCCGCTGAGCCGACCTGGCTCGGTCGCGACCGCTTCGTCCTGTCTGCGGGGCACTCTTCGTTGACCCAGTACTGCCAGCTGTTCCTCGCTGGGTACGGACTCGAGCTTGCCGACCTCGAGGCGCTTCGCACCGAGGGGTCGCGGACTCCTGGCCACCCTGAGCTCGGCCACACCGACGGTGTCGAATGCACCACCGGTCCGTTGGGTGCGGGCATCTCCAACGCGGTCGGGTTCGCGATGGCGGCCCGTCGGGAGCGCGCACTGTTGGACCCGTCTACCCCGCTGGGGAAGCCGAGCGTGTTTGACCGGACGGTCTTCACGATCGCCGGCGATGGCTGCATGCAGGAGGGTGTGGCGTCAGAGGCGTCATCGCTGGCCGGTGCGCAGAAGCTGGGCAATCTGGTGTTGATCTACGACGACAATCGGATCTCCATCGAGGGAGAGACCCAGATCACGTTCACCGAAGACGTGATGGCCCGGTACGCGGCCTACGGCTGGCATGTGCAACATGTCGATTGGACCGACGGCGGCAGCGGCTACACCGAGAACCTGGGGGCCCTCTTCGACGCCATCGAAGCTGCGAAAGCTGTCACGGACAAGCCGAGCTTCATCAGGCTGACGACCACGATTGGCTGGCCGCTGCCCACCATGGCCGGCCACCACAGCGTCCACGGCGCGAAACTGGGCGCATCGGAGATTGCTGGGCTCAAATCCACTCTCGGCTTCGACCCTGCCGCCCACTTCGCCGTCGAGGCCGACGTGCTGGAGCATACCCGCAGCAACGCGGCGTCGCGGGCGGCGGCCGCTAAGGCGGAATGGCTTCCCCGGTTTGAAGCGTGGCAAAGCAGCAATCCCGACCACGCCGACCTCTACGAGCGCCTTGTCAGCCGCCGCCTCCCCGAAGATCTCGCGGCGGCGCTACCAGTGTTTCCGCCGGGCACAAAGTCCACCCGCGCAGCCTCCGGGGACGTGCTGAACGCTTTGGCGGAGGTGATGCCGGAATTGTGGGGCGGCTCCGCCGACCTGGCTGGGCCCAACTTCACCACCATGAAGGGCGTCAAGTCATTCCTGCCGCCGGATCAGTCGTCACCTGAGTTCGCCGGGGACTTCACCGGGCGGACGCTGCACTTCGGCATCCGCGAGCACGCGATGGGCAACATCATCAACGCGATCACCATCTCCGGGCTGACCCGCTGTTACGGCGGCACCTTCCTTGTCTTCGCCGACTACATGCGCGGCGCAGTCCGGTTGGCCGCGATCCAGAAGGTGCCCAGCATCTTCGTGTGGTCGCATGACTCGGTGGGCGTCGGCGAGGACGGCGCCACTCATCAACCGGTCGAGCACCTCGCGTCGCTGCGGGCCATCCCGGGCCTTGATGTGATCCGGCCGGCTGACGCCAACGAGACCGTGCAGGCCTGGGCGCTTGCCCTGTCCCACACCGACCGGCCTTCGGCGATCATCCTCTCCCGTCAGGACCTGCTCACGGTCGACCGCGACCAAGCCGGCATCGCCCCGGCGTCGGACACGGCCAAGGGCGGCTACATCCTGGTCGACGCCGACGGCCAGCTGCGCGTCGTCCTGATCGCCACAGGCTCCGAAGTCGAGGTGGCCCTCACCGCCCGCGACCAGCTGCAGGCCGAAGGCATCGGCACCCGCGTGGTCTCCATGCCCTGTCAGGAATGGTTCGACGAGCAGCCGGGGGAGTACCGGGCCGAGGTTCTGCCGCCCGGGGTCGCCAAGGTGGCTGTGGAAGCCGGCATCAGTATGGGGTGGCGGGGCTACGTGGGCGACAATGGAGCGATCATTGCCATCGACCACTTCGGGGAATCAGCTTCCGGCGCCCGTCTCTTCACCAAGTACGGCTTCACTGCGGACAATGTCGCGGCAGTCGCCCGAGCCACCTGCCTGGCAGTGGGCAGCTGACCCGCCGTCGCCACGGCGGCGGCTTCAGGCCGCAGTCGACTGGTGCCCCAACGGGTACGATGTCTCACCTAGCGGCCACCCGAACCACTTTCACCTTCGCCCCGGAAACCGACACCCAATCGAGTCAAGAGACCGCTACCAAGGAGCCCCCATGCCCAGTCCGTTCTATCTGTCAGGTGTGCCAACGTTGGGCGCTGAATCCTTTGAGGTTCGGTCCCCCTATGACGGCACGCTTGTTGCTGAAGTCTCGATGCCAACCGACCAGCAAGTCGAACAGGCCGTCGCAGATCTCGCCGCCGTCCGTGCAGAGGCCCAAGCGCTTCCTGCCCACGTGCGAGCATCCGCGCTCGATCACGTCTACCACCGGATGAACGAGCGATTCGACGAGATAGCCCACCTGATCACGATGGAGAGTGGCAAGGCGGACATGTGGGCCCGAAACGAGGTGCGCCGGGCGATCTCCACCTTCAGATGGGCGTCAGAGGAGGCCAGGAGGTTCTCGGGTGAACTCATGCGATTGGACAGCGACGAAGGGGGTGCCGGCAGAATGGCACTCGTTCGACGGTTCCCCCGCGGTCCGATCCTGGCGATCACGCCTTTCAACTTTCCCCTGAACCTTGTGGCGCACAAAGTAGCGCCCGCGCTCGCAGTCGGCGCCCCCGTTCTTGTGAAGCCCACGCCGAAGGCGCCCCTCTCCTCACTCCTGCTCGGCGAACTCGTCGCTGAAACGGCACTCCCGCAGCAGATGTTCTCTGTCTTGCCCATGAGTCTCAGCCAGCAGGAGCCTTTGCTCACGGACCCGCGACTGCCAGTGATCTCATTCACTGGATCTGACCGGGTGGGTGCCATGATTCGCGCCGCAGCACCGGACAAGCATGTGATCACCGAACTCGGCGGTGATGCCGCAGTCGTCGTGACCGCTGATTGGCCGGACATCAGAACTGCAGCCGCCCGAATCGGGCTTTTCGGTTGCTACCAGGCGGGACAGTCGTGTGTTGGCGTACAGCGTGTCTACGTCCACTCGAGCATCGCGGAGGAGTTCACGACGGAACTGGTCAAGGTCATGGAGGGGCTCAGGCAGGGTGACCCGGCCGATGCCGAGGTGCAGGTGGGGCCGGTCATTGATCTCGACTCGGCGAGCCGAATCGTGACGTGGGTGACCGATGCCACGGATCGAGGAGCCAATCTGCTCACTGGCGGGACGGCGGAAGGAACAACGGTCTCTCCGACGCTCCTCACTGACGTCCCCCCGGATTCGATCATCGCCAACAATGAGGTCTTCGGCCCCGTTCTTACCCTTGCGACCTTCGAGGACATCGACGAGGCCTTCGAGCTCGTGAACTCCTCGAAGTACGGCCTACAGGCGGGCGTCTTCACGACCGATATCCAGACGGCATTCCTCGCCCAGCAGCGGCTTGAGGTGGGAGGTGTCATCATCGGTGACGTGCCGACCTTCAGGGCGGACCAGATGTCGTACGGCGGATGGAAGGCTTCCGGCCAAGGCCGCGAGGGTGTAGCCACCGCCATGGCGGACATCACCGACGACCGCCTCCTCGTGTTGACGGGCATCACCATCTAGCCATCTCTCGTTGATGCACACGGTTAGGACGGTGACGTCCGCCGACGCTTCCTTCTGATGGGCCCCGGGCTGCAGGTGCAGCCCGGGGCCCACTGTCACTGACCGGCTAGAGGGCGGAGCCGACGGTGTCCCTCTCTGCCATCTCGGCCCTCGCTGCCTTCGCGTCTTCCTTGAGGTAGGCGAAGTCCGCGGAGGTGAGCATGGGTGCGTCGATCCGCATGTTGTAGAAGGAGCGGTACACCATGTAGATGCTGGCCACGCCGAAGGTGACGGCGAGGACGGCGTTGATGGCGGGGTTGCCGATGATGATCGAGAGCTCGATCGCGAGCATGCCGAACAGGGTGGTGAACTTGATGACCGGGTTGAGGGCCACCGAGGAGGTGTCCTTGAACGGGTCGCCGACGGTGTCGCCGACGATGCTGGCGTCGTGGAGTTCGGTGCCCTTGGCCTGCAGGTCCACCTCGACGATCTTCTTCGCGTTGTCCCAGGCGCCACCGGCGTTGGCCATGAAGATGGCCTGGTAGAGCCCGAAGATGGCGATCGAGATCAGGTAGCCGATGAAGAAGTACGGCTCGACGAAGGCGAACGCGAGGGTGGCGAAGAAGATCCCCAGGAAGATGTTGAACATGCCCTTCTGGGCGTACTGGGTGCAGATCTCCACCACCTTGCGGGAGGTTTCGACGGAGGCCTTGGTGGTGCCTTCAAGGTCGATGTTGGCCTTGATGAACTCCACTGCGCGGAATGCCCCGGTGGTGACGGCCTGCATGGAGGCGCCGGTGAACCAGTAGATGATCGCGCCGCCGGTGATCAGGCCCAGCAGGAACGGCACGTGCAGCAGGGACAGGTTCTCGACGTTGGTGGTCAGACCGGAGGTCAGCCCCATGATGATGGAGAAGATCATCGTGGTGGCGCCCACCGCTGCGGTACCGATCAGAACGGGCTTGGCCGTGGCCTTGAAGGTGTTGCCGGCGCCGTCGTTGGCCTCGAGCAGGTACTTGGCCCGTTCGAAGTTGGGGGTGATGCTGTAGTCGCGCTCGAGCTCCTCGCGGATGCCGGGGAGCGATTCGATCTGGGACAGCTCGTAGACGCTCTGTGCGTTGTCGGTGACCGGGCCGTAGGAGTCCACGGCGATGGTGACCGGGCCCATGCCCAGGAAACCGAAGGCCACCAGGCCCAGCGCGAACACGCCCGGGACGAGCATGACGCCGCCGGTGACCACGCCGTCGACCATCGCGCCGGGTTCGATCAGCGTGGAGACGCCGTAGGCGCCTGCCATCAGGGACACGATCGCGATGCCCAGCCAGTAGGCCGAGAAGTTTCCGGCGACCAGGCCGGAGAGGATGTCGAGGGAGGCGCCGCCTTCCTTGGCCGACTTCACGACCTCCTGGACGTGCTTGGCGCGGACGCCGGTGAAGACCTTGACCAGCTCGGGGATGACCGCGCCGGCCAGGGTGCCGAAGGAGATGATCAGTGAGAGCTTCCACCACAGGGTGGTGTCGCCGCCGACGTCGGGGATCAGGATGGCCGACATGATGAAGGTCAGGACAATGGACACGATCGAGGTGAGCCACACCAGCGAGGTCAGCGGGGTCTCGAATTCCATCTCGTCGGCGTCGCCGAACTTCGACTTGGCCCACATCGCGTTGCCGAAGTAGGACAGCGCCGAGGCCACCAGCATGATCGCGCGGATGAAGAAGATCCAGATCAGGAAGTGGGCCTGCAGGTCCGCCTGGACGCCGAGCAGGATGAAGGTGATCAGCGCGACGCCGGTGACGCCGTAGGTCTCGAAGCCATCCGCGGAGGGGCCGACGGAGTCTCCGGCGTTGTCGCCCACGCAGTCTGCGATGGTGCCGGGGTTACGCGGGTCGTCCTCGCCGATCTTGAACACGATCTTCATCAGGTCCGAACCGATGTCGGCGATCTTGGTGAAGATACCGCCGGCGATACGCAACGCCGAGGCGCCCAGCGACTCACCGATCGCGAAGCCGAGGAAGCAGGCGGTGGCGATGTCGGCCGGCACGAACATCAGGATGGCCAGCATCATGATGAGTTCGGTCGAGATCAGCACCATGCCCACGCTCATGCCCGAGCGCATCGGGATGTCGTAGACCTTGAACGGCTTGCCCTCCAAGGCGGCGAACGAGGTCCGCGAGTTGGCGAACGTGTTCAGCCGGATGCCGTACCAGGCGATGGCATAGGAACCCAGCATGCCGATGATCGCGAACCCCAGCACGATGAACACCCGGGCCCAGCCGCCGGTGGTGTTGAGGAACCCGAAGTAGACGAAGATCACGGCACCGATGAACGCGAACAGCAACATCAGGAACTTGCCCTGCTGCAGGAGGTAGGCCTTGCACGTGGCGTAGATCAGCTCGGACACGTCCCGCATGGACGAGTGGACGGGGAGGTTCTTCAGCTTGATGTAGCTGAGGATCCCGAACACGAATCCGGCCACACAGATCAGCATGCCGACCATGAGGAGCCACCAGCCGCTGATGGTCCCGCCGAAGAACGTGACCGCGTGCAGGTCGGGCAGCGGCAGGTCGAACTCGGAGGTGTGGGAGCCGGTTTCGGCGGGCTCAGCCGGGCCACCCGAGCACGCGGCCAGAGCCAGAGTCAGGAGCCCGAACGCGCCGTAGAGGGCCGCGCGCATGAATCCGCGCGGCCTCCCTGTGGCGGGTTGGGTAACGAGCGAGGGATTCGTCACGATGTCTTCCTTTGAAGGTTCTGTGGGTTGGCGTCGTCCACGTGTCACCGTGTGCAGAGCGACCGCCACGCATCTACGACGTCGGGTCGTAGACAAGACAAGAGTACATCTCATGCAATGAGCAATGTGTCCACCCCGTGCTAACTTGTTCGAACGGGCGTGGGGTGGCGGCGTGCCAACCAGCCGGAGGGTCGAACTTAGTGATGGGTGGCGTCCATGGAGATATGTTCGGTGGAGAAGCAGCGGGGACTTGGGAGCGTGTACCGGGCATGACCGAATGGGTGCATGTCCTGGCTACTGTCTCGCTGGCGGAGTGGCTGATCTTGCTTATCTGCGGGCTGCTCATCGGCTTTGCGAAGACCGCGATCGGGGGAGTGGCGATGATCGCGGTTGTCCTGGCTGCGTTAGTGATCCCGACGAAGGACTCGACGGGGGTCGTCCTGGTGCTGCTCTTGGTGGGTGACATGGTGGCGATCTGGACGTATCGTCGTAACGTCGACTGGCGTTTGATCGGTCGGTTGGTGGTGCCGGTGCTCATCGGTATCGGGCTCGGGGCCTTGTTTCTGAGCTGGGTGGACGGCCCATTGTTGAAGCGGACGATCGGAGCGATCCTGGTCAGTCTGCTCGTGCTGGGACGGTGGTCGGACAGGTTGGCTCCGCACCGGCCGGCTGTGGCCAGGTCCTACGGGTCGCTGGCGGGTTTCACCACCATGGTCGCGAACGCAGGCGGACCTCCCATGAACCTGTATCTGCTCGCCGCCAAGTACGACAAGTGGAGGTTCCTCGGGACAACTGCCTGGTTCTTCTTCGCTGTCAACCTGACAAAGCTCCCAGTCTCTATCGGGCTCGGCATCGTGCGGGCCGACACTGCGGTGTTGGCCTTCGCTCTTGCGCCAGCGGTCCTGCTTGGGACATGGGTGGGCAGGTTGATCATCCGGCGCATTGATCAACCGACGTTCGACCGGCTGGTGACCGTCTTCGTGGCGCTGACCGCTCTATACCTTCTGCTCGGCTGACATGGTCGTCGGTGGTGCGTCGTCATCGCCGCCCAGTCGTCTGCCCCGCCCAAATCTCGCGCACAGCATCTACTACCGACTGGGCCGTGGTGGCCCGGAGCCAGTCGACCGTTCGATGATCCTAGGGCTGACACGCTTCTCTGGATCCCGTGTCGGGGTGAGCTCTAGGGATGGGCCGAGGTGATGCCTCAGGACCCTCAGCAGGGTGGTCGTGATCCGATCAGCTGAGCAGCCCATGAGGGAGCGAGCGAGCGCCTCGAGGTCGGCGCCACACGTTTGGAGGTGCGTCAGCTGGGAAGTGACGCTGTCCCAACTGTTCGGTGCAAGGAGGTCGCTGTTGACGCCGGCGGCCCAGGGGCGCCAGTCGATCTCCACCCGACCACCGGGCTTGTGTTGGGCCAGGGTTGCTGTGACCACGGCGGCGGGGACCCTGGCGAGGCGTCGGGCCAGTAGGTTGGTGTCGGCGCCGGCGTGGTGTAGCTCGTCGAGCCTGGCAGCTATCGATGGCCACTCCGGCGTCCCGGCGAGGCCGGTGGTGTCGGCCCACTGCTGCCAGCGTTCAGTGGAGGGCTGGTCGAGGCGTTGTCGCATGGCCCGGGTCTGCTCCTTGGCTTGGTCGGCGGCTGAGGTGGGTGTGGTGGTCCAGGCGTTGACCCGCGCCACCAGGTATCGGGTCTGCTCCTCCGGGACGAGGTGCAGTTCGTCGCCCCAGGTGGTGGCGGGGCGGGCGGCGATGATGTCGGCGATCTGGCGGCCAGCTTCGATGGGGTTGAGGAAGGTGGCGCGGTCGCGGAGCATCAGCTGCGCCTGGGCGGTGGTGGCATTGGTGAGGGCGTCGTGGAGGGCGTCGGGTCCGTGCTGTTCGAAGAGCTGTGCCGGGTCGCTGCCCGCGGGAAGGAGTAGGCGGTGGGGGTCGTGGCGGTGCTGGGCCAGCAGCCAGAAGGCGTTCTCGGCTGCGACGTGGCCGGCGTTGTCGGAGTCGGTTGCAATCACCGGCGTGACCCCGCCGCGCAGCAGTAGAGCCTGTTCGGGGGTGAAGGCGGTGCCGAGTGGTGCGACGCCGATGAAGGCGCCTCGGCCGGCGAGGGTGACCGCGATCGCGTCCATTGGCCCTTCCACGATGACTGGCACAGCATCGTGGGTGAGGTGGCGGTGGCCGTAGAGCACGTCGCGCTTGGCGAACAGTGGGCTGGCGGGGCTGTTGAGGTACTTCGGGCCGTGGTCGTCGTCGGCGTCGGGGTGGCGTCGGCCGACGAACCCGACGATGACGCCGTCGTGGGTGATGGGGAGGATGGCTCGGTCGCGGAATCGATCGATCACGTTGCCCTGCCGGGTGGTGGTGGCCACTCCGGCCGCCAGTAGCTCGGCGGTGGTGAACCCCCGCTTCCGGAGGTCCGTGACGAGGCTGGTCCAGCCGGCTGGCGCGTGACCGACCCTGAATCGGGGGTCGCCGGCGAGATCCTGCCCGAACCGCTGCGCGAAGTAGCTGTGGCTCCAGCTCCCGGGCAGCTGGACCTCGAAGAACCCGGCTGCGGCCTGGGTGACCTGGGCGAGGCGCTCCGGGGTGTGGGGTTCGTCGGCCCAGCGGTCGGCTGCTGCGAATGCTTGCCGCAGCTCGACCTCGCTGCAATCGGGGTCGGTGCGCTCCCGTAACCGGGCGGCTTCGGCGAGGTCGGCGGTGCGCGTGGACCAGTCGATCTCATCGATCCCGTCGGGCGGCAGCTCGTCGGGATGCGGAGGCGCCTCAAACCCGTCCTCGTCGACCAGTGCGGTGTTGGTTTCGGTGAGGTGGTGGGCGCGCCACAGGATCGCCTGACACGCATCATCGAACCCGGACACATCCGCCACGGGAGCGATCAAGTCGTCGATGTGGAGGCCCTGGTCGGTGCCGTGGGTGATGGCGGCAGCGAGGTGTGGCCACCAGGGGCTGGCTTCCAGATCGGCCGTCGCTTCGTAGCCGAGACGCTCGACGAGCGACCCCTCCCAAGCAGGCATTGTGGGCGCGTCCGCGGTAGCAATGTGTCGGCTGAGGCGCCACCACAGCGCGGCTGCGGGCTGCTCTGCGGGCAGCGGTCCGTCGGCGACGGCTGCGGCGAGGTGTTCGGTGATCGGTACGCCTGTGTTGTGGAGGGAGGCGAGGCGGTGGGCGAGCACGGGGGTGTAGGGGTCGCGGGGGAGGTCGGGGCGGATGTCGAGCAGGAGGTTGGTCCAGATCGCGACGGGGTGGGCGGGGCGGAGCCGGTCGGTGAGGTGTGTTTGCCAGTGGTGTGCGGCTGCGCCGAGTTGAGCGGGTCCGGTGGGTCGTCGGTCGGATCGTTCGACCTGCCAGGCGGCGCGCCACACCTCCACCTCGGTCACGCTCGACGAGGTCAACGTCTGCCCCGGCAACGCCCACACCGGGCGCCCGATGGCAGCTGTGGCGTCTCGGACTTCGGCGGCGAAATCACGGACCTGGGAGGCCCGGGCGGCGAGGTAGGGGCCCCACTGGTCGTGGTGAGCGAGTGTCTCCAGGATGCCGGTGAGCCAGGGGAGTGGCCCCGTTGTGTCGGGGTGGGGGAGTCGCCAGGTCAGGACTGCCGCCGGATCCTGGGCAGTTGACAGTTCGCGCGCATCCACAGCATCGCGGAGCAGCTGGAGCGGTGAAGGGGACGTCTCGCTGGCGGCCGAGAGCAGGAGGAGGTGGGCCCGGAGGGTGGGCCACGCCGCGCTAGAGGTGAGCTGATCGACGACCTCGTCGGCATTCCGATCCAGCTCGCGTGCGGCGTGGGTGTTGAGGTGTTCGACGGCGACGCTCAGCGCGTCGGTGTAGCGGGCCACCGCCTGGCCGAGGCGGGTGTAGGGGTCGACGGCGTGCCGGGTTTCGGTGATGACGGATCTGGAGGATCCGTCGCGGGCAAGGATGGATTCGAGGATGTCGCCGGCGGTGACTGGTCGCAGGGTGGTGGGGTGGATGGGGGAGTTCTCCCCGCCGCCGTCGACCACCTCCACATAGGCATGGTTCGACCGGCGTCCGCGGCTCATCGCCACATACAACTGCTGCCGGGTTTCGGCGCCGGTGAGGACGGTGTGGGTGGTGTCGACGGTGATGCCTTGGGCGCCGTGGACGGTCACCGCGTAGCCCAGCTCCACGCTTTGGGTGACGTAGGTGGGGGGTAGTTGAATCCGGGATCCGGAGAGACGATGAACTGCGTGGATTGCTCCGGTGGTGGTGACGGCGGTGACTGTCCAGCGGTCGCCGTTCTTGACCCAGTCGGTGGCGCTGACGGAGAGTCGACGGTCGTTGAGTCGGGTGACGATGACGTCCCCGACGGAGGCGAGGTTCCCGTCTGACAGCGCGGCGACGGGACCCTCAATGTGGCTGCCGGTGGCGGTGAGGCGGTGTTCGCGGGCCCATTGGTTGAGTTGGGTGACCTGGTCGCGGGTGCCGGCCAGCATCACCGTGTCAAGGCCGGCCGCGCGGTCGGTCTGCCAGCCGTTGAGGGCGTCGCGGAGGACGCTTTCGTCCGAGCCGGCATGGATCCGCTGCTGGTCGAGGTAAAAGCCAAGAGCCTCGGGTCGGCCGTCACGCAGCGCGAGGGAGGCGGCTGCTTCCGCGGTGTCAGCGAACCGCATGACCTCAGTGAGGTGGACGGCGCCGTGGGTGTGGTCGATGTCGCGCAGCACCCCGCCGGCGCCGACGGCGGCGAGCTGCTGATCATCCCCGATCAACCGCACCGACGCCCCACGCGCCATCGCCACTCCGATCACCGCCGCCAGGGTGGGTGTATCAGCCATCCCAGCTTCGTCGATGATGATCAGCGTGTCAGGTCCGATCGTGGAGTGGACATCGTTGTGGTTGTGGTGGAGGTCCCAGGCGACCTTTGCCAGGGTGGTGGCGTGGCCGACGTGGTCTGCCAATAGGCGTGCTGCGATGGCGGAGGGGGCGAGCCCCATGACGGTTCCTCCGCCGTCCTGCCATGCGTGGGCCAGGGCTGCGAGGGCGGTGGTTTTCCCGGATCCGGCGGCGGCGAGGGCGAGCTGGACCCGGCGTCCGCTGGTGGCCATCTGACGCACCAAGGCGATCTGTCCAGCGGTGAGAGTGATGCCATTGGCGGTGGAGGACAGCAGCGCCAGCGACACGTCCGCCTCGCTCGCTGTCCGGCCATCCAGCAGTGTCGCGGCGTTGGTGATGGTCTGTTCGGCTTCGATCACGGCGGTGGACGTGAACCGCCGGCTCCCGACGGTGGTGTACACCGATTCCCCGTCCGTGCGGCGCAGGACCTGCGGGTCGCTGATCGGATCGACCCACCCCTCCAACGCGACACAGCGATCGGTCGCCGCAGCCAGCAGCTCGGCGGTGAGCTGGGCGGCTTGTTCGGGACTGGTGGCGCGTTCCCTGGCCCTCCGGGAAGCTTCGGCCTGCAGGTGCCACACCGTCCACGACGCCCGCGACAGACCCATCCTTGTCACCATCTCGTCGGCCACCGAGTCCACCCATTCCGCCGTCGCCGCCGGCCCCGGCGCGCGGCCCGCGGCGTGCACGTCGGCGAGCATGCGCGTCACGCCGTCGACGCCGAGCACCGCGGTCGCTTGGGCTGCCCAGGTGGTCCGCTGCTCGGTCAGGGTGCGGGGTTCGTGCTTGGCCTGACGGGTCTCCAACGTGGCCTGCTGCGCCAACGCGATCGCCTCGGCAGGTGTCGGCGGGCGATGATGATCGTGCTGGAAGTCGACGGCGAGCTCGGCCTGACGGGCCACGATCGCGGCCCTCCGGCTGGACCACGCCTCACGCAACTGCTCCGGGACGCCGACGATCTCCCGGACCGGTCGCTTCGCCGGATCCCGGGTCAGATCCGGAGCGAAACGGAGACCCAGACGGGTAGTGAGGTGGGCTTCCAGCTGCGTGTTGTACACCTCCGAGACGCTCACCATCCCCGCGAACAAGGGCCGCCCGTCGATCGCCAACCACGCCCCATCCAGGGTCTGGACCTTGTTCGCGATCGCGACATGGGTGTGCAGATTCGGATCCCCCGCGCGCGAGTCCCGGTGCGTGAACGCGGCTGCGATCAGGCCGGTCACCTCGACCTGACGCACCCCACCAGCGCCGCGCCGCGAGTACAGCACCCGCTGCTCGAGGTAGGCCAGGGCGTCGGCGACGGCGGCGTTGTGGGCCTCCTCAATCTGAGCTGCCATCGGCTGTGGCGCGACCGCCCACAAGGCTGAGACCGACTTCACCGGCGTGAACGTCACATCGAACCCCGCACACGCCGTCGTCGCATTCCGCGTCAACCGCGCCACCTCCGAGGACAGCTCCAGACTGCTCGGAGCCCTGCCCATCCGCTGCTGAAAGCCGGCTCTGGCGAGCTCGTTGCGGATCCCTGCCCGCACATCGACAGGCACCGAGGCGTCACTTCCGAGACCGTTGGCGGCGGCCCATTGGCTACACCGGATCGCGACCGCCTGCTGAAACACTGTGGCCGCCTCATGCACCCTGAACGGCGACCCCAGCCGCGCCGCGCGGCGGATCTGCTCGACGGTGGCGCCCTTCGGGAGGGCGGAGAGTCGGGCCTCCATATCGGGATGGTTCCCCGCCCCGAACAATGCCCGCATCTGCACCTCCGACACCGGGCTCCCAGGCTCCATCTCCAGCGCCTTGAGGCCGGCGCCGACCCAGCGTCCGGGGACCTCTCCCTTCTCGGTGTAGTACGACGTCAGCGACGCGTGACCCTTCTCCGTGGAGTCTTGGACAGCGACCTGCCGGGTCAGGTAGTCATAGCCCGACCCGGCCGTCAGCTTGTGCAGTGACGCCGTCATACCCCCTAAGAACCCGCACTCGCCCCAGCCACAGCGCGAACCGTCGTGCAAGAGGTGTGTTCTACATCAAGGGAGGGGGGTATGGGCTTGTCGAGGCAGCGCGGGGAAGGACGCGGCAGAGCGTAGCTGGGAGTCCGAGCGAGGCGGGGGCTCGGCTGATGTCGGCCGGCGACGGAGGCAGTCCTTCGTGCTGTTGACCGGTCCACGGGAAGGGAGCCACGGGTTGCTGAGGTGAGTGATGTGGTCGGGGCCGACACCCATGGTGGTCTCGCTCTCCGCAGCGGGGTTTCACACGTTGTCGTGCCACGCCCTGACATACGTGCACGCTTGGGGAACATGATGGAGCCCTGGTTGTGCGCGAATGTCGATCCTTATCGTCGGCTGCTGCAACAAGCGCGTGTGCCAGGGATCAAGAAAGGACTGCTCATGGGCGTCAACCGGTCGTTGGATCCTGCCCGTGATGTCATCGTGTTGGTTCACAGTGGGTGACCGGTGGCCAGGAGACCTGGGCGCAGCAGGGGGCCCTGTCTGCGACGTACGATCTAGTCCTCCCTGATCGGCAGGGCTATGTGCTATCGGCGCCCGACGCTCCGGATGATCAGCTCGCCGATGCAGTCACCATCAGTGGCCTGCTGGGGGACGGCGCACATCTGGTCGGCTACTCCATGGGCGGGTTGCTCGCGATGCTGGCTGCCGCACGCAACCCGCAGGCCGTGAAGAGCCTCGTCCTGATCGAGCCGGTGGCTTTCGACCTGATGCGGGGTCGAGCACACGTCGAGGCGTTCATCACCGGCTACGATGCATTGCTGTCGAGCAGCGAGATCCCGAGCACTTCTTGCGTCAGTTCCTGGTGTTCTTCGGTAATGATCCGGCAGAGGTGAGCCAGATCCCCGATCCGCTGCCGGAGGGGCTGCGTAAGGCGGCCGTCGCACTCTTGACAGGAGCGGCCCCGTGGGAAGTGCCAACCCCGGTACCTGAGCTCGCTGCGGCGGACTTTCCCATCGTGGTCGTATCTGGTGGGCACAGGGACATCTTCGCTGCCATCCGCGATGAGTTGGCCGGTCGGGTGGGGGCGCAACGCGCCGTCGTCAAGGGCGCCGGTCACGCGGCCCAGTTCACGGGTGAGCCCTTCAACGCCCTGTTACGAGCCACCTTGGAAGGGGCCACCTAACTGTAGGCACGCCAGCATGGCCAGTCATCACCAGGGTTGGATGATGACCCCACCTGCGGATCCCCTCACGATGCGCGTGGGTGGGGCTCTCCGCCAGGGCAATGACGAACGCCGAGATGATCACCCAAACAGCAGCAGAGTCAGCATCCCGCAGACCTTCCCGACATCAACGCCCATGCACGCTTGGCCACGATGGCGATCGACTCAGCGCAGCATGAGCGAGCGCTAAAGCAAGGACTGCGCCGTCCTCTCCGAAGGTGGCTCACACCCGGGTGACCGCGGCCGCACATCGGTAATCTTGTGCGTTTTGTGCGTTTCGGCTAGCCTGGATGCATGACTGGAATGTTGGCTGCGGATCAAGCACGTCAGTTGCATGCCGCCTTGGAGGCGGTAGAGGACATGTCAGCGCGTGAGCCATTTCTGCGTCTCCTGGAGGTGTTGGAGACGTCCCCGGGGGCGGTGGTTCTTCCTTCTGACGAATTGCTCAGCACCCAGGCCGTCGCGGATCACCTGGGCGTAAGCCGGATGACGGTCGTCCGACTCATCGATCAAGGGACTATCGAGGCAGCCGGGGCCGGCACGCATCGCAAGGTCCGAGCATCGGAGGTCGATCGGTACCTGCGGGAGCGGACGTCGAAGCGTCGTGCTGCGTTGGGGAGGCTGGCTCAGGACGTCGATTTCGGCACTCCTGCTGACGAGGTGATCCGCACTCGATGAGTGGCCCCGTCGTGCTGCTGGATGCGTGCACGTTGGTGCCCATTCGGCTGACTTCGTGCCTGCTGTCCCTGGCTGAGGCTGGGCTGCTGACTCCGCTGTGGTCCGACGAGATCCTGGATGAGGTAGAACGGAACCTGCCGAAGCTCAAGCTGATGACCCCTGATCGGGCGAAGCAGCGTGTGGCCGCGATGCGGGATGCCTTTGACGAAGAAGCATCGGTGGACGGTTACGACGACTTGATTCACCGGCTCACGTGCGACCCTAAGGACCGCCATGTGCTGGCCGCGGCCATCGCAGGGGGCGCAGACGTCCTGCTGACGTTCAACCTGAAGGACTTCCCCCCGGCCTCGGCCGAGCCCCATGGGGTGTCCATTCAGCACCCTGACAGGTTCCTGTCGTTGCTGCTCGCCGAGCACCGCCAAGAGGTACTGGACGCCCTTCGCTTGGACGTAGCCCGGTACCGCCAGCCCACTATGAGCATCACCCAGTACCTCGCGGCCCTGACCGCAACGGTACCGACGTTCGCCACACTCGCCCACGATGCCCTCGCTACCGAGGGACAGGATGAGTCGCCCGTGGCGGCACTCATCCCGGCCGCCGAGGACGAAGCGCTTGCCGCCCTCGGGGCACTCGGAGATCTGACGAACCCGGCCCAGGTCGCTTTCCTATGGTGGACAGCGTTGTCGGCTGACGCCGAAGCCGTGCGACTTCTGACTTATGACCCAACGGTTTGGGGCGACTACCAACGGGCGCGTGACCTCCTCAAGGGAAGAGGGCTGGCTTCACGGGTGATCCAGCTTGTTGACGCTCCAGATCGTGTGGCGGTCATGCGGTTCGTCCCAGAAGCCCCCACCGCGGTTCAATCGTTCGCCTCGTTCGTCACACCTATGGTCTTCCTCACGATGCTGCGACTTGAAGACGGCACGTGGCGGGCATGGGGGCTGGGACCCCAGATCCTCAGCGCTCGTGACATTCTGGCGTAGGCGTCGCTTAGCCCGACAGCGGCAAAGGAGTGCATCGCCGTGCAATCCACCGGCTATGTGGGACCTCACTGTCCCGCCCAGCGGTTCGCTGCGAACCATCGCAACCCGAGGTGGACATCCCCCGCACCAAGGCCCTGGCGGTGGGCGCAGAGCGAGGGCATCCTGTTGTCCATGAGTGGACCGTCGCACGCAACCTTGGCCTCGTTCCGCATGAACCTAAACCGGGAGGCGGAGCAGCGGAAGGCACTCGAGCAGATGATCATTCCGGGTCTTCGGGAGTTCCCCGGCTTCGTGTCTGGGCACTGGACCGTGGACCGCGAGGCAGCCCAGAGCGTCGTACTGCTCACGTATGGGCTGTGTCAAGTTTCGTGGACAGGTGTTTTGTTGGTCAGGCCGCGGCTGCGGTCTGAGGTTGGTGGGCAGCGGCGTGGACCGCGGCTGGGGTTTGGTAGTCGAGGGTGGAGTGGCGGCGGCGTCGGTTGTAGAACACCTCGATGTACTGCATGACGTGGAGCCTGGCTTGGGCTCGGGTCGCGAACCTGTGCCGGTGGTACATCTCGTTCTTCAGCATCGAGAACCACGATTCGGCCACCGCGTTGTCGTGGCACGATCCGGTCCGCCCGACCGACAACAGCACCCCGAGTTGGGCGGCGACGGCGGCGTAGTCGGCGGAGGTGTACTGAGATCCGCGGTCCGAGTGGAAGATCGCTCCAGGGGCGAGGTGTCCGTGGGTGTGGGCCATCCGCAGAGCGGCGCTGATCAGTTCGGTGCGCATGTGCTCGGCCATTGCCCAGCCGACCACCATCCGGGAGTGGAGATCGATCACGGTGGCCAGGAACAGCCACCCCTCGCCAGCGCGCAGGTAGGTGATGTCACCGACCAGCTTGGTCCCTGGCGTGTCGGCGGTGAAGTCGCGTTTGACCAGGTCAGGGTGCTGTTCGGCGTCGTCGGCGGGGATCGTGGTGCGTTTCTTCGTCCGCGGTTGGATGCCGGCGATCCCGGCCTGGCGCATGATCGAGCGCACCATCCCCTCCGAGGCGGGCACGCCGTCGGCGGTCAGGTCAGCGCGCACCCGGCGGTGCCCGTTGACGCCATTGGAGGCGGTGTGGCTGTCGATCACCGCAGCGGTCACCTCCGCCCGTCGGGTCGCCGCCGGGCTCGGGGTGTCGCGTCGCTTCACCCACGAGTAGTAACCGGCGCGTGACACGTGCAGCAGGCGGGTCATCAACTCGACCGAGTGGGTGGCCTTCTCCGCGTGGATCAGCGTGAACTTGTCGGTCACGGTTGCGTCCTGGCGAAGAAGGGCTTGATATGTAGGTGATCTCGACCCTGATGCAGCGGGCAGCCGACGTGACGGCGACGATGGGGCCATCGACGTCTGGGCGGGGGCTGGTGATGGAGCGTTTCGAGCCGCATCTGGATTTCATCGATGGGGCCGCGCCCACGATCGGCGAGCAGTTGCTGGATGAGTATCTGCGGTTCACGGCAGCCCGCTTGCGCCCAAATTCCGTACTGGCGCAGGCTTTCGACATCAAGGTGTTCTTCGAGGTGGTGGGGAAAGCACCGCTGGCGGTGACCACGGCGGACGTGCTGGCGTTCATTGAGCAGCAGCGGGCTCCTCGTCATGGCGGCAACGTGGTCCGGTTGGCCGATGGCGAGCAGGGCTTGGCTGCCTCGACGATCAAGCGTCGGCTGGCGACGGTGTCGTCGGTGTTCGACTATCTGGTCGCGCGGGGGTTGTGTGAGCGGCAACCGGTCCCGCGGTCGATGTCGCCGCGGTCCCGCTCCTTGCGGGGCTCGCCGCTGATCCGGGCCCCGAAGCGCCTGCCGCAGGTCCTGTCGCCGGGCGAGGCAGCGGCGTTGATGGCGGCGTTGCGCACGCAGCGGGACCGGGCCATGGTGACGCTGATGTTGCACGCCGGGCTCCGGCGCTGCGAGGTGTTGGGTCTGCGCTTGAGTGACATGCAGCTGGGTGACCAGCGCGTGTTCGTCCATCAGGGCAAGGGCGGCCACGAACGCATCGTCCCGGTCGTCGAGGCCTTCTTCATCCAGCTGGCCGACTATCTCGCCACGGAGCGCCCCGCGGGTTCTGATCCGGAGCTGGTGTTCGTGGTGTTGAAGGGCCCTCGCCGGGGCCGGCCGTTGAGCCCGGCCGGGCTAGACGAGGTCCTGGCCGGCGCCCGCCGCCGAGCCGGGTTACGTCATGCGACCTGTCACGAGTTGCGGCACACGTGCTTCACCCGGCTGCGGGAGGCCGGGATGGCGTTGGAGGCGATCCAGGCCCAGGCCGGACACGCGAACTTGGAAACCACCCGGATCTATCTGCACCTGTCCAATGACTGGCTCGCCGATCAGTATCGCGACGCGATGAGCGTGTTGGCCGACATCTACCCACCGATCACCAGGAGCGAACCATGAGCGTCCCGGCCGAGCACCAGAGTGTCAGCCCCGTCTTGGGTGAGGTGATCGACGCCTACATCGCCGGCGGCGCAGCTGCGGCCGTCCGTAAGGGCCGTCGGCTAGCGGCGGCGCGCTTCGCCCGCTTGTTCGGCGACCTCGAGGGTTGGAGGTCGGCCAGCATCCAGCAACGACGTCAGGTTCGCACCGAGGTCATGTCCTTTGCCGCGCATGCCGTGATCGCCACCCAGACCCCGGTTGATGCGGCGTTCGTGGCGCAGTCGGGCTGCCACTGGGGCATCTACGTCCAAGATGCCTATCCCGAGCAGCACCAACGCTTCACCGCCCAGGCCACAGAGCTGGGCTTCAGCCTTCG
>NZ_JBUZNP010000012.1:0-65041 GCF_055326215.1 Tessaracoccus pujii | reverse complement strand
GGATCCGCTGATCATTTGGGGCATCCGTCCGGGGGTGGGCTTGACGGTGGCTGTGGGGCCGCCGGTGGGGCCGGTGAGGGCCGGTTGCTTGCCCTCCGGCCCTTGTTCAGGGCCCTTTTCTGCGGTTCTGGGCAGGCTGCCGCCAGGGGCTACCCGGTAGCAGCGGCGGTCTTGAGTCTGGTTTCGATCGTGTTCGCGCGGGCGAGCATCAGCAGGTTCGCCGAGGCCATCGCGACCTGGAGCTGGTTCAGGTTCTTCGCCAGCCCGCGGTAGCGGGTCTTGGACAGCCCGAAGTCCCGCTTCACGATCAGGAACACGTGCTCCACCTTCGCCCGCACCGACGCCTTCCTCGACTCGAGTCGCTGCTCGTGAGGGTGCATCGCTCTCCACGTGCCCTGCCGGGCAGCGACCCGCCACTCGACGTGTGACAGGTGGTCGTCGCCGCGGATCTCGGGGCGTTTCGTCACACCCGAATAGCCGGCGTCGGCGTAGACGACCTGGTCATCCTCGCGCACCAGATGGGTGATCTGGTCCAGGTCGTGCACGTTGGCTGCTGTCGCGGTCACCGAGTGCACTAGACCCGTGCCGGCATCGACCCCGGCGTGGGCCTTCATCCCGAAGTACCACTGGCGCCCCTTCCTGGTCTGATGCATCTCGGGATCCCGGGTGCCGGTGGCGTTCTTCGTCGACGAAGGTGCGGCGATGATCGTGGCATCCACGATGCTCCCGCCACGCATGACCAGACCGTCGGCCTCCAGCCGGGCGTTCAACGCGGAGAACATCGCCTCACCCAGCTGGTGCTCCTCCAGCAGGTGCCGAAAATGCAGCAGGGTCGTGGCGTCAGGGACCTGCCTGGTAGCGAAGTCCACACCCATGAACTTGCGCATCGCGTACGAGTCGTTGATCTGATCTTCCACGCCTTCGTCGGAGAGGTGGAACCACACCTGCAGCAGGTACATCCGCAGCATCGTCTCGAGCGGTATCGGCCGCCTGCCGCGGGTCTTGTTGTAGTAGTGCGGCTCGATCAGCTTGACCCAGTCCGCCCACGGCACCACCGCGTCCATCCGCTTGAGGAACTCCTCCCGCTTCGGGACCCGGCGACGCTGACCGTACTCGACCTCAGACAAACTCGGCTGCAACTCATCCACAACCAGCATTCTACCTAGCCAACACGCCATTCACCGGCCAAACACCCACCGACTGCGCATCCACCGACAAACCAGGCTGGCCCATTAATCAGCGGTTCCCTAAGGAGAAGGAATGAAGTTCCAGGGAACCAAGGTGTCCCTCGGTCTGGTGTTGAGCGGGGCCCTCCTGCTCGGCGCGTGCACCAGCCCTGAACCCACCGAACCTGAAGACACCGCGTCGGGCAGCGCCTCGGCCACGGCCACGACGTCCGCATCCGCATCCGAGGGCACCAACGGCGACGCTGCCGCCGGCTGCCTGCAGGATGTCGGCATCACCGAGACCACCGACGGGGAGGTCCGCTACACCGCGGGCCCCGGCGACTGGAGCGGCTACAACTCCATCACCAACGGCACGTACTCCACGTACAACTCGGTGATCGCCGCCCACATGTTCTCGAGCTTCGTGTACTTCGGTACAGACGCCACGATCTGCGACAACACCGAGTTCGGCACCTACGAGGTCACCTCTGAGGATCCGTTGACGGTGAAGTACACCATCAACGAGGAGGCCGTCTGGTCCGATGGCACGCCCGTCACCATCAACGACTACCTCATGGACTGGGCCGCCCAGAACCCCGAGTTCATCGCCCCCGGCTTCGCCAGCGGCGAGAACGTCGATGCCGCGGCCGTGTTCGACCATGTCTCGACCTCGTTCGCGCAGTACGTCCTCGAAGGCCCGGAGGGTGAGGTGGGTGCCAAGGAGTTCACCGTCACCTACACCGACCCCAACCCGGACTACCGGATCATCATCACTTCCGCGCTTCCCGAGCACGTGATCGCCACGCAGGCCGGCCTGGAGCCCGGCGCCCTGGCGCAGGCCGTCATCGACCGCGACGCCGACACCGTCAAGTCCGCCGCAGAGTTCTGGAACACCGGCTGGATCTTCAACCCGGGCGAGCTGCCCGCGGCCGATCAGATGCCCTCGTCCGGCCCCTACATGGTCAAGGAGGGCAGCTGGCAGGCCGGCAACTCCCTGACGCTGACCGCCAACGAGAACTACTGGGCCACCCCGGCCGCCACGCGCGACCTCGTGTTCCGATTCATCGACGACGCCCAGCAGGTCCAGGCATTGGGCAACAAGGACGTCCAGGTCATCCAGCCCCAGGCCACGGTCGACACCGTCGGCCAGCTCGAGGCGCTCGGCTCCGCCGTCACCATCGAGTCCGGCTCGTCGCTCACGTGGGAGCACCTGGACTTCAACCACCGCGAGAACAACGTCTTCGGCAACCCGGAGTCCGGCATGGCGCTGCGCGAGGCCTTCGCCTACTGCGTGCCGCGCCAGCAGATCGTGGACACGCTCATCAAGCCCATCTCCCCTGAGACCGAGCTGATGAACGCCCGCGAGGTGTTCCCGTTCATGGAGAGCTACGACGAGATCATCGAGGCCTCCTACGACGGCCGCTACGACGCGGTCGACCTCGAGAAGTCGAAGGCCCTCGTGGCCGAGTCCGGCGTGGCCACCCCGATCGACGTGCGGATCGGCTACCGCGCCGGCAACCAGCGCCGCACCGAGACCGTCGCCGCCATCCAGTCGTCCTGCAAGGACGCCGGCTTCAACGTGATCGACTCCAGCGCTGAGGACTTCTTCCAGGTCGCCAACGTCAACGGCGACTACGAGGTTGCGCTCTTCGCCTGGGCCGGCTCCGGCCAGATCACCTCCGGCGAGAACATCTACGCCACCGGCAAGCCGCAGAACACCAACAAGTACAGCAGCGAGGTCGTCGACGCGGCTTGGGCCGAACTGGTCGCCACCCTCGACGAGTCCGTCCACCTCGAGCAGACCAAGGTCATCGAGAAGGAGCTGTGGGACACGCTCCACGGCATCCCGCTGTACGCCCACCCCCTGGTGGTCGCCTACGACTCCACCCTGCAGAACGTGCGCGCCACGGCCACGCAGGATCAGGTGTCGTGGAACGCCCCGCAGTGGATCGCTTCATGATCCTCTCCAGCTGACACTTCGTCAGCTACCCGGTTGGGGCAGGTGACGCTCGCGCCACCTGCCCCACCTCGCGTTCACCGCCCCTTTCATCACAAACCAGCCCTGCCGTAGTATGCGGCGGATGGGTGCCGACGCAGGCACCCGAATCATGCCAGAGGACCGATCTTGCTCAAGTTCATCGCGAAACGCCTGGGGATATCGCTGGCGGTTCTCCTGTTGGGATCACTGCTCCTGTATGTGCTGGTCATCAACTCAGGAGATCCTCTGCAGGACCTGCGGGAGTCCAACGATCCGAACCGCGAGAACCGCATGCGCCAGCGGATCGAAACGATGGGGCTGAACCTGCCGTGGTACGAGCGCTACTTCGACTGGCTGGGAGGCGCGTCGAAGTGCCTCGTGGGGCAGTGCGACCTCGGCGTCGCGCTCAACGGCCAGTCCGTCAATGCGCTGGTCTCCATCGCCGCCGGTTCCACCCTCCGGCTGGTCGTGTTCGCCACCCTGCTGGCGATCGCTGTGGGCGTGATCCTCGGCATCGTCACTGCCATCCGCCAGTACAGCGGATTCGACTACGGCGTCACCCTCTTCGCTTTCGTCGCCTTCTCCCTACCCGTCTTCTGGCTGGGCGTCCTTCTCAAGCACTACGCCGCCATCGAGTTCAACAACTGGATCGTCGACGCGGACCTGAGTTGGCCGGTGATCATCGGCGTGGCTCTGTTGGTGGCGCTCATACTCCAGGCCGCCATGGGCGGCGATCTCAAGCGCCGCCTCATCACCTTCGCGGGCATCGCGGCCGGCGTGGCCGCCATCCTCGTCTACTTCGACGCCGTGACCTGGTTCCGGCGTCCCGCCATCGGCATCCCCGTCTATGTGCTCGCGGTCCTCGGCGCCTCCTCACTGGTGATCATGCTCACATCCGGGTTCCAGAACCACCGGGTCCGCAACGCCGTGGGGGCCACCGCCGGCGTGGCGCTCATCGGCTACATCGCTGTGCGGGGCTTCCTGATGGGTAACGGTTCCCTTTGGGTGCTGCTGCTGTGCTTCGTCGCTGCCATCGTCGCCGGGGTCCTGGCGGGCCAGCTTCTCGGAGGCTTCTCCCGCAGGCAGGCAACCTTCGCGGCCGTCGTCACGGCGCTGCTCTCCTCGCTTCTCGCGGTCAGCGACCTGCTGCTGTCCAACTGGTCCATGTACCTCAGGGAGCAGCCGCGCCCCATCCCGACCATCGGCTCGATGACGCCCAACTACGAGTCCACCTTCTGGATGCATTCGATCGACACGCTCACCCACCTGGTGCTGCCCACTGTGACCCTGACGCTGATCTCGATCGCCTCGTACACGCGTTACACCCGCGCCTCCATGCTCGACGTGCTCAACCAGGACTACATCCGCACCGCACGGTCCAAGGGCATCTCCGAGCGCAAGGTGATCACCCGGCACGCGCTGCGCAACTCGCTGATCCCGCTGGCCACCATCGTCGCGTTCGACTTCGCCGGCCTCATCGGCGGCGCGGTCATCACCGAGACGGTCTTCGGCTGGCAGGGGATGGGCAACCTCTTCCGCACGGGTCTGGCCCAGGTGGATCCGGCACCGGTGATGGCGTTCTACCTCGTCACCGGCACCGCCGCGGTGGTCATGAACATGGCGGCCGACATCGCCTACGCCATCCTCGACCCGCGGATCTCCCGCTAGGAAGCAGGCCAACCATGACTGACACCAACAATCCTGCCCAGCTCGACGAGGTCCACGAGAACGACTACGAGATCGACTCGATGCCCGACGAGATCACCACGACGGACAAGTCGTACTCCCAGGGGCAACTGGTGCTGCGTCGCTTCGTCCGGCACCGCGGGGCGATGATCTCGCTCACCATCCTGGTGTTGATCGTCCTGCTCGCTCTCACGTCGATCGGATTCGGCCCCATCCCCGGATGGTGGCCCAAGAACCACGTCGACCTGTACCCGATCCAGGAGGTGGGCGGGGCTCCCACCCTGAAGCTGTGGCCGTTCTCCATCGGGGAGCACCCCTTCGGGCAGTCCACCATCGGCAAGGACTACTTCGCGCTGGTGATGCTCGGCACGCAGAACTCGCTGACCATCGCCTTCACCGTCGGCATCGGGGCCACGATCATCGGTACGCTCGTGGGTGCGGCGGCCGGCTACTTCCGCGGCATCGCCGAATCCTTCCTCATGCGCGTCACCGATCTGTTCATCATCATCCCCACGTTGGTGCTCGCCGCGGTGCTCGGCCGGATGGCCGGCAACGTGGGCGGGATCTTCGCCCTGGCCGGCATGCTGGCCATCGTCTCCTGGACAGGACTTGCGCGCCTCGTGCGCGGCGAGGTGTTGAGCCTGCGCGAGCGGGAATTCGTGGCCGCGGCCCGCGCCGTCGGCACCTCGCCGTGGCGGATCATCCTGCGCCACATCCTGCCCAACGCTCTGGGCACGATCATCGTCAACGCCACCCTGCTGATCTCGGCGGCCATTCTGGTCGAGACGGCCCTGTCGTTCCTCGGGTTCGGGGTGCGCCCGCCGAACACGTCGCTGGGCCTGCTGATCTCCGAGAACCAGAATGCGCTGAGCACCCGCCCGTGGTTGTTCTGGTGGCCCGGTGTCTTCATCGTCTCCATCGCGCTCTGCGTGAACTTCATCGGAGACGGCCTCCGCGATGCCTTCGATCCCCGCCAGCAGATGGACTGAGGAAGACTGCGATGACCACCACCCCACGTTTCACCGGCGAGAACCCGGTCCTCAAGTTCAGCGATCTGGACGTGCAGTTCCGCACGGAGTTCGGGACCGTGCACGCCGTCAAGGGCATCACGCTCAGCGTGGAGCCCGGCGAGGTGATGGCCCTGGTCGGCGAGTCGGGTTCAGGCAAGTCCGTCACCGCCACCACGGCGCTCGGCCTGCTGCCCAAGACCGCCCGCATCCAGGGCGAGACCCGGGTCACGGACCAGAGCGTCGGCGAGCTGTCCGGCCGCCAGCTGCGCTCCCTACGCGGCAACCGCGTCGCGATGGTCTTCCAGGAGCCGATGACGGCGCTCAACCCGGTGATCAAGATCGGCGAGCAGCTCACCGAATCCATGGAGGTGCACGGCGTGGCCTTCGGCCGCGACGCCTGGGACCGCGCCGTGGACCTGCTCAACGCCGTGGGCATCCCCAACGCCGAGCGGCGCGCCAAGCAGTTCCCGCACGAGCTGTCCGGCGGTATGCGACAGCGCGTGGTCATCGCCATGGCTCTGGCCTGCGACCCCGAGGTGATCATCGCCGACGAGCCCACCACCGCCCTCGACGTCACGGTGCAGGCCGAGATCCTGGACCTTCTGCGCTCGCTCAAGGACAAGCTCAACACCGGCATCCTGCTCATCACGCACAACATGGGCGTGGTGGCGGACATGGCGGACAACGTGGCGGTGATGTTCAAGGGCAACATCGTGGAGCGCGGCCCCGTGGAGGAGGTGCTGCTGCATGCCAAGCACCCGTACACGAAGCGGCTGCTCGCCGCGGTCCCACACCTGGGCGACGGGCACGGGCAGTTCGGCGTGGCGCCCCATCCCGTGAGCCCCACCGCAGATTCGGCGCTGGAGGTCGACGAACTCGTGGTCGAGTATCACCGGGCAGGCAAGAAGGCTTTCCGCGCCGTCGACGGCGTCAGCTTCGACGTGCGCCGGGGCGAGATCGTGGGCCTCGTCGGCGAGTCCGGCTCGGGCAAGTCCACCATCGGACGGGCGCTGCTCGGCCTCATCCCCTCGAAGTCCGGCGAGGTGCGGGTGCTGGGTGAGGACCTCCTGGCCCTCAGAGGACGCGCCCTCAAGGGGCTCCGCAAGCGCATCGGCGTGATCTTCCAGGACCCCGCGGCGTCCCTCAACCCGCGCTTCCCGATCGGCGATGTCGTCGCCGAACCGCTCAGCGTGCACCGCGTGGGCGACGCGAAGTCCCGCGAGGCCCGCGTCCACGAACTCCTCGACGCGGTGCAGCTGCCCCGCAGCGTCTACAACCGCTACCCGCACGAGCTCTCGGGCGGCCAGCGTCAGCGGGTGTCCATCGCCCGCGCGCTTGCGCTCAGCCCGGACCTGCTCGTCGCCGACGAGCCCACATCTGCCCTGGACGTCTCGGTGCAGGCCTCGGTGCTGTCGATGTTCACCGAACTCCAGCGCGACTTCGGGTTCGCGTGCCTGTTCATCAGCCACGACCTGGCGGTGATCGACTCGCTGGCGCACCGCGTCGTCGTGATGCAGTACGGCAAGATCGTCGAGAAGGGCACCCGCGAGGAGGTGCTGCTCAACCCGCAGGAGGAGTACACCAAGCGGCTGCTGGCCGCCGCCCCGGTCCCGGACCCCATCGAACAGAGGCAGCGCCGTGAGGCCCGCCACGAGCTGCTGAAGTCGCTCGGCGACGAGGTCGTGGAGCTCGACACCCGGGAGCTCGACTTCGACAACGCCCGCCCGTCCGCCTGAGCATGCCGTACGCGCCCGAGCTCACGACGCTGGGCTACATCGTCAGCCCGGACCGTCGGCGGGTGCTGCTCGTGCACCGGATCGGCCGGTCCGACGATGAGCAGCTGGGCAAGTACAACGGGCTGGGCGGCAAGGTGGAGCGGGACGAGGACATCGCCTCCGCGATGCGGCGCGAGATCCTCGAGGAGGCCGGCGTCGAGGTGACCTCGATGACTCTCCGCGGCACGGTGTCCTGGCCCGGCTTCAACGGGCGCGATGTGTTCGGGTTCGTCTTCCTGGTCACGGGGATCGCGGGGGAGCCCCTGCGATCCAATCCCGAGGGCACGCTCGCGTGGCATGACATCGACACCGTGATGGCGCTGCCCATGTGGGACGGGGACAGGCACTTCCTGCCGCTGGTGTTCGACGAGTCGGTGCCGCAGTTCCATGGCGTGCTGCCCTACGAGGGCGGCCACTCCGTCGGCTGGCGGGTGTCGCGGTGAGCACCGGTCGCGCCGTCGTGCTGGGCTGGCTGCTGCTCCTGCCCTTCGGGCTCGTCGCCCTCGTGCTGCTGGTGCTCGACGGGTTCACCGAGCTGCACACCACGTCGGAGGCGGCGATCTATGCGGCCGCGTTCATCCCGTTCGCGTGGGTGGCCGTGGTCCTCGCGGGGCTCGGGCTGATCCTGGCCGCGCACCGGTGGTGGCGCCTGACGGGGGTGGCGGTGCTGGCCGCGGCCGCCGTCGCGTGGGGCGTGCCGCTGGCGGGGCCGATGATGGCGGCGGCGCAGTCCCAGACCGCGCCCGAGCCGCAGCTGGTGGTGTTCAGCCTCAACACGGCGTACGGGCGGGCGGATGCCCGCCAGATCCGGCTCCTGCTCGACGAGTCGGTGGATGTGTTGGTCTTCCAGGAGTACACGCCGGAGTTCGAGGATGATCTCCGCCGCCAAGGCCTCCTGGACCGTTTCCCGCATCGGATCGGGACGGCACGCGCCGACGCCGGGGGAACGATGCTGCTGTCGCGGCTGCCGCTGACGGAGGTGTCGCGGCTGGACACGGCCTTCGACAACATCCTGGTGTCCCTCGAGGCGGATGGTGCGCGGTGGCTCGTCGGGGCGGTGCACACCTCGCCACCGCAGACGGGCGCGCCGCAGTGGGCGCGGTCCGCGGCCAAGGTGACGGGTCTGGCGCTCGAGCACGCGGACGAGCGACTGGTGCTGGTGGGGGACTTCAACGCGATCGACCGGCACCACACCATGCGGGTGCTGACGAAGGGCCCCCTGCGCGACCTGATGGAGGGGTCCCCGGGCCTCGACGCGTGGCGGCCCACCTGGCCGGCCCACCCGTGGCTCCCGACGTTCGCGCGGATCGACCACGCCGTGGTCAGCGAGGTGGTGGGCGGGCCCGCCCCCGACGTCGTCAGGATCGAGGGCACCGACCACCTCGGGCTCCTCGTCTCCGTCCATGCCCTGGCATGAGTGAGCGCGACGCGGCGCTGGCCGCCGCGATGCTGGAGCCCGACCCGTCGTCGCTCGGCGCGGCGGGCCGGCTGCGTGCGTCCTTCGGCGCCGAGGTCGCGGCGTGGGCGCTCACCCAGGCGGCGCTCCGGCGCCGGGCGCGGGCCAAGTTCGACCGGGCCGACGAGATGCTGTTCACGCACGACGGCCTGGAGCAGGCGACCCGGGACGCGGTCCGACGCTGGCGCGCGGGGCGTTTCGTGGCCTCCGGCGTCACCGACGTGTGGGACCTCGGCTGCGGGGTCGGCGCGGACGCCATGGCGTTGGCGGAGTCGGGACTGAGGGTGCACGCGGTCGACGCGGACCCTGCCGCCGCGGATGTGGCCTCCTGGAACCTCGCACTTGTCGGCGCCGGTCCCGCGGCCGTCGCGCGCGCGGAGGATGTGGTGGTCCCGCCGTCGGCCGGGGTCTTCCTCGACCCGGCCCGCCGCACGGCGCGGGGCCGCACCTGGAACGTGGCGGACTTCACCCCTCCGTGGTCGCTGGTGCTCGAGCACCTGGCCTCTCAGCGATTCGTGGCGGTGAAGCTCGGACCGGGACTGCCGAAGGAGTTGATCCCCACGGGTGTGCGCGCTGCCTGGGTGAGCGACGGCGGGGACGTGGTGGAGGTGTCACTGTGGAACCGGATGGCCGAGGGGCGCTCCGCGGTCCTGCTGGGGCAGGGCGACGCGCTGGAACTCACCGCCGGCGAGGCCGAGGCGCCCGCCGTCGCGCCCCTCGGCGCCTATGTCTACGAGCCCGACGGCGCCGCCATCCGCGCGGGTCTGGTGGGGGAGGCGGTTCCCGGGGCCTGGCTGCTCGATCCCCACGTGGCGTACCTGTCCTCCGACGAGCCCATCCTCACCCCATGGGCCACCCGCTTCGAGGTGCTCGACGTCCTCGACTACTCGGTCAGGGCGCTGCGTGGCTACGTGAGGGAGCGGGGGATCGGGACGCTCGAGATCAAGAAGCGGGCCATCGATGTCGACCCGGCGGCCCTGCGACGGGAGCTGAAGCCGAAGGGGAGTGCTGCGGCCACGATCATCCTGGCCCGCACGGTCGGGGGCACCAAGGCGATCGTCGCCCGCCGGGCGTGAGCCGCGCGCACCGGACTGATCTGGCACTCGGCTTGATTGAGTGCTAAACCCGGGATAACGTAAGAGCTGGCACTCGACAACCTCGGGTGCTAATGGTCGGACGGCACCCGCGACGACGCCCGGCCACCTCACATGACCTATCCGCCGACCTTCGGGTCGGATATGACAGAAAGGTGTTTGACGTGGCAACCACGATCAAGCCTCTCGAGGATCGCATCCTCGTCCAGCCCCTTGAGGCCGTCCAGACCACCGCTTCCGGCCTTGTCATTCCCGACACTGCCAAGGAGAAGCCGCAGGAGGGCAAGGTCATCGCCACCGGCCCCGGCCGCATCGACGACAACGGCAACCGGGTTCCCCTCGATGTCGCCGAGGGCGACGTCGTCATCTTCTCCAAGTACGGCGGCACCGAGGTCAAGTACGACGGCCAGGAGTACCTCCTGCTGAACGCCCGCGACATCCTCGCCGTCGTCAGCAAGTAACGAACGGGGGCGCGCCCCCGTTGACCCCTGGCGGGGGCAAGCCCCCGCTGACCTTCGGCAGGGGTAAGTAGCGAACGGGGGCAAGCCCCCGCTGACCGCTGGCGGGGGTGAAGCCCCTTCGGACTCGACTCAATCAAGGATTTCAATGCCAAAGATTCTCTCCTTCAATGAGGAGGCCCGTCGCGCGCTCGAGCGCGGTGTGGACACCCTCGCCAACACCGTCAAGGTCACCCTCGGCCCCAAGGGTCGCTACGTCGTCCTGGACAAGAAGTGGGGCGCCCCGACCATCACCAACGACGGTGTGACCGTCGCCAAGGAGGTCGAGCTCGACGATCCGTACGAGAACCTGGGCGCGCAGCTCGCCAAGGAGGTTGCCACCAAGACCAACGACGTCGCCGGTGACGGCACCACCACCGCCACGGTGCTGGCGCAGGCCATGGTGCACGTCGGCCTCCGCGCCGTGACCGCGGGCGTCAACCCCGTCGGCCTCAAGCGCGGCATCGACAAGGCCGTGGAGGCCGTCGTCGCGCGCCTGCGTGAGAACGCCCGCCCCGTGGACACCACCGCCGACATGGCGTCGGTGGCCACCATCTCCTCGCGTGACGAGCAGATCGGCGACCTGATCGCCGAGGCCTTCGACAAGGTGGGCAAGGACGGCGTCATCACCGTCGACGAGTCCAACACCATGGGCACCGAGCTCGAGTTCACCGAAGGCATGCAGTTCGACAAGGGCTACCTGTCGCCGTACTTCGTGACCGATGCGGACCGTATGGAGGCCATCCTGGATGACCCCTACATCCTCATCCACAGCGGCAAGGTCTCGTCGATGAACGATCTCCTCCCGCTGCTGGAGAAGATCATCGCGGCCAAGGGAACGCTGTTCATCGTGGCCGAGGACGTCGACGGCGAGGCGCTGTCGACGCTCGTGGTCAACAAGATCCGCGGCACCTTCACCTCCGTCGCCGTCAAGGCGCCGGCGTTCGGTGACCGTCGCAAGGCCATGCTCGAGGACATCGCCATCCTCACCGGCGGCCAGGTCGTCGCCCCCGAGGTGGGTCTCAAGCTGGACCAGGTCGGCCTCGAGGTGCTGGGCCGCGCCCGTCGCATCGTCGTCACCAAGGACAACACCACCATCGTCGACGGCGCCGGCGAGCACGCCGAGGTCAGCGGCCGCGTGGCGCAGCTGCAGGCCGAGATGGCCCGCACGGATTCGGACTGGGATCGCGAGAAGCTCCAGGAGCGGGTCGCGAAGCTGGCCGGCGGCGTGTGCGTGATCAAGGTGGGTGCCGCCACCGAGGTGGAGCTCAAGGAGAAGAAGCACCGCATCGAGGATGCGGTGTCGGCCACCCGTGCGGCCATCGAGGAGGGCATCGTCGCCGGTGGCGGCTCGGCCCTCATCCACGCCGGAGCCGTCCTGAAGGACCACCTGGGTCTCACGGGCGACGAGAAGGCGGGCGTCGACGTCGTGGCGAAGTCGCTGGCCGAGCCGCTGCGCTGGATCGCCGAGAACGGCGGCGAAGCGGGCTACGTCATCACGTCGAAGGTTGCCGAGATGGAGCTCAACCACGGCTACAACGCCAGGACCGGCGTGTACCAGAACCTCGTCGAGCACGGTGTCATCGATCCGGTGAAGGTGACGCGATCCGCGCTCGCCAACGCCGCCTCGATCGCTTCGCTCCTGCTCACCACGGAGACGCTCGTGGTGGACAAGCGCGACGACGAGAGCTGAGCCGCTCCCCGCATCACGCGTTGGCCCCGTCCGGTTCGTCCGGGCGGGGCCGACGCGTGTCCTCCTCCTTTGCGGGCGGCGTAGACTGGGCGCGACCTGGCGGCAGAATGAAGGGTGTCAACGCGTGTTCGAGGAACTGACCGGCGCAGGCGTGCCCAATCCGTTCGCGGCCCTGGGCCTCACGTTCGATGACGTGCTGCTCCAGCCCAACCAGTCCGACATCATCCCCTCGCAGGTCAGCACCGGGACCCAGCTCACCCGGCGGATCCGGCTCAACGTTCCCCTGGCGTCGGCCGCCATGGACACCGTCACGGAGTCGCGCATGGCCATCGCCATGGCGCGCGAGGGCGGCATCGGCATCCTGCACCGGAACCTGTCCATCGCGGATCAGGTGCAGATGGTGGACCAGGTGAAGCGCTCCGAGGCGGGCATGGTGAGCAACCCGATCACCGTCAGCCCGCAGGCCACCCTGGCCGAGGTGGACGAGGTGTGCGCCACCTACCGCATCTCGGGGACCCCGGTCGTCGAGGCCGACGGCACGCTGGTGGGCATCATCACCAACCGGGACATGCGCTTCGAGGACAACCCGGGCCGCACGGCGGGCGAGGTGATGACGCGGATGCCGCTGGTCACCGCCCGGGTCGGCGTGTCAGGCGAGGAGGCGCTCGGGCTCCTCGCGAAGCACAAGGTGGAGAAGCTGCCCATCGTCGACGCGCAGGGCAGGCTGCAGGGCCTCATCACGCTGAAGGACTTCGTCAAGGCAGACCAGTATCCCCGGGCGGCCAAGGATTCGCAGGGCAGGCTCCGGGTCGGCGCCGCCGTCGGTTTCTTCGGGGACTCGTGGGACCGCGCCATGGCGCTCGTCGACCAGGGCGTGGACGCCATCATCGTCGACACCGCCCACGGCCACTCCAAGGGAGTCGTGGACATGATCAAGCGGCTCAAGGCCGAGCCGGCCGCGGCGGACGTGGACGTCATCGGCGGCAACGTGGCCACCTACGCGGGGGCGAAGGCGCTCGTCGAGGCGGGCGCGGACGGCGTGAAGGTGGGCGTGGGCCCTGGCTCCATCTGCACCACCCGGATCGTGGCGGGGGTCGGCGTGCCCCAGGTCACCGCCATCTACGACGCGGCGCGCGCGTGCCGTCCGGCCGGCGTTCCCGTGATCGGCGACGGCGGGCTCCAGTACTCCGGCGACATCGCCAAGGCCCTCGTCGCCGGGGCCTCGACGGTGATGCTCGGCTCCCTGCTCGCCGGCTGCGAGGAGAGCCCCGGGGAGCTGGTGTTCATCAACGGCAAGCAGTTCAAGAGCTACCGCGGCATGGGGTCCCTCGGTGCCATGGCCGCCCGTGGGCGCAAGGCGTCGTACTCTAAGGACCGCTACTTCCAGGGCGACGTCGCCTCGGACGACAAGCTGATCCCGGAGGGCATCGAGGGCCAGGTGGCCTACCGGGGCCCGTTGGCCGCCGTCGCCTACCAGCTGGTGGGCGGGCTGCGGCAGTCGATGTTCTACTCGGGCGCGGGGACCATCGCCGAACTGCAGGAGCGAGGACGGTTCGTCCGCATCACCTCGGCGGGTCTGCGAGAATCGCACCCGCACGACATCCAGCTCACCGCCGAGGCCCCCAACTACTGGTCGCGCTGAAGAACCTGAGGAGAACCGATCCATGTACGAGCTCGGGCGCAGCAAGCGCGCAAGCCATGCCTACTCGTTCGACGATGTGGCGATCGCACCCACCCGCCGCACGCGCGGCGAGGACGAGGTGGACCTGACGTGGAAGATCGACGCGGTCTCCTTCGACGTGCCCATCGTGGCGGCCCCCATGGACTCGGTGATGTCGCCCACCTCAGCCATCCGGATGGGTGAGCTGGGAGGGCTGGGCGTGCTGAACCTGGAGGGCCTCTGGACCCGCTACGACGATCCCCAGCCCCAGTACGAGCTGATCACGCAGCAGTCGGACCATGTGGTGGCCACCAAGCGACTCCAGGAGATCTACGCCGAGCCGGTGAAGGCCGAACTGATCCGGGACCGCCTGGCTGAGATCCGCGCGGCCGGCGTGCCGGTGGCTGGTTCGCTCTCTCCCGCGCGGACGTTGGAGTTCGCACCGGTGCTGGAGAAGGCGGGCATGGACTTCTTCGTGGTTCGCGGCACCACCGTGTCGGCGGAGCACGTGGGTGGCAGCGACACCCTCAACCTCAAGGACTTCATCTACCGCTTCGACGTGCCGGTGCTGGTCGGCGGGGTGGCCACCTACCGGGCGGCGCTGCATCTCATGCGTTCGGGGGCGGCCGGCGTGCTGGTGGGCTTCGGTGGTGGTGCCACGCACACGACGGCCTCGGTGCTGGGCATCGAGGTGCCGATGGCGTCCGCGGTCGCGGACGTGGCCGAGGCCCGCAGGGACTACCTGGAGGAGTCGGGCGGCCGCTACGTCCACCTCGTCGCCGACGGGGCCGTCGGCCGTTCCGGCGACATCGCCAAGGCCATCGCCTGCGGGGCGGACGCCGTCATGGTGGGGTCCCCGCTCGCTCGCGCCACCGAGGCCCCCGGTCGTGGCTGGCACTGGGGGAGCGAGGCGTGGCACGCGCGGCTCCCGCGCGGCGAGCGCTCGTTCTTCGAGCAGGTCGGCACGCTGGAGGAGGTCGTCCTGGGCCCGTCGAGGGTGCCGGACGGCACGATGAACCTGGCCGGCGGCCTACGCAAGGCGATGGCGCTCACCGGCTACACCGACATCAAGTCCTTCCAGCGGATCGATCTGATCCTCCACTGAGCCCGAGGAGCGCCGATGGACGACGCACTGACAGAGCTGAAGCGCCTGCGCGGCAGCATCGACAACATGGACTCGGCGCTGATCCACCTGCTCGCCGAACGGTTCAAGGTGACCCAGCGCGTCGGTGAGCTGAAGGCGCGCGCCGGATTACCGGCTGCGGATCCGGAGCGCGAGGCCAGGCAGATCACGCGGCTGAGGGCGCTGGCCGTGGACGCGGATCTGGACCCCGAACTGGCGGAGAAGTTCCTCACGTTCATCGTCGCCGAAGTGGTGCGGCACCACGAGAACATCGCCCGGGGGGAGCACTGACACTGCGCGGGTGATCGTCGTCGGTGCTCCCATCAGGATCCCACCCCGACACGCAGGACGACCTCGTCACCGCCATCGACCAGGTCGCGCCATACGGCCGCCGGGATCCGCACGCCGCCCTTCCGGTACCTGCGCGGCACCGGCTCCGTCTCGACCGGTGCGCCGTCAACGAGCACCTCGCCGACGCCGTGCCCTGCGCCCGTGACGTCATACTCCACCCAGAGGCGGTGCCCGCCGAACGGCACCCTCGCCTCGTAGCGCCCCACGGGCAGCACCGGGTCGATCTCCACGCCGTCGCGCCCCATCCGCAACCCGAGGAACCCCTCGGTGACCAGCCGGAGGACGAGCCCCGGCCCGGATGAGTAGACGCGCCAGCCGCCCTCGAAACCGAAGGACGGGTCGGACAGGGCGGCCGCGTTGGCCTCGGCGTCGGACCGGTCCCGGAACACCGCGTCGACGGAGGAGTAGTACGTGTTGGACTGCCGCGGCCGCGCTCCCGGCACCGCCGCGCTCAGCCCGTCGGGGATGATCAGATCGAGCGCCGACCACGCCCGGTCGGCGAGGCCGAGCCGCAGCAGCGCCTCCACCCAGCGGATGTGGGCGTGCATGTACATGAGCCCGATCTCGCGCCCCCAGAACGACGCCGCCTCGGCGCGCAGGAACGTGCGCGTCTCCCCGCCGTGGTAGTCCACCGGCCGGTCGAACAGGTAGATCCCCGTCGGCCCGTCCAGGTGCTCGTCGATGATCCGCAGGTGCTCGCGCACCTCGTCGGGGGTGAGCAGCTCGTCGCCGATCGCGTGGATCATCTGCAGGGACCCGTGGTGCAGCCCGGTGCGCGTATCGCGTGGGTGCACGAGCGGCTCGACGCCCTCCTCGGTGACCACCGCGTACCCGCAGAGTTCGCCGTCGATCAGGAGCGTCTCCCGGATGGCCCGCTCGGTGGCGGCGGCCACCGCGCGCAGGCGGGCGACGAGTTCGCGGTCGTCGCCCTCGATTCCATTGGCGAGCTTCGTGAGTGCCTTGACCTCGAGCTCCGCCGTCCAGGTGGAGACCATCTGCCTCGCCAGCCCGGGGTTCGCGGGCTGGAGGGAGTCGTTCCAGTCACCGTGGCCGTACGCGGGCAGCCGCGGGTCGGCGCTGCGCTCTGCCAGAATGTGTTCGACGGCGCGCCTCACGTGCTCGCGCACCTGACTCGGCGGCCGCAACGCGTCAGGTCCGACCCAGCCGACCGCCTCGTCGAGGATCCCGAGATCGCCGGTCTGCTCGAGGTAGTCGCCGAGCGCCAGCAGTGGCCAGTAGACGACGTCGCCGTGGCTCTCCCGATGGCCGGGGGCTCGGTCGGCGTCGAGGTAGAAGAACCACTGGGGCCAGTCGCCGTCGTCCTGCTGCCCGGCGAACACGGTCAGCAGCACCTCCCGCACGACGTCGAAGCGGTCGGCCGCGACAAGCAGCCCGACGGGGCCCTGGCAGACGTCGCGCGTGCCCCAGGCGCCACCGGTGAACTGCTCCAGCCCGCGGGGGGCCTGGTAGTGGACGAAAGCGTTGTGCATCAGCCACGGCAGGAAGGCGTCGAGGCGCCGGGCGGCGAGGTTCACGCCCACGATCCGCGGCGGCTCCGGTGGTTCGTGCCCGCCGCTCCCGGGCTCGCGGCCGAGCGGGACCGTCAGCTCGAAGCCGGTGGTCCCGGCATGTTCGACGGCCGGCCAGTCACCGGGGCGCGCGGCGCCGTCGGCGAACAGCGACGCCGACTCCCCGCCCAGCTCCGCGTCGCCGCTGGCGGAGATCAGCAGGTCGAGCGGGTCGCCGTCGACGTCGACCCTCACCGTCAGCGCCTCCAGGGTGAGCTCCGTCACGACACGGATGGTGCGCCCCTCGATCCGGTACCACCACCTGGCCGACGCCGCGTCGACGGCCCACGCGCTCGGCAGCCCGAGCAGCCGCCACCCCTCGTCGTCCCGGACGAACAGCCGCACGCCGTCGGACTGGAGCAGGCCCAGGTAGCTGCGCCGGATCGACAGCAGGGGCGCGCCCGAGGCGTTTCCGACGGTGAGCTGCGAGGCGAACGAGCCGTTCATCCACACGGTCACCGCGGCGTTCAGGTCCTGCGGCATCGGTCCGGCCGCGGCGCGGATGATGTGCCCGTGGGGGCGGAGCACCGCGATCTCCTTGGCGCGGGCCACGACGTGGGCGCCGTCGGCCGAGCTGTACGACCACACGACGCCACCGTCCCCGCGCTCCACGTTGCCCGCCTCGCCGGCCAGGCGCAGCAGCTCGACCTCGCCGAGCTCCTCGCCGTCGACGATCCTGGCCGGGCTGAACACGGTAGCCACGGCCACCTTCCCGTCACTGGCCTCCGGGGCGTGGTCCGTCCAACCCTCGCCCAGCAGCGGCCGCACCCGCACCGCGTCGGCGTCCGACGAGGCATCCGGATGGTCCGCCAGCACCACGCCGCGGAAACCGACGACGCCCGCCTCGCCGGGCCCGAGCCGCCACATCTCGGTCTGCAGGGCGGCCAGCGTGTGCTCGTGCTGCAACCGCTCGGAGGGGAGGTCCGCGGCGAGGTCGAGCCCCGACCCGGGGATCGCGGGCCGGAGTTGCAGGGCATCGGTGCACCAGCCGACCAACGGACGGGTCGCCCCGAGCGCCAGCCACGGATGCGCGTCGCCGGGCATGTTCTGCCGTACCGCGATGAGGCGACGATCGCCGTCAGCGATGGGCGCGAGGTCCAGGTACTGCGAGACGTAGAACTCGTTGCGGCGCAGCGCTTCCCAGGGCGTGAGGGCGACGTCGACCGTCCAGACCGCGTCGAGCTCGACGGGCGCCTCCCCGAGGTTGACGACGCGCAGCCCCCAGCCGAAGCGCCCACCGCCGGACGGCTGGTCCCACCACAGCTCCCACTCAATGTCGCGGCGCCGTCCCCGCAGCACCACGCCGGCGTCGGTGCGCGCGACGTCGGCGCCGCCTGCCGGCCCCGTGAGCCCCAGCGCCTCGTGGCCCCCGCCGTCACGCCAGCGCAGCCACACCTGGTGCGGCCCCGGTTCGAGCTCCGAGGCGGGGTACTGGATCAGGCTGAGCTCGCCGGCATCGAGCCGGGCCAGCGCGCCGGCCTCGGTGAACTGCGGTCGTATGGTCAGGTCGGGCACGGGGATCACCTCGGGGAATCGGGGTCGGCGGGCACGGCGGCGCGGTGGCCGGCCGGGAAGAGCGGGTCGGGGTCGCCCGCGACATCCGGCATGGAGGCGCGCACCGCGTCCATGGAGCGTGGGAACCCGATCGGGAGCCGGCCCTCCGGAGGCACCTGACCGGTGACGGCGTGCACCCATGCGGCGTCGCTCACGCCGAACGTGACGGTCAGCGCCGAGGCCACGTCCAGCAGCGGAGCGAGCACCGCGGGGCGGTCGGCCTTGACGTCGATGATGAGGGGGCAGGGCAGGCGGGCGAGGCGGTGCTTCAGCCCGGGCGGGAAGTCGAGGCTGCCCTGGTGGAACGAGGCCTCGAGGAAGAGGTCGTCGCGCGGCTCGAACGGGGCGTCGAGGCGGACGAGCGCCACGTCGGCGTCCTCCGGGCGGTCGACGACGATCAGGCCTCCGCTGATCGCCTCGGGATTGATGCCCTCCAGCCAGACGCGGGTGCCGGGGCGCAGGGGGAGGGTGGGCCTTGACGCTGCTTCGTCGTTCCTCAGGGAGCTGGAATCGGTCCTTCGAGAGGGGGCCTCTTCGCTCCTCACGGACCGTGCGGTCAGCACGACGACCGACCGCGCCTGCGTGCGGAACCCGAGCTCCATCGCCTCCGGCGTGCCGACCAGCCGGTCGGCCGCGTCCTCGTCGACGTACGGGTCGTCGAACAGTCCCAGCTGGAACTTCACGCGGAGCAGCCGCCGGGCTGACTCCTCCAGCCGGGAACGCGAGACGCGTCCCTCCTCGACGAGCGCGACCAGCAGGTCGACGCACTCCTCGCCGCCGAACTGGTCGATGCCCGCGTCGAGGAGCTTGACCATGCGCTGCTCGGGGTTCAGGTGCTCCACGCCCCAGGCGCGTGCGGGCAGCACCTGGTCGCCGACGAGGTTGTCGTTGACGAGCTCCCAGTCGCTCAGGATCACGCCCTGATAGCCGAGGCGCTCGCGCAGCAGGCCGGTGAGGATCTGCTTGTTGTAGCCGAAGCCCACCTCGGCGATCGGCCCCGTCCCGAGGTCGAGTCCCACGGGGCGCCCGTAGTACGGCATGATCGCCGCGGTCCGCGCCGCGATGGCGGCCCTGAAGGGCCGCAGGTGATCGTCGAACCGCCCGCCGGGGTACACCTGGTCGCGGCCGTAGGGGAAGTGGGCGTCCTCGCCGTCGGCCTGCGGCCCGGCGCCGGGGAAATGCTTGGTGGTGGCGCTCACCGACCCGGGCCCGAGCTCGTCGCCCTGCAGCCCGGCGACGGCGGCCTCGGTGAGGCGCGCGACGAGCGCGTGGTCATGCCCGAAGGTTTCCCGCTGGCGCGCCCAGCGGGGCTCGGTGGCGAGATCGGCCGTAGGGTGCAGCGCGGCGCGGATGCCGACGGCGACGTACTCGCGGCGCACGATGTCGGCGAACGTGAGGACCAGGCCGACGTCGCCCAGTGCGGCGAGCCCCATGGGGTCGGGCCACTGGGAGAAGAAGGTCGAGGCCCAGCTCGTGCCCGCGTTCTCGGCGGCACCGTGCCGGGGGTCGGTGGAGATGGTGACAGGGATGGAGTGCGGCGTCTCGCGCGCCAGCTCCTGCAGCCGGTTGGCCCAGGCCGCCGCGTTCCGTGCGCTCGCGAGGGCGTGCACGTTGAGGTGGTTCATCCGCTTCCCGACCACGACGTCCCGGCTCCCGGACTTGGAGATCCGGCCGGGGCCTTCGAGCAGCTGCCCGTCGGTCCCGGCCTCGATCACCGTGTGGAACATGAGCCCGGCCAGTTCCTCCGGCGACAGCCGGGGGAGCAGGTCGTCGACCCTTTCGGTGACGCTCAGCCGCGGGTCCTCGAAGGGGTCGAGGCGGCCGTTGTGGTTGAGGTCACGGAACGTGACGCCGTCGGAGGTGAGGAACTCGGCTCGCGTCATCGTCATTCGCCTGCGTTGAACTCCTCGAGGGCCAGTAGCGGGCGCAGCTGTTGCTCCACCTCGGCGGTGGCGAACCAGCGACGCAACCCGCCGTCGAGCAGCACGTTGCCGAGCGCGCCCATGATCATCGACTGGTCCAGCGACAGGTGGCGCCTCGCCACCTGGCCGCTGCGGACCGCGACGGCGTCGTAGAAACCGCCCGGGCCGTAGGCATCGAAGTCGGCCTGCAGGTTGCGCAGGTTCTGGGCCGCCTCGTCGCGCTCGTACATCATGCCGAGGAACGCGGCGTGCGGGGTGACGACCCCGTCGCCGTAGGTGGTCGGCGGGTTGTCCCAGCGGTAGTCGGTGCGCTCCTGGTCCGAGAAATAGCCCTCGGGGTTCATGCCGAGCGCGTCGACGCCGTACTCGCGGTAGCCGCCGGCCGGGTTCGACGATGGCGAGAAGCCCCAGTAGCCGTACTGGGCGTCGTCGAGGCCGTGTTCACGCTGCGCACGGACGTGCAGCGGGTGGTTGCGGCCCCAACTCCTGGGGCCCCACTCCGCCTCGGGGACGAAGATGTCCGGCATGAGCTCCTCGAACATCGAGCCCCCCCAGCCGGGCACCACCCGGAAGCCGCGATAGGTGTAGGCGCCCTCGTAGACGGGGAACCCCAGGTACTCGCGCCACTCCCCGACGGGCGGCATCTCCGGCCAGTCCCAGTCCGGGGGGAACGTCCGGAACGTGCCGAAGTACGCCACCGGCGGGATCTGGCCGCGGAAGATGCCCAGGTAGTTGACCATCCGCGCCTCGGACACCGCGGTGTCGTAGTGGTGCTGGACGTGGTACCAGAGGTCCGGGCCCTCGCCGATCGTCGGGGGCAGCAGGGCGGTGCCGGGCCGCTCGGGGTTCTCGATCCAGAAGCCGCCGTAGTTGGCGCCGGCCGGGGCCCGGAAGTCCTTGTCGTAGAAGATGTCCCAACGCATGGCGTTGAACAGCTCGAGCGCGACCTTCCGGTTGGACGGGTCGGCCTGGGCGACGACGTAGAGCGCGGCCCCCAGCCAGCCCATGTCCACGCTCGACACGAACGGCACCACGCGGTTGCCGTCCTCCGGCCAGACGCGCAGCACATCGCCGTTGGCCTCGTCGTACCAGTTGAAGTACATGCCGCTGGCGTCGTGGCGCTCCATGCGCTGCAGGGTGCGCAGGGTGCGGCTGATGATGGTGCGGGCCTCGCCGGGATTGATGATGCGCAGGTCGCGAGCGACGATCGTGCTCCACAGCAGGCCGCCGATGTTGGTCGGCGACGTGTAGCCGCTGCGATTGGCGAGGTCGCCGTCGATGTTGTCGGCCACGAGGCCCGTGTCGGGGTCGGTCATGGCGACGAGCGAGTGCCAGGTGTCGCGCGCCCAGGTGAGCAGGGTCCCGTCATGGTCGACGGGGCGGCCGAGGCCGGGATTGGCGAAGGCCTGGGATCCGACCGCCGCGAGGGCGCCGGCGCCGGCGGCGGTGCCGAGCAGAGTTCGTCGTTTCAGGTTGGTCATTTCAGTATTGCTCCTGTCGGAGTGTGGTGGGTCACTTGATTCCGGTGGTGGCGATGCCCTCGATGATGAATCGCTGGAAGAACAGGAAGACCAGCAGGATGGGCAGGACGACGACGCTTGCGCCGGCAAGTAGAAGCCCGTAGTCGGTCTGGTTCTGGCCGGTGGAGACCAGCGCGAGGGCGACGGGCAGCGTGTAGGTCTCTTCTGTCGAGGCGACCACGAGCGGCCAGAGGAAGTTGTTCCACGAGGCGAGGAACGTGAGGATCCCGAGCGTCGCCAGGGCAGGCCCGGCGAGGGGCAGGAACAGGCGGAAGAAGATCCCGAGCTCGCTGGCGCCGTCGAGGCGCCCGGCCTCGAGAATGTCCTTGGGCATGCCCAGGAAGAACTGCCGCATCAGGAACACCCCGAACGGGCCGACCAGGAACGGCAGGAACAGCGCGGGGATGGTGTTGCCCAGGCCCATGTTCACCACGAGCACGAACTGCGGGATGAAGGTGACGAGGCCGGGGATCATCAGCGTCCCGAGCACGGCGGCGAAGATGATCCGTTTGCCCGGGAAGTTCAGGTGCGCGAGCGCGTAGCCGAGCATCGAGCAGAAGATGATGTTGGATCCGGTGACCACGACGGCGACCACCGTGGAGTTGAAGAAGTAGCGGCCGAACGACAACCGGTCGAACAGACGCTCGAAGTTGTTGAGCGTCGGGGCGTCCGGCAGGAAGTTCGGGGGCACGCGCAGCAGTTCGCCCTGCGTCTTCAGGCTGCCGAGGATCATCCAGATGAACGGCATGATGACGATGACGAGCAGGATGCCCAGGATGATGTAGAGCACCCACATCGAGCGTGATCTGGTCATCACTTCTCCCTTGTCACTCGGAATTGGATGAGTGTGACGATGACGATCACGACGAACGTCAGGTACGCCATCGCGCCGGCGACGCCGTAGTTGCCGAACCCGAACTGCATGTAGGTGTACATCGACGCGGAGATCGTGCTGTTGAGCGGGCCTCCGTCGGTCATCACGAACGGCTCCTCGAAGAACTGCAGGTAGCCGATCGTGGTGGTGACCATGACGAACAGCAGGGTCGGGCGGAGGATCGGCAGCGTGATGAACCAGAACCGCTGCCAGGAGTTGGCGCCGTCGATGGCGGCGGCCTCGTGCAGGCTCCACGGCACGGCCTGCAGACCGGCGAGGAAGATGATCATGGCCGTGCCGAAGTTGCGCCAGGTGGCCATGATGATGAGCGACAGCAGCGAGGTGCGGGTGTCGCCCAGCCAGTTGGGGCCGTCGATCCCCACCCACCCGAGCACCGTGTTGACCAGCCCGCTGTCGGGCTGGAGCAGGAACCGCCACACGACGGCGACGGCGACGATGCTCGTGATCACGGGCGTGTAGAAGCCGACCCGGAAGAGACCGCGGAACTTCGTGATGCCCTTGTCCAGGGCCACCGCGAGCGCCAGGGCGACGCCGATGGTGAGCGGGACGCCGACGATGACGAAGACCGCCGTGTTCAGGACCGCCTTCTGGTAGACGGCGTCGCCCAGCGCGCGGGCGTAGTTCTCGAAGCCGACGAAGTTCACCGCGAACGGCGTCCTGATGTCGTTGATCCGGGTGTCGGTGAAGCTCATGAACATCGACTGCAGCACCGGCCACGCCGTGAACACCGAGAACAGGAGGACGAACGGCAGGGCGAGGATCATGCCGGCCCGGGCCTCGCTCGCGCTCCGTCGGGAGCGCTTGCGAGGCTTCAGGTCCGGGCTGGCGGCCACGGTGGACATGGTCAGCCCATACCGATGGAGGTGGCCTCCTGCTGCACCGCGGCCAGGGCTTCGGCTGGATCGGTACCGGTCTTGGTCACCTGCTCCACCTGCGCGTCGAACGAGTCCGCGATCTGCTCCCACGTCTGGATCGACGGCGGGGCGTAGGCGGTCTCGAGCTGCGTGCCGAACTTGGCGAGCTGCTCGTCCGCGGACAGTTCGTCGGAGTCCCATGCGGACTGCACCGACGGGAGGTCGGTGCTGAGCTTGAACCACTCCACCTGCGTCTGCTCCTGGGTCAGGAAGTCGACGAACTTCCACGCCGCGTCGCGGTTGTCCGTGTTCTTGAACACGGCGAGGTTGGAGCCGCCGATGAACGAGGCGCTCATCTCGGCCTCGGGCATCGTCATGACGTCGTACTTGTCGGCGAAGCCCTCGCCGCCGACGTCCTCCACGGCCGCCATCATCCAGGGCCCGGAAATGAACATCGGGACGGCGCCGGAGACGAAGTCGGACTCGGTGGTGCCCTCGGTGGGGGCATCGTTGGCGATGCCGTCGGTGAAGAAGGACTGGTAGTACGCCAGCGCCTCGGCGTTCTCCTCGGTGTCGAAGGTGAACTCGGTGCCGTCCTCGTTGGTGATCTGGCCGCCGTTGGACCAGATCAGGGGCAGTACGGTCTGCCAGGAGCCGGTGCCGCCGGGCTGCAGCGCGATGCCCCAGGTGGCGCCCGCGTCCTGCATCTTCTTCGCCATGTCCTTCAGGCCCTCCCAGTCGGTGGGGGGCTCGGTGATGCCGGCGGCCTCGGCGAGGTCGGTGCGGTAGTAGACGAGGCGGGTCTCGACGTACCACGGGACGGCGTAGGAGACGTCGTCGACGACGGTGGTCTCCTGCGCGCCCTCGAAGAACTTGCTGGCGTCGATGAGGTCAGGCGTGGGGTCGAGCGCGTCGAGGCCGACGAACTCGCCCATCCAGGTGGTGCCGACCTGCGCCACGTCGGGCGCGGTGCCGGCGGCGATGGAGGCGGTGAACTTGTCGTGGGCGGAGTCCCAGGGCACCGGCGTGACCCGGATGTCGACGTCGGGGTTCTCCTGCTTGAACATCTCCACCAGCTGTGGGAGCTTCTCGCCCTCCGCGCCCATGGCCCAGACGTCGAGGCTGCCCGTCGCGGCTCCTTCCGAAACCTCGGGGGCTTCCTCGCTGTCGACGGGGGTGCCGGTGTCGGCGTCGCGTCCACAGGCGCTCAGGCCGGCCACGGCCAGCAGCGCGGTGAGTGTCAGTGCGACACTGCTTCTGATCTTCATGGTCGTTCTCGTTTCCTCTAGTGGATGGGCAGGGGATTGCGCTTGGAGCAGCCACACGACGTGCGGTGCACCAGGGACGTGGGAAGGGCGGTGAGGTCCGGCACCGGTGTTCCCGACAGCAACTTCGTGAGGTGCTCGGCGGCGGTGGCGCCGAGTTCGGCGACGGGCTGGCGGACGGTGGTCAGCCCGGGGCGCAGGTAGCGGGAGACGCGGATGTCGTCCCAGCCGATCACGGAGACCGATCCGGGCACGTCGATGCCGCGCTCCTGCAGTTCGTACACCAGGGCGACGGCGATCTCGTCGTTGCCGCAGACGAGTGCGTCGTACGGCATGCCTGATGCGCTGAGCTCCTGGGCGAGCCGGTGGCCCGACTCCTCGTCGAGCTCGGTCTCGATGGCCGGGGGCACGGGGAGACCCGCTTCGGTGAGGGCCCGGGCGAAGCCGCGGTAGCGGGCAGCGATGTCGGAGCCGTGATCGATGGGCCCGATGAACGCGAAGCGCGTGCGTCCGAGCTCGACGAGGTGGCGGGTGAGCGCGGCCGCCGAGCCCTCGGACTCGGCGTAGATGGCCGGCAGGCCCAGGAGCTGGGTGCGTGCGACGGTGACCGTCGGCTTCCGCTTCGCGACCTCGGCGACGAGGTCGTCGGTGGCGGCGCTGCGGGCCATGAACGCCAGGCCGTCCACCTGCGCCGCGAGCCGGCGCACGGCCGGGCGCTGGTTCGCATCCGGGCCGACGAGGAGCAGGACCGCGGAGCAATCCAACTCGCTGGCGCGCCGCTCGAAGCCTACGGCCAGCTCGGCATAGTAGGTGCCTTTGACGTGGGGGAGGACCATGCCCAGTGAGCGCACCGACGTGCCCGCGAGGCTCTGCGCCGCGGCGCTCGGAAGGTAGTCCAACGACTCCGCCGCCTCCCGGACGCGCACCCGGGTGAGTTCCGAGATGCGGGGGTCGTCGCGGAGGGCGCGCGACACCGTCGAGATGGAGACGCCCGCCTCCTTGGCGACCTCATAGATCGTTGGCACCCGTCCTCCTCGTCGTATGCGCAAGCGCTTGCACAAACGACGTTACGCCTCGGTCAGGGTCATGCGCAAGCGCTTTACCAAACTGTTGTGAAAGGGGACGGTACCGAGAGGGGCCGCGGGCGTCGTCACCCGGGCCTGATGCTCAGCCCCGCACCTCGTCGCGCCAGGAGTGCCGCGGGGTGAACCCCATCTGGTCCTTGGCGGCGCGGTTGCTCAGCAGCGTGCCGTACTCGGAGACCGACTCCGGGACCTCCATCCCCGGATGGATCTGCTCCAGCGCCTCACGCGTGGGAACGTCCAGGATGGTGTCGTCCGCCGCGATGACGAACGCGTGTGCGCCCGACAGGCTGGCATGCAGGGCGTCCTCGCAGGACTGCGCCACGTCGCGCGCATCGATGTAGCCGAACAGGTTCCATCGCCGGGCCTCGGGGTCCTTGGCGAAGGCCGGCTGCTGCCGGTAGTCCTCGACGGTGAAGATGTTGGACAACCGCAGGCCGATGAACGGGATGCCGGCCCACCGCGACACCTGCTCGGCCATGGTCTCCGTCATCACCTTCGACAGCGAATAGGTGGAGTTGGGCAGCGGGTAGTGGTCCTCGTCGACGGGCACGTAGTTGACCTCGTCGAACGGGAGCCCCAGCGTGGTCTCGCTGGAGGCGTAGACGACGCGCTTGAGTCCGAGCTTCCACGCGGCGATGAACACGTTGTTGTTCATCAGCGTGTTGGCGTTGAGAGTGTGCGAATCGGTGTGGATCCAGTCTGCCGGGATGTTGGCGAGGTGGATCACGGCGTCCGCCCCCGCGAGCACGTCCATGGCCTCGCCGAACTGCGTGAGGTCCGCGCGGTAGAACTTCCCGGTGTACCACTCGGGCCGGGCGGCGACGTCGGTGCCGACGATCTCGTGGTTGGTGGCGACGAAGTGGCGGAGGGTGGCCTGGCCGGCTTTGCCCGAGGCCCCGGTGATGACGATACGCATGACCATCAGTCTAGGACGGCCGATGCCGCAGGGGGCGCCCCGTGGAGGGTGCCCCCTGCGGCATCGTCAGGTCACTTCTCCAGCAGGCCCTCGAACAGGACGGTGGACAGGTAGCGCTCGCCGAACGACGGGATGATCACCACGATCGTCTTGCCGGCGCTCTCCGGCCTCGCCGCGACCTCGATGGCCGCGGACAGCGCGGCGCCGGACGACAGGCCCACGAGGAGGCCCTCCTCCTGGGCGGCGCGGCGCGCGAACTCGACGGCCTGGTCGATGTTGCGGGGGAGCACCTCGTCGATGACGGAGCGGTCCAGGATCTCGGGCACGAAGTTGGCGCCGATGCCCTGGATCTTGTGCGGGCCGGGCTGGCCACCCGACAGGATGGGTGACTCCTGCGGCTCCACGGCCACGATCTTCACCTCGGGCTTGCGCTCCTTGAGCACCTGGCCGACGCCGGTGATGGTGCCTCCGGTGCCGACGCCCGCCACCACGATGTCGACGGTGCCGTCGGTGTCGTTCCAGATCTCCTCGGCGGTGGTGGTGCGGTGGATCTCGACGTTGGCGGGGTTCGCGAACTGACGCGCGAGCACCCCGCCACGCTCCGCCGCGATCTCCTCAGCCTTCTCGACGGCGCCGCGCATGCCCTGCGGGCCGGGGGTCAGCACCAGCTCGGCGCCGTAGGCCCTGAGCAGCGCGCGGCGTTCGAGGGACATCGTCTCCGGCATGGTCAACACCACCTTGTAGCCGCGGGCCGCGCCCACCATCGCCAGCGCGATGCCGGTGTTGCCCGAGGTGCCCTCGACGATGGTGCCGCCGGGCTGCAGCTGGCCGGAGGCCTCGGCCGCGTCGATGATGGAGACGCCGATGCGGTCCTTGACCGAGTTGGCCGGGTTGTAGAACTCCAGCTTGGCCAGGACGGTCGCGTTGTCGCCGGCGATGCGGTTGAGCTTCACGAGGGGCGTGCGCCCGATGAGGGCCGTCACGTCAGGGTAAATGTTCATGTCGTCGCCAACCTGTCCCCGGTCCGGGTTATTCCCGGGACGGCGAAACTGATCGGCGGCGACGAGGCAATAGACTCGGGCGCATGACTGCCCAGCACGAGAAGGTTCTCGTCGTCGACTTCGGTGCCCAGTACGCGCAGCTCATTGCGCGCCGCGTCCGCGAAGCCTCCGTCTACTCCGAGATCGTCAGCTCCGCGCTCGACGCCGACGCCATCCTGGCCCGGCGCCCCGCCGCGATCATCCTGTCCGGCGGCCCGTCGTCGGTCTACGAGGAGGGCGCGCCGCAGCTCGACGCCCGGCTCCTCGAGGCCGGCATCCCGGTGCTGGGAATCTGTTACGGGTTCCAGGTGATGGCGCAGGCGCTCGGCGGCACCGTCGCCAAGACGGGGCAGCGCGAGTACGGCCGCACGTCGCTGTCGATCCACGACGGCGGCTGCCTCCTCGGAAGCCTGCCGAACACGCTCAACGTGTGGATGAGTCACGGGGACTCGGTCAGCCGCGCGCCCAAGGGCTTCCGGGTCCTCGCCCGCACCGCGGGCGCGCCGGTCGCGGCGTTCGAGGATCTCACCCGCAAGCTGGCCGGCGTGCAGTGGCACCCCGAGGTCATGCATTCGCAGTGGGGCCAGCAGGTGCTGGAGCACTTCCTGTTCAACATCGCCGGCCTCACCCCGGACTGGACCGCCGAGAACATGGTGACCGAGGCCATCGACGCCGTCCGCGCCACGGTGGGGGACCGGCACGTCCTGTGCGCCCTGTCCGGGGGCGTGGACTCGGCTGTCGCGGCGGCGTTGGTCCAACAGGCCATCGGCTCACAGCTCACGTGCGTCTTCGTCGATCACGGGCTGCTGCGTGAGGGGGAGGCCACGCAGGTCAAGGAGGACTTCGTCGCGGCCACGGGTGTGGACCTCGTGGTGGCCGACGAGCGGGAGCGGTTCCTCGGCGCGCTCGCCGGCGTGACGGATCCGGAGGAGAAGCGCAAGATCATCGGTCGCGAGTTCATCCGCACCTTCGAGGCGACGGCACGGGAACTGGCCGGTGAGCGGGGGATCGACTTCCTCGTCCAGGGCACCCTGTACCCGGACGTGGTGGAGTCCGGTGGCGGCGAGGGCACCGCCAACATCAAGAGCCACCACAATGTCGGGGGTCTGCCCGACGACCTGCAGTTCACCCTGATCGAGCCGCTGCGCCAGATGTTCAAGGACGAGGTGCGCGCCGTGGGTGCGCAGCTCGGCCTTCCGGATGAGATGGTGTGGCGGCACCCGTTCCCGGGTCCCGGCCTGGCCATCCGCATCATCGGCGAGGTGACGGAGGAGCGGCTCACCATCCTCCGCCAGGCAGACGCGATCGCCCGCCACGAGCTGGCGGTGGCGAAGCTCGAGCGGGCGATCTGGCAGTTCCCGGTGGTCCTTCTGGCGGACGTCCGGTCCGTGGGTGTGCAGGGGGACGGCCGCACGTACGGCCATCCCATCGTCCTGCGCCCCGTGGTCTCAGACGACGCCATGACGGCGGACTGGGCACGGCTCCCCTATGAGGTGCTGGAGAAGATCTCCTCCCGGATCACCAACGAGTGCGCGCACATCAACCGCGTGGTGGTGGACATCACGAGCAAGCCGCCGGGCACCATCGAGTGGGAGTGAGCCACGCGGCTCAGATGTCGTACGGCGGCTGCTGAGGGTCGTTGGCCTTGCGGCTGTCCACCCAGGCGCGCGCCTTGTCGAAGCCCTCTTCGGCCAGCGAGCCACCCTCGTCGCGCGGCATGACGGCCCACAGGACGAGGTAGGCCAGGATGCCGCTGCCGCCGAAGACGGCGATGAGGACGAAGGCGATCCGGACGATGGTCACGTCAAGGTTGAGGTAGCGCGCGATGCCGGCGCAGACGCCGCCGATCATGGCGCCGGTACTGGGACGGGTGAGCTTCATGGAAGTTCCTTTCGGGAATTCGTGCGGCCGCGGGAGGAGAGGAGACCGATCGCGCCTGCGGCCACGAGGATGACGGCGAGGATCGGTTGGACAAAGGGCGCCGAGAGGCTCGGCGAGACGATCAGCACGACCCCGAAGCCGACGGCGGCGAGGCCGACGGCCAGGGCGGCCAGATCGAGCGGTGGACGGTTCATCGTGTCTCCTCCAGTGTGACGCGGGAGAGCAGGGCGTCAATGGTGACCGTGAGCTCCAGGGGTTCCGCGCCGGTGCCGTAGACGTTGACGTCACTGAGTAACTCCCCGGAGGTCACCGACAGCGGGCTCCCTGGCAGGAGCACCGTCAGGTCAGAGGCCGCCACCTCGATCCTGATGTGCTCCACACCGGACAGGTCGCTGTCGCGCAGGTCCACCACTCGCTCCTCGCCGATGGCTTCGATGACCATCACTGCCGAGTCGACGGGGGGGACGGCGGTGGGGGCGGCCGCACGCGGTGCGAGCCAACCGGCGGCCACCATCGCGACCACGAGCACCGCCAGTAGCGGGCGCGGCACCCTCCGCCGCCGGGTGGCCACGGCGTGCACGACCACCAGTGCGCCGGCCGCCGCGAGGGCGAGGCCCAGCGCCAGACGGGGGCTACCGAGGAGGACTGCCACGAGGGCACCGGTGGCGATCAGCACCGTGAGGATCCCGGCGCCGGCAAGCCACGCGGGCCTGGCGCGCGGCCCTGGGGCGTGCGCCGCCACGGGGGCGGGGGCATAGAGATCGACGACGGGAAGGAGTTCGGGTCCACGGCCCGCGCCGGCCGCAGCCTGCATCGTCGAACGCCAGTGGGCCACGAGGTCCTCGTCGGATGCGGCGACGGTCCCCTCCTGGCGTCGATCCGACGGCGTGGGCGGGGCCCAGCCGCCGCCGAGCCGGCCGCGCCGAGCCAGGACGAACAGGGCCATCAGGACCACGCCAGGACCCCAGGGCAGTGGCGTCACCTGGCTGATCAGGCTGACCGCGGCCAGCGAGGTGAGGATCACGACGGCCTTCTGGGCCATCGGGCTCCATCGGCCGAACGCGGGAAGCATGGAGTCGATGGGCCGGACTCCGGAGGATCCGCGTGAGAGGACAGTGCCCCACGCGTACAGCGCCACACCGAGGCCGCCGCTCAGCGCGAGCAGCGCGATGGCCACCCTGACCAGCACCACGTCGACGCCCATCCTGGCCGCGACCGCGCGGCAGAGGCCGGACCCGCCGCCGGCCTCCTGGCGCTGCAGCGCGCCGAGGCTCGGATCGAGCCAGCCGAGATCAAGTTCCGTGGACATGCCCCCAGTCTCCCGTGACCGCGGCCCGTCGGATATCGGGTGACCCCCTGAGGGACACCTGAGTTGTGGCTGCGGCAACCCTGGAAAGCATCCCTGGCGCTGGCCTGGTCCGCGCCCGCGTGTCAGGCTGGGGGACATGACAGAGCTGCCGGTCCCGATCGCGCCCGCGCGCGCGCCGCTGCGGCGGCAGGCCGAGGGCAAGGTCATCGCCGGCGTGGCCACCGGCCTGGCGGCCCACCTGGGCGTCAAGGTGTCGCATGTGCGGCTGGGCTTCCTCGTGATGGCGTTGTTCTCCGGCGCCGGGGTGCTCGCCTACGGGGCACTGTGGGTGCTGATGCCCCGGGGCGCGGCCGACGCGGAGCCGACGGGGCTGGCCGCAGCCAGCCGCAGCGGCATGCGCCCACAGCGGGCCGAGGACCTCGCGGCCGCGGACTCGGGCGTCCTCATCGCCGGCGGAATGCTCGTGGTGGGGCTGCTGTGGCTCTTCGTCTCCGGGGGAGTCATCCCCACGGGGCTGTTCTGGCCCATGGTGGTCGGTGGCGTCGGGGTCATCGTGATCTGGCTACAGGTGGATGAGAGGGTGGCGCCGCGGGAGCGGGGCGGGCGAATGGGCCTCTGGACCCGCGTCACGCGCGGAGGTGGGGCCATGAGCGTGGTCAGGCTCGTGGGCGGCCTGGCGCTGGTGGGGGCCGGCACGAGTTGGATCCTCGCCACACAGGTCGGGCTGTCCCAGCTCCCCGGCGTTCTGGGCGCCTCCGGCGTGCTGCTGGCTGGGCTGCTCGTGGTGGCGGCGCCGTGGCTGTATCAGCAGCGCAACCGCCTCCGCCAGGCGGACGCGGAGCGTCTGCGCGCGGAGGCGCGCGCGGACATGGCGGCCCACCTGCACGATTCGGTCCTCCAGACGTTGGCCCTCATCCAGCGGCAGGCCGACGACGCCGCCACTGTGGCTGGTCTGGCCCGGCGGCAGGAGCGGGAGCTGCGCACGTGGCTGTACGGGGAGTCGACGAGGGCCTCGTCGCTGCGGTCGGCCCTGCGGGACCTGGTGGCCGAGGTGGAGGCGGACTTCGCCGTCGACGTGGAACTCGTGTGTGTGGGCGACGCCGAGGTCGACGACCGCGTGGAGGCGCTGATCCTCGCAGTCGGGGAGGCGGTGACCAATGCCGCCAAGCATTCCGGCGCGCCGCGGGTGGACGTCTACGCCGAGGTGGACGCGGGAGGCGTCGAGGTGTTCGTCCGTGACCGCGGCATGGGATTCGACGTCGGTGCGGTTCCTGAGGACCGGAGGGGCGTGCGAGAATCGATCCGGGCCCGCATGGAGCGCTACGGGGGTAGCGCCACCGTCCGTTCCGGGCCGGGGCAGGGCACAGAGGTGAAGATGGAGATCGGGGTATGAGCCAGGACCGCGCAGGTCTCCTGCGGGTGGTGATCGTCGACGACCACGCCATGTTCCGCGCAGGGGTGCGCCACGAGATCGGCCAGCACTGCGAGGTGGTGGGTGAGGGTGAGGACGTGGGCACGGCTGTCGCGGCCATCGTGGGGACGGAGCCGGATGTGGTGCTCCTCGACGTGCACCTTCCCGGTGGCGGCGGCGCCGAGGTGATCAGGCAGGTGCTTCCGCTGAAGCCTCAGGTCAAGTTCCTGGCGCTGTCGGTCTCGGACGCCGCGCAGGACGTCATAGGCGTGATCCGGGCCGGGGCCAGGGGCTATGTGACCAAGTCCATCTCCTCGGACGAACTCCTCGAGGGGATGGCGCGGGTCGCGGCCGGGGATGCCGTGTTCTCGCCGCGGCTCGCCGGATTCGTGCTGGATGCCTTTTCAGGAGCGGTCGATGTGTCCAGCATCGACGAGGAGCTCGACAGGCTGAGCCTCAGGGAACGCGAGGTGATGAAGCTGATCGCCCGTGGCTACTCCTACAAGGAGGTGGCCCGGGAGCTGTTCATCTCGATCAAGACGGTTGAGACGCACGTGTCGTCCGTGTTGCGCAAACTGCAATTGTCCAATCGGCATCAATTGACTAAATGGGCCACCGATCGTCATCTGATCTGAGAGTGGGAAAACGAAAGGGCGGTACCGGAACTCCGGTACCGCCCTTTCGGACAGTGCGTTTCGTGCTACGAGGCTCAGACCTTGTTCTTGGTGACGAAACCGTAGATGACGAGAATGAGGAGCGCGCCCAGGACGGAGAAGATCAGGCCCGACACGGAGAAGATCTCCGAGTACGAGACGTTGAAGATCAGGCCTCCGAGGAAACCGCCCAGGAGGGCGCCGGCGATGCCGAGCAGGATGGTGACGACCCACCCTCCGCCCTGGCGTCCAGGCAGGATCGCCTTAGCGATGGCCCCGCCGATAAGACCGATGACGATGTATGCGATGATTGTTCCCATATGTCCAGCATGCCCTATGTAGGGGGCTATGGACAACCCGGCACGCCGTGTCGTGCGCGCAGTGCGCCATTTTCGGCTGACCCTGGGAGTGGCGCTAGCCTCACCACATGGACATTCTTCGAGATCTGCTGCTCCTCCTACACTTCGTCGGATTCGCCGCATTGTTCGGCGGTGCATTCGTGCAGATCAAGGGCCCCGGCCGCTCGGTGAACGCGGCCATGGTGCACGGCGTGCTCACCCAACTGGTCACCGGGCTGCTGCTCGTCGGGATAGCGGAGATGGGTGACGCTGACGTCAACCAGGTGAAGGTGGGCATCAAGCTGGCCGTCGTCGTGGTCATCGCGGCGCTCGTGTTCGTGAACCGCCGGAAGCGGGCCCTGTCCGACGCCCAGTTCTGGGGCATCTTCGGGCTCACGTTCGTCAACGCGGCCGTCGCGGTATTCGTCTGATCAGAACAGCGGACGCCACGGGCTGAGGAACAGTTCCGTGGCCTTCGCGACGAGGGACCGCTCGCTCCAGCGCTGTTCGCTCACCTCGATGCAGTTGGACTCGTCGGTGAGGAACACCTCCTCCATGTAGGCGGCCACCGCCTCGTCGGTGATCTCCACGTTGACCTCGTAGTTGCCCAACAGGCTGAGCCGGTCGAGGTTCGCGGTGCCGATCGTCGACCACTGGCCGTCGATGGTGGCGGTCTTGGAGTGCACCATGGCGCCCTGGTACAGGAACAGGCGGATCCCCGAGTGCAACAGTTCTGTGTAGAAGCCTCGGGACAACCAGTCCGCCACCACGTGGTTGGAGCGTGCCGGCACGATGATGCGCACGTCCACCCCGCGCCGCACCGCGTCGCGCAGCGCGCCCACCAGGTCGTCGTCGGGGATGAGGTAGGCGTGGGTCAGCCAGATGTGATGGCTCGCACGGTCGATCGCCTCGAGATACATGTTGCGGATCGGGTAGACCTGGATGCGTGGGGTGTTGCGGTGCACGCGGAAGGTTGGCTCCCACTCCCGCTGGGGGTTGTCCTCGATCCGGTCGCGCACCTTGCTGGGGTGCATGTTCCAGAAGTCGATGAACGCGTTCTCCAACTCGGCCACCCCCTCGCCGACGACCCGCGCGTGGGTGTCGCGCCAACCCGTCGCGTACAGGGAGCCGATGTTGTAGCCCCCGATGAAGCCGACCCTGCCGTCGACGGTGAGCAGCTTGCGGTGGTCGCGGCCCCAGCTCCGCGGCGACCACGGCTGGGGGAACGCCGGATGCGGCATCGTGTTGACAGTGTCCGGGATCGCCCGGTAGAAGCTGCGCGGCACGACGAGGTTCGCGAACTCGTCCCAGACCGCGTGCACTCGCACACCACGACGGGCCGCCCGCGCGAGCGCATCGCGGAAGCGCACGCCCTCGGCATCGCCCTTCCAGATGAACGTCTCGAAGTAGATGTGATCCTCGGCCACGTCGATGGCCTCGATCATCGCGTCGTAGACGTGTTCGCCGTAGGTGTAGACCGTGATCTCGTCGCCGTCGACGTGGATGGGCTCGGGCTTCGTGATGGGGAACTTACGCAGCCTGCGCTTCTTCTTCCGCAGTGATTCCACGAGGGTCAGGGCCACCATGGAGAGGATCTGGAGCAGCAGCACGGCCGTGGTGAGGCGGCCGAGGATGGCCCGGCCCCGTGCGAAAGAGTCACGCATGCGCGTCAGCATATCGGCGTGGGGTGGCCGCAGTGCGGACGGTAGTCTTGGCCCCCGACATGAGTGACTCACTGTTTCCCGACCTGTTCGCCGCGTTCCAGCCGGACGAATCGCCGCGCGCGCGCTCCGACGAGGCGCGTCCCGAGCGTCGCGCGTCGGCCCGGACGGTGACCGAGGAACACCTGCTGGAGGGGCTCAACCCGCCTCAGCGGGAGGCGGTGCTGCACGCGGGCTCACCTGTCCTCGTGGTGGCCGGCGCAGGGTCGGGCAAGACCAGGGTGTTGACGCGGCGCATCGCCCATCTGGTGTCTCAGCGAGACGTCCATCCCGGCGCCATCCTGGCGATCACCTTCACCAACAAGGCGGCGGCAGAGATGCGCGAACGTGTGGTGGATCTGGTGGGCAACCGGGCAAAACTGATGTGGGTCTCCACCTTCCACTCGGCCTGCGTCCGGATCCTGCGCCAGGAGATCGACCGCTTCGGGATCACCAAGAGCTTCTCGATCTACGACGACACGGACTCCAAGCGGCTGATGTCGCTGGTATGCCGGGACCAGGAGATCGACCCCAAGCGCTACCCCGTGCGTGCGGTGATGAACGCCGTGAGCACCTTCAAGAACGAACTCATCGATTTCGAGCGCGCGGCGCGGGAGGCGGTCTCCCCGCCGCAGAAGGTGTATGCGGCCGCCTACGCCGATTACCAGTCGCGCCTCGTGGCCGCCAATGCCCTGGACTTTGACGACCTGATCATGACGGCCGTGCACCTGTTCCAGGCGTTCCCGGACGTGCGCGAGAAGTACCGCCGCAGGTTCCGGCACGTCCTGGTCGACGAGTACCAGGACACCAACCATGCGCAGTACGCGCTGGTGCGGGAGCTGTGCGCCGGCGACGTCGGGGGGGTCCTGGCCGGCTCGCCCCTGGTGGAGCCCGCAGAGTTGATGGTGGTGGGGGACTCGGATCAGTCCATCTACGCGTTCCGTGGCGCCACCATCCGCAACATCCTGGACTTCGAGCACGACTTCCCGGGCGCCCGCACCGTGGTGCTGGACCAGAACTACCGTTCCACGCAGAACGTCCTGACGGCCGCCAATGCCGTGATCTCCCGCAACGAGGGCCGCCGGGAGAAGCAGCTCTGGTCCACCCTGGGTGAAGGTGAACTGGTGGTGGGCTGGGTGGCCGACAGCGAGACCGACGAGGCGCAGTTCGTCGCGGACGAGATCGACAGGCTGAGCGACGCGGGTCTCTCCCAGTACGGCGACACGGCGATCTTCTACCGCACCAACGCGCAGTCCCGCGCGTTCGAGGAGGTGTTCATCCGCGTCGGCATGCCGTACAAGGTGGTGGGGGGCGTGCGCTTCTACGAGCGTCGCGAGATCCGCGACGCCATCTCCTACCTGAGGGCACTGGTGAACCCGGCCGACGACGTGTCCGTGCGGCGGATCCTCAACGTGCCCAGGCGCGGCATCGGTGACCGTGCGGTGGCCGCCGTCGGGACGCTGGCGACGGGGGAGCGGATCGGCTTCTTCGACGCCCTGCAGCGGGCGGCCGAGGCGCCGGGCCTCGCCTCGCGCTCAGTGAAGCAGATCCAGAGTTTCGTGGACCTCATGAACCTGCATAGGGCCATGGTGGCCCAGGGCAGACCGGCCGACGAGGTGCTCACGTCGATCCTCAAGGAGTCCGGTTACCTGCCCGAACTGGAGGCGTCCACGGACCCGCAGGACACCACGCGCATCGAGAACCTCATCGAGCTGGTGTCCGTGGCGGCCGAATTCGTCGCGGCGGCCAACACCATCGACCTGGACGACGACGCCGTCGAGTCCGGTCTCGTGGCAGGCATGCCGGAGCCGGACGACTCGCTGCCCGCCTTCCTGGAGCGCATCGCGCTGGTGGCGGACTCGGACCAGGTGCCGGACCACGAGGACGGCAAGGGTGTGGTCACGCTGATGACGCTGCACACCGCCAAGGGCCTGGAGTTCGACACGGTGTTCCTCACGGGCATGGAGGAGGGCATGTTCCCCCACATGAGGGCGTTGACCGACCCGTCCGAGTTGGAGGAGGAGCGGCGCCTGGCCTACGTGGGCATCACCCGGGCGAGGAAGAGGCTCTATCTGAGCCGCTCGCAGGTGCGCGTCATCTTCGGCTCTCCGCAGTACAACCCGCCGTCGCGGTTCTTCGACGAGGTCCCCGCTCACGTGCTCGACTGGCGTCGGACCGCCGCCGCGACCACGACGTGGGCGAGCTCGGCCGCCACGCGCAACCGTCAGACGACGGCGTCGATGCAGAGCTTCGGCTCGGGCAGTGGGGCAGTGCGGACCGTCATGAGCGTGGCCGCCGACGACCGGGTGCTGCACGCCAGCTTCGGCCTGGGCACCGTGATCGCCGTGCACGGCGCAGGGGAGGCCACCAAGGTGGACGTGGACTTCGGTTCCGCCGGGACGAAGAGGCTCAGCCTCAAGCACGCCCCGATGGAGAAGCTGTAGGCCTCAGCCGACGCCGAGGGAGCGCAGGAAGCTCATCGGGTTGGAGGCCGAGTACACGTCTCCGGGGGTCACGCCCGGCTTGTAGTACTCGAGGTGCAGGTGCGCGCCGAACGAGCGGCCCGTGGTGCCTACGTAGCCGATGAGCTGGCCGGGACGCACGGTCTGGCCAGCTCTCACAGCCTTCCGGCTCATGTGGGCGTACAGGGTGGAGCCACCGTTGCTGTGCTGGATGACGACGTTGATGCCCGCCCAGCCGCCGGCGGTGGGGCTGAGCACGACACCGGAGGCGACGGCGTAGATGGGGGTACCGACGGGGGCCGGGAAGTCCTGGCCGGTGTGGTAGCGCGACCAGCTTCCGGTGGCGCCGAAGCCGGCCCCGACGCGGTAGTTGGACTTGACGGGCATCGAGCCGCCCTTGCTGGTCAGGTTCGTCACGTCCTCCGACGTGAGCTTTGCCTTGGCGGCTCCAGCAGCCGCTGCGGCTGCGGCGGCCTTCTTGGCCTCCTCCAGGCGGCGGGCGGCCTCTTCGGCTTCCTTCTTGAGCTTGGCGCTCTGGGCGGCGACCAGCTGCATGTCCTCATCCATGAGGCGCTGGCGCTCTGTCGAGTTGGTCATCCACTCGGCCTGGGTGGCGGACTCGACAGAGGCGCCGAGCTGAGCTGCGCGCGCCTTGGCGTTCTCGTCGGCGACGGCTTCGCTGAGGTTGGAGCGGACGGCTGAGCGGCTGACCTCCTGCGAGCGGTCGGCGAACCCCATCGCGGCTGCCGAGGCGGCCGCGGCCGGTACTGCAGCATCCATGGACTCGCCGGCGGCGTCGACGTCCCCGCCGCGCGAGGTGAAGGCGAAGGCGAACAGCGCGCCCACGGACAGGGTTGCGGCGACGCCCAGCGCGACGATGCGCCGGCTGAAGGCGAAGCTGCGGGGGGAGGTGGAGCGACGGGCGGGGTGGGCATCGATCTCGACGACGTCGTCGATGAGTTCTGCCGCGCGGCGGGCGTGTGCCGCTGTGGTGTCGTCGTTCACCTGGCTCCTCGTGCCTGAATTGCTCCCCTGAAGGCTTCCGAGTCGAAACCTTAACAGTTCTCAGGAATCTCTCAAAATCGGGGTCGGAGTGGTCCGCCGGGCACTTCCCCTCCTCTCATCCGCCAGATAGTCTGGCGGCGTTTGAACGACCCAACCGAAGGACCACCGTGGATCTCCTCGAGTATCAAGCGCGCGACCTGTTCGAACGCTACGGCGTGCCCGTCCTGCCGGGGCGCACCGCCACCACCCCCGAGGAGGCCGTGGCCGCCTACGCCGAGCTGGGATCGGACCTCGTGGTGGTCAAGGCGCAGGTGCGGACAGGAGGCCGCGGCAAGGCCGGCGGGGTGAAACTGGCCCGCGGCGCGGACGCCGTAGCCAGGACGGCCGGCGAAATCCTCGGTCTGGACATCAAGGGACACACCGTGGACACCGTGATGCTCAGCCCCGGCGCGGACATCGCCGAGGAGTTCTACTTCTCCATCCTGCTGGACCGAGCCTCCGGCGGGTTCCTCGCGATGTGCAGCATCGAGGGCGGCATGGACATCGAGACGCTGGCGGTGGAGCGTCCCGAGGCCTTGGTGAAGATGGAACTGGACCCCGTCCAGGGGATCTCGTCGGCGGTGGCTCAGCGGATCGTCTCGGAGGCGGGCTTCCTTCCTGAGGACCACGCCCCAGTCTCGGAAGTCCTGATGCTGCTGTGGCGTGTGTTCAAGGAAGCCGACGCCACCCTCGTGGAGATCAATCCACTCGTCAGGACCGGCGACGGGCGCATCATCGCGCTGGACGCCAAGGTCACCCTGGACAGCAATGCGGACTTCCGGCATCCGGAGCGCGCGCAGTACGAGGAGAGCACAGGGGACGTGGATCTCGAGCGGCAGGCGCGCCTGTTGGACCTCAACTACGTCAAGCTCGACGGCAGCGTCGGCGTCATCGGCAACGGTGCCGGCCTCGTGATGAGCAGCCTCGACGTCGTCGCCGCGGCCGGCGAGGAACTGCCAGGCGCCCCGCGCCCCGCGAACTTCCTCGACATCGGAGGCGGTGCATCGGCCACCGTCATGGCCAACGGCCTGCGCATCATCATGAGCGACCCGCAGGTCAAGAGCGTCTTCGTCAACATCTTCGGTGGCATCACGGCGTGCAGCGACGTGGCCAACGGCATCGTGCACGCCCTGGACATGCTGGGCGACGAAGCCCGCCTGCCCATCGTGGTCCGCCTCGACGGAAACTCGGTGGACGTGGGCAAGGCCATCCTCGCCGAGGCGAATCATCCGTTGATCACCGTCAAGAACACCATGGACGAGGCCGCGCGGGCCGCCGCCCGCTTCGCCGCCGAAGGGAACTGAGGGCCTGATGTCGATCTTCATCAACCACTCGTCGCGCGTCCTGGTGCAGGGCATGACCGGCAAGGAGGGGCGCAAGCACACGCAGCGCATGATCATGTCCGGCACCCGCATCGTCGGTGGCGTGACTCCGGGCAAGGCCGGCGAGGCCGTCCTCTTCGAGGAGGATCCGGTACCGGTGTTCGGGTCCATGGTGGAGGCTGTCGCCGCCACGCACGCGGACGTGTCCGTGGTGTTTGTGCCCCCGCAGTACGCCAAGGCGGCCGTCCTGGAGGCCGTCGAGTCCGAGATCGGCCTCTGTGTCGTGATCACCGAGGGCATCCCCGTTCACGATGCCATCGAGTTCCAGGCGGCGGCCAGGGAGTCCGGCACCCGGATCATCGGCCCCAACTGTCCCGGGCTGATCTCGCCCGGACGGTCCAATGTGGGCATCATCCCCGCCCACATCTCCGGTCCGGGGCGGATCGGGCTGGTGTCGAAGTCCGGCACGCTGACCTATCAGATGATGTACGAACTGCGTGACCACGGGTTCTCCACCGCCGTCGGCATCGGCGGGGACCCCGTGGTCGGCACGCGGCACATCGACGTGCTGCAGGCCTTCGAGGAGGATCCGGAGACGGACCTCATCGTCATGATCGGCGAGATCGGCGGGGACGCCGAGGAGCGCGCGGCCGCCTACATCGCTGACCACATCACCAAGCCGGTGGTGGGGTACGTGGCCGGATTCACGGCGCCCCCCGGCAGGACCATGGGTCACGCGGGCGCCATCATCACCGGCTCGTCCGGCACGGCCGCCGCCAAGAAGGAGGCCATGGAGGCCGCTGGAGTGCTGGTGGGGGAGACGCCCTCACTCACCGCAGCGCTGGCGCGCGACGCCATCGCCCGACTGCGGCACAGCCTGGTCTGACGCGTCCGCCCCGCCGTCAGCCCTGGCTGGCGCGCACCGGGATCCGCAGCGCCAACTCCGCCAGCTGGGAATCGGTGAACCGGTAGGTGTCCGTGATGGTCGCGATGCTGTACGCAACTGTGGGTCCTGCGACGCTGACGATGAGCTGATACGGCACCGGCCGGTCCGCAGTCGCCTGGGTGAGCGCGAAGATCCGCGACGACACCGCCAGGCCCGCCTCACCGGTCCCGGTCACGCCGGGGAGTTCGCTCACTGTGGCGGTGTTGACGCGGTCCTTGCAGGAGGCGATCGCGGTGCCGAGCTTGGCCGCGAAGGCGGAGGCGGCGGCGGCGTCGGCGAAGGTGAAGCGCAGCTCATCGAGGCCGAACGTGCCGGGCGCCTGATCGTCCTGGGTCAGTAGGTAGGTAGCCTGACGACGTTCGGTGGGGCCGGGCTCGGTGGCCAGGGTCATGTTCTCGCACCCCATCCCCGCACTGGTCAGATCCGAAGGCGTGGACGCGGTCCAGCGCCCAGCGCCGGCGCGGATGCGCGGCAGGTCCGCCGGGATGAGCCATCCGAGCGGCTCCACGGGCGGGACCACGGCAGGCGTGGTGGTGGGTGCGGCGGCGCAGGTGGCGCCCTCGAGCTCGCACAGGGTGGCCTGGGGGCGGATCAGCGCCTCGGCCAGCAGATTGGCCTCAACGGCGGTGCTGCGGGCCAGGTCCAGGATCTGGACCGTAGCACCCACCCGGGTCAGCAGCACCGTGTGGAACTGGGCCTGCTCGTTCTCGAAGGCGATGGTGATCTGGAACGCCTCGTCGCCCATCCCCTCGACGGTGCTGGCCCGGGCGATGCGCGCGGGGATCTCGCTGCAGCCGGCGAGGGCTCCGGTCCGGTTGGTGAACACCTGCTGCGCCGCGGCCGGCGAGGCATAGGTCTCGATGCGGTGCAACGCGGCCAGTTGGTCCGCGTCGGAGGTGGCGAGCGTGCGTTGAAGGGAGGAAGTGGGGTTCTGTTCCTCGGCCTCCGTGCTGAGGCACGCCACGCGGCCCTCGTGTTCCGCGGCTTCGGTGCTCGTGTGCGTGATGGCCCACGAGGCCGCGGGGGCGACGCCGGTGAGGTCCTCCCCGGTGAGGAGTTCCTCGACCCCCGCCGCGACCGTCGGGCTCGGGCTCGCCGACGCGCTGGCGCTGGGGGAGGGCGAGGCGCTGGCGGGGTCCGTGGGCTGCGCGCCGCGGGTGATGAAGAAGGCCATGAGACCCACCACTAGGGCCCCGACGAGGCCGCCCAGCAGCCATGTCGTGAGCCCTGTGGGGAGCGGGACCGGTGTGGTGGCCACCGCGGGCCCCTCAGCCTCGACCGGGGTCTGCGAGGACAAGGCGGAGCGACGCGGGGCGGGCCCGGGGCTCTCGGCGAACTCGCCGGCCGAGCGCGGGAAGACCGGGGCGGGGATGGGGGTCTCTCCGAGTGCCGCGGCGCGATCCTCTCCGGAGCCGCGTCGCGGCCGGAAGATGTCGTCGCCTGAGGTATCGTCCATGTCCGGCGGGGGGGAGGTGTCCTCGTCGGAGGGTAGGGCCCTCCGGGGCCGGCGCTGCTCGTCTTCTGACATCGGGTCACCTCCCATCGGTGTTCCACTGCGGGTTTCGTGGGGCCACACTACCGCCGCGGGCAAAGGCGGGCGACGAAGTAGAGGGGGACACGCGCATGGCGAAACGGACGCCGACCCACCGCACGGTCGCGATCGACGTCGACGCCACACAGCCGTCGTCACCCAGGCAGTGGCCCTGGCCGTGGTACGTGCCCGCGGTCCTCGGGCCCGTTGCGGTGCTCCTCGCCGGGTGGCTGGTGCTGAGCGCGCTCGCGGTGCTGGGGTGGCTCACCTCCCCCGACGCGCAGATCGCCGGAGCGCTCGATATCTCGACCAAGGTGCTCGTGTTGGCGCACGGGGCGCCGACCGAGATCGGGGGGATGACCGTCTCCCTGGCCCCCCTCGGCCTCACCGCCGCGCTGGTCTTCCTGGCCCTCCCCGTCGCCTCGCTGGCCGCCAGGCAGGCGGCTCAGGCCCAGGCGCTGCCCGATGACACCGGCCGGATCTGGGCCGATACCGAGGCGATCGTCCTCCGCGTGGGGGGCACCTTCGCCGGTGTGTACGCCTCGGCGGTCATCATCCTCGCCGCGTCGGTCGGCGCCGGCTCATTGCGCGCCGTCGTCGGGGGCCTGGTGGTGGGCACGGTGTCCGGGCTCTGGGGAGCGTCGCGCGGCGTGGGCCACGACCCTTCGGTGGACTGGCCGGAGTGGCTGCGGGCCGTCCCGAAAGCGCTGGGCGGCGCGGTGCTGACGGTGCTCGTCGGCGCGTCCGTGGTCCTGGTCGTGGCACTGGTCCGCGGCCGCGACACCATCACCGCGATCGCCGAGGGCCTCGACGCCGGGCCGGTCGGGATCGTGCTGCTTACGGCCCTGCACCTCCTCTACCTGCCCAACCTCGTGGCGATGGCGGCCTCGTGGATGCTGGGTGCGGGCGTGACCGTCGGCGACGGATCCCTCATCAGTCTCTCCACCACCGACGTCGGGCTCCTGCCGGCCATCCCCGCCTTCGGGCTGGTGCCGGTCGGCTCGGAGGGCTCACCCGTCGCGTTCTGGTGGCTCCTGGTGGGCGTGCTCGCGGGGGCCGTGGCCGCGCTGGCGGTGGCCTGGGCGAGGCCTCGCGCGCGTTTCGATCAGACGGCGCTGGTGGGCGGCCTCTCCGGCGTGACGGCGGGCGCGGCGGTGACCGTCGCGGCTGCCCTCGGCTCGGGGGGCCTGGGGGCGGAGAGACTGGTCGAGGTCGGGGCGCGCGTGGGGGAGCTGGCGATCTTCGCGCCCACCATCCTTGGGCTCTCGGGCATGACGACGGGGTTGATCGTCGGGCTGATCCGACGCCCCCTAGGATGAGCGCGTGACCACCCACGTCGTCGTCCTGCTCTCCGGCTCCGGCACGCTGTGCCAGGCGCTTCTGGACGCCGTCGACGCCGGCGCGGTGGATGCGGAGGTGGTCGCGGTGATCTCGGACCAGCCCGACGCCTACGGCCTGGAGCGGGCCCGTCAGCGCGGCATTCCCGCGCTCGCCCATCCTCTCGCCCGGGGCGCGGACAGGGGTGCGTGGGACGCGGAACTGGCTGAGCTCGTCGGCTCCTTCGACCCGGATCTGGTGGCCTCCGCCGGATTCATGAAGCTGCTCGGCCCGGCGTTCCTGTCACGCTTCGGCGGCCGCACCATCAACACCCACCCGGCCCTCCTGCCCAGCTTCCCCGGCATCCACGGGCCGCGCGACGCGCTGCGGGCCGGTGTCAAGGTCTCCGGGGCCACTGTCATCCTCGTCGACGCCGGGGTGGACACCGGTAGGATCCTGCTGCAGCGCGCGGTCGACGTGCTGCCCGGGGACGATGTGGACTCGCTTCACGAACGCATCAAGGTGGTCGAGCGGCGCCTCCTGGTGGAGGCTGTGGCCGCATGGACGAAGGAGAACCAGTGACCGATCAGATCCCGCTGCGCCGAGCGTTGGTCTCCGTGTACGACAAGACCGGGTTGGTGGACCTGGGTCGTCAGCTTCAGACCGCGGGCCTGGAGATCGTGTCCACAGGCTCCACCGCCCGCACACTGGCGGACGCGGGGGTCGCGGTGACGCCCGTGGAACAGGTCACCGGATTCCCGGAGTGCCTCGACGGCCGCGTCAAGACGCTGCATCCCCACGTGCACGCCGGCATTCTCGCCGATCGACGCCTGGAGACTCACCGCAGCCAGCTCGACGAGCTGGGCGTGGCGCCCTTCGACCTCGTGATCACCAACCTGTACCCCTTCGCCGCGACGGTCGCGTCCGGCGCCTCCGAGGACGAGTGCGTCGAGCAGATCGACATCGGCGGCCCCACCATGGTGCGGGCCGCGGCCAAGAACCACCAGAGCGTCGCGGTGATCACCTCCGCCGAGCAGTACCCGATGCTGCGCGCCGCCCTGGCAGCGGGCGGGTTCACCCTCCAGCAGCGCAAGCAGCTGGCGGCGGCCGCGTTCGTGCACACCGCCACCTACGACGTGGCCGTGGCTTCCTGGATGGGCAACGTGCTGACCGACACCTCCGGCGGCTCGGGCTTCCCGTCCTGGGTGGGCGCCACGTGGCACAAGGTCGCGGACCTGCGTTACGGCGAGAACTCCCACCAGAAGGCGGCGGTCTACCGCAACGGGGACGGCACCGACGGGCTCGCGGACGCCACGCAGCTGCACGGCAAGGAGATGAGCTACAACAATTACGTCGACGCCGACGCCGCGCGCCGCGCGGCCTACGACTTCGCAGACCCCGCCGTCGCCATCATCAAGCACGCCAACCCCTGCGGCATCGCGGTGGGTACGGACGTGGCGGAGGCTCACCGCCTGGCCCACGAGTGCGACCCGGTGTCCGCGTTCGGCGGCGTCATCGCCGCTAACCGGCCGGTGAGCGTGCAGATGGCCAGGCAGGTCGCCGAGGTGTTCACCGAGGTCATCGTCGCGCCCGGCTACGAGGAGGGCGCCGTCGACGTGCTCGCCGCGAAGAAGAACCTGCGCATCCTGCTGGCGCAGGACGCCGACAACTCCGGCATGGGGCTGCGCGAGATCGACGGGGGCCTGCTGCTGCAGCAGGCCGACGCCATCGACGCGCCGGGCGACGCGCCCTCGGCCTGGACGCTCGCCGCGGGGAAACCTGCGGACGAGGCGACCCTGGCCGAGCTCGAGTTCGCGTGGCGGGCCGTGCGCTCCGCCAAGTCCAACGCCATCCTGCTGGCCGCCGGAGGTGCCTCCGTCGGCGTCGGCATGGGCCAGGTCAACCGGGTGGACTCCTGTCACCTGGCCGTCAGCCGGGCCGGTGAGCGGGCCGCGGGGTCGGTGGCGGCCTCCGACGCCTTCTTCCCCTTCGCCGACGGGGTGCAGGTGTTGCTGGACGCGGGAGTGAAGGCCATCGTCCAGCCCGGCGGCTCCGTGCGGGACCAGGAGGTCATCGACGCCGTCGCCGCGGCCGGGGTGACGATGTACTTCACCGGCACCCGCCACTTCTTCCACTGACCACCAGGAGGCCCCAGTGACCGCTCAGAGACTCGACGGTAAGGCCACGGCCGCCGCCATCAAGGCCGAGCTGGCGCAGCGCGTCGCCGTGCTGCGGGGCCGCGGCGTGGTGCCCGGGCTGGCCACGGTGCTGGTGGGCGAGGATCCGGCCAGCCAGAGCTACGTGAAGATGAAGCACCGCGACTGCGAGGAGGTGGGCATCGCCTCCATCCGGGTGCAACTCCCGGCCGACGCCACGGCCGCGCAGCTGGAGGAGGCCATCAGCTCGCTCAACGCCGACGAGGCGGTGACGGGGTACATCGTGCAGCTGCCCATCCCGAAGCATCTGGACGAGAACTGGGCGCTCACCCTCATCGACCCGGACAAGGACGCCGACGGTCTGCATCCCATCAACCTCGGCCGCCTGGTGCTCAACGAGCCGGCCACCCTGCCGTGCACCCCCCGGGGCATCGTCGAACTCCTGCGCAGGCACGGCGTGGAGCTCCGCGGCGCGGAGGTGTGTGTCGTGGGTCGCGGCATCACCGTGGGCCGGCCGCTGGGCCTCATCCTCACCAGACGTAGCGAGAACTCGACGGTGACCCTGTGCCACACCGGCACCAGGGACCTCGCCTCCCACACCCGGGCGGCGGACGTGGTGGTGGCCGCCGCCGGCGTGCCGGGCATGATCACCGCCGACATGATCCGCGAGGGCGCGGTCCTCGTGGATGTGGGCGTCAGCCGGGTCGACGGTCGCACCGTGGGGGACCTCGCGCCCGATGTCTGGGAGAAGGCGTCGTGGGTGACGCCCAATCCTGGCGGGGTCGGCCCCATGACGCGGGCGATGCTGCTCAGCAACGTGGTGGACCGGGCGGAAGCGCTGTATGCCGGATAGGCCGGACAAGCCCGCGGACTCCTACCCGAGCAATCCGTGGCCGTTGCTGGTGGTGCTGTCCGCAGTGAGCGCCGGCGTGGCCTACGCGGCCTTCGGGCACTGGCGCAGGGGGGCTCTGATGATCGGCGGCGCGCTCCTGCTCGGCGCCCTGCTGCGCCTGGCGCTGCCGCGCGGGACGGCCGGGCTTCTCGCCGTGCGTCGGCGATGGATCGACGTGACAGTCATGGCCGCCATCGGCATCGGGATCATCGTGGTGGCGTTCGTCGTGCCACCGTCGTAATGAGCGGCCCGGTTACGATGGTGCCCATGCAGGAGACCGCCACCCTCGAGGACGCCATGCCAGACTCCTTCGAGGGTCCCAGTCCACGCTCGCGCACCATCCTCTTCCTGGAGATGCTGGTCTTCGCCACGCTCAGCCTGATCGCCTCGTTCGTGCTGTCCTACGACGCCATCCTCATCGCGAAGAATCCGGAGGTGGTGCTCAGCTGTTCCATCAACGCCATCTTCGACTGCGTGGCGGTGGGCTCCACCCCGCAGGCCAATGTGTTCGGGTTCCCCAACGCGTTCCTCGGTCTCATCGCCGAGCCGGTCGTGATGACCATCGCGGTCGCGTCCCTGGCGGGCACCCGGTTCCCGCGCTGGTTCATGTTCACCGCCAACGTGGTCTATTTCCTGGGCGTCATCTTCGCCTACTGGCTGCTGTTCCAGTCCACCTTCGTCATCGGCGCGCTGTGCCCCTGGTGCATCCTCGTCACCTTGTCCACCACCTTCGTCTTCACCTCCATGACGCACTGGAACATCCTGGAGGGCAACCTGCTCCTCCCACCTTCGGCGCAGGCGAAGGCGTTGGCTTTCGCGAAGGGCGGCTGGCTGGCGATCACCCTCATGGTGTGGCTCGCAGCCGTCGTGTTCATCGAGATCGCGCACTGGGTGTTCCGCATCATCTGAGTCCCGGCCCCCCCGGCGAGGCGGGTCGCTGCACCGGTAGAGTCAATGCCGTCAGTGGATATTGCACGTCACGAGAGGAAACGAAGTGAGCACTGCTGCTCCCGTCAAGATCGCCGTCACCGGCGCCGCAGGCCAGATCTGTTACAGCCTGTTGTTCCGCATCGCCAGCGGGTCGCTGCTTGGCGACACCCCCATCGAGTTGCGCCTGCTCGAGATCACCCCTGCGCTCAAGGCCCTTGAGGGTGTGGTCATGGAGCTCCAGGACTGCGCGTTCGGCAACCTGGTCAACATCGAGATCGGCGACGATCCCAACAAGGTCTTCGAGGGCGTGAACCTGGCGATGCTCGTGGGCGCCATGCCCCGCAAGGCGGGGATGGAGCGCGGTGACCTGCTGTCGGCCAACGGTGCCATCTTCACGGCCCAGGGGAAGGCGCTCAATTCCGCCGCGGCGGACGACGTCAAGGTCCTCGTCACCGGCAACCCGGCCAACACCAACGCGCTCATCGCGCAGCGCAACGCCCCGGACATCCCCGCCGAGCGCTTCAACGCGCTGACCCGGCTGGACCACAACCGGGCCCTGTCGCAGCTGTCGGCCAAGGTTGGCCGTCCAGTCGATGAGATCACGCACATGACCATCTGGGGCAACCACTCCGCTACGCAGTACCCGGACCTGTTCAACGCCAAGGTCGGCGGCCAGAACGCTGCTGAGCTGGTGGGGGACCAGGAGTGGCTGGAGAACACCTTCATCCCCACTGTCGCGAAGCGCGGAGCGGCGATCATCGAGGCCCGCGGCCTGTCGTCGGCCGCCTCGGCAGCCAACGCCACCGTCGAGCACATGCGCGACTGGGTGCTGGGCACCCCGGAGGGTGACTGGGTGTCCATGGCCGTCCCCTCCGATGGGTCCTACGGTGTCCCCGAGGGCCTCATCTCGTCGTTCCCGTGCACGGTCAAGGACGGCAAGTACGAGATCGTCCAGGGCCTCGAGCTGAACGACTTCTCGCGCGGCAGGATCGACGCCTCGGTCGCCGAGTTGGTCGACGAGCGCAACGCGGTCACCGAACTCGGCCTCATCTGAGTTCAGCCCGGACAGCCGCAGAGGCCCGCCCCATCGTCGGGGCGGGCCTCTGGCGCGTGCGGAGGGGGATCAGTGGTCGATCGCGCCCTCGGCGCCGGCGCCGGTCATGGAGCGGACCTCCATCTCCGCGGCCCGGTCCGCCACCTCCGGTCCGTCGGGCTTGACGACCGAGCCCAGCCAGCCGAGGAAGAAGCCCATCGGAACCGACACGATGGCCGGGCTGTCGATCGGGAACCAGGCGAAGTCGGCGTTCGGGAACATCGACGTGGGCAGGCCGGACACCGCGGGCGAGAACACGATCAGCGTCACTGCCGTGATCAGCCCACCGAAGATCGACCAGACCGCGCCGGCGGTGGAGAACCTCCTCCAGTAGAGGGAGAACAGGATCGAGGGAAGGTTGGCCGAGGCTGCCACCGCGAACGCCAGCGCCACCAGGAACGCCACGTTCTGGCCGTTGGCCACGATGCCGCCCACGATGGCCACCAGTCCGATGGTCACCGATGTGATGCGGGCAACCCGCACCTCCTTGGCGGGGTCGGCCTTGCCGTCCTTGAGCACCGAGTTGTAGATGTCGTGGGCGAAGGACGCGGACGCGGTGATGGTGAGCCCCGCCACGACGGCGAGGATGGTCGCGAAGGCCACCCCCGCGATGACGGCCATCAGCACGGTTCCGCCGAGCTCGTACGCGAGCGCCGGGGCGGCCGCGTTCGCCCCCCCGGGCATCTCCGAGATGGCCTTCGGCCCGACGAGCCACGCGGCCCCGTAGCCCAGCACCATGGTGAACAGGTAGAAGGCGCCGATGAGGCCGATGGCCCAGGTCACCGAGCGGCGGGCCTCGCTTGCAGTGGGGACGGTGTAGAAGCGCATCAGGACGTGTGGGAGGCCCGAGGCGCCCAGCACGAGGGCCAGGCCCATCGAGATGAGTGCCAGGGGATCCTTGTAGCGCTGCATGGGCGCGAGCAGATCGACGGTGGACCCGTCAGCCGCGGACGTCGCGATCGCCTCGCCCAGCAGGGTCGACAGGTTGAATCCGGCGAACGCCAGGACCCAGATGGTCATGGCCCCGGCGCCCAGGATGAGCAGCACCGCCTTGATCATCTGCACCCAGGTGGTGCCCTTCATGCCGCCGATCAGCACGTAGCCGACCATGAGGAGGCCGACGATGGCGATGACGATGTTCTGGCCGAGGGGCGAGGCGATGCCCAGCAGCAGCGACACCAGCGCGCCGGCGCCGGCCATCTGCGCGAGCAGGTAGAAGAACGACACGGCCAGGGTCGAGGTGGCAGCGGCCAGGCGCACCGGCTTCTGCCGCATGCGGAAGCTCAGCACGTCGGCCATCGTGTACTTGCCTGTGTTGCGCAGCGGCTCGGCCACCAGAAGGAGGGCCACCAGCCACGCAACCAGGAAGCCGACGGAGTAGAGCAGGCCGTCGTAGCCGTAGAGGGCCACCGCACCGACGATGCCGAGGAACGAGGCGGCGGACAGGTAGTCACCGGCGATGGCGAAGCCGTTCTGCCGGCCGTCGAACTGGGCGCCTCCGGTGTAGAAGTCGCCCGCCTTCTTCTTTCCGCCGCGGGTCACCCGGATCACCACCGCCATGGTGAACACGACGAACGCGGCGAAGATGGCGATGTTGATGATCGGATTGCCGAGTTGTTGGGTCTCCAGGAGTGTCATCGCGCGCTCGCCTCCAGATCTTCACGAAGTGCCTTGGCCAGGGGGTCCACGTTCTTGACCGAGTGCCGAATGTAGAGCCAGGTGATCAGGAAGGTGCTGACGAACTGGCCGAGGCCGAACAGGATGCCGACGGTGAGGTTGCCGGCCACGCTGGTCATCATCAGGTCCTTGGCGAAGATGGAGCCGAGGACATAGGCGAAGTACCACACCAGGAACACTGCGGTCATCGGGAAGGCGAAGGACCGGAATGTCCGCTTCAGGTGGGCGAACTCCGGCGAGCGCTGGACTCGGTGGAAGTCCTCGGCCGGGATCTCACCGGCTGGGACGTCGGGTGTGCTGTCATGCATGGATGGGCGTCTCCTCTGGTCTGTGCGTCGTTGCATCAGGTTGAGCCACGCGTCGTTGCGCGATCGCAGAGTAACGAGTCAACGGTTCAGGTGCGTCATCGCCCAAAATCACAGCCCGATGGTGACCCGCTAGCATGGCGCCCATGCACCAGCTCGTCGTCACGCTCGACTGCCCAGACCGGCCCGGCATCGTGCACGCGATCACGGGCGGCATCGTCGCGGCTCACGGCAACATCACGGAGCTGCAGCAGTTCTCCTCACCGGACACGGGCCACTTCTTCACCCGGATCGAGGTGCACGGCGCGGACCCGGAGGCGCTCACCGCCGCCGTCTCGTCCGCGGCCGCGGATCTGGGCGCGCGGTTCCGCGTCGACGACGCCGCCAGGCCCGTGCGAACCCTGATCCTGGCGTCCAAGGCGGGGCACGTGGTCAACGACCTGTTGTTCCGGTGGCGCGCGGGGGACCTCCCCATCGAGGTGGTGGGGATCATGGCCAACCACGACGTCCTGGCGCCCATGGCCGAGTTCTTCGGCGTCCCGTTCACGCACAGGGCCGTCACCGCGGAGACGAAACCGCAGTTCGAGCAGGAGGTGCGCCGCCTCGTCGAGGAGGAAGGCGTCGAGCTGGTCGTCCTGGCGCGCTACATGCAGATCCTGAGCCCGGAGCTGTGCACATTCCTTGCGGGCCGGGCGGTCAACATCCACCACTCGTTCCTGCCGGGCTTCAAGGGCGCCAACCCGTACCGGCAGGCGCACACCCGCGGGGTGAAGCTGATCGGTGCCACCGCCCACTTCGTCACCGGAGACCTCGACGAGGGACCCATCATCGAGCAGAACGTGGTGCGCGTGGACCACACCATGGATGTGGCCAAGCTGGTGCGCAAGGGCCAGGCCCAGGAGTCGCAGACCCTGGCCGAGGCGGTGCGGCTCGTCGCCGAGCACCGCGTCCTGGCCGACGGTGACCGCACCGTCATCTTCCGCTGACCGAGGAGCCCAGCCGCGTGCTGACCGACATATCCCTGATCGCCCTCTTCATCATCATCGGGGGCACGTTCGCGGCGGCCGAGATGGCCCTGATCACCCTGCGCGAGAGCCAGGTCAGGCAGTTGGCCGGCAAGGGAAAGCGCGGCCGCGCCATCGAGCGGCTGACGGGCAACCCCAACCGGTTCCTCTCGGCGGTCCAGATCGGTGTCACACTGTCGGGCTTCCTGTCGGCCGCGTTCGGTGGCGCGACCATCGCAGACGCCCTCGCCGTGACCTTCGTCCGGTGGGGTGTGGCCGGGTCGGTGGCCGGCACCCTGTCGCTGGTCCTGGTGACAGTGGTGATCTCCTACTTCTCCATCGTGGTGGGCGAGTTGACCGCCAAACGGCTCGCGATGCAGCGCGCCGAGACGTTCGCCCTCGCCCTGGCGCCCTTGGTGTCCGGGATCGCCACGCTGACCCGCCCCATCATCTGGTTCCTCGGCCTCTCCACCAACGCCCTCGTGCGCATACTGGGTGGCGACCCCAAGCTGTCGCGCGATGCTGTCACCGACGAGGAGATCCGCGCCATGGTGGTGAGCTCGGCCACGCTCGGCAAGGAGGAGCGCCGCATCGTGGACGAGGTCTTCGACGCGGGCGAGCGCTCGTTGCGGGAGGTGATGGTGCCCCGTACCGAGGTGGACTTCCTTCCGGGAGACATGCCCATCGCGCTGGCCTACCGGGAGGTCCGCGGGGCCCCCCACTCCCGCTACCCCGTCACGGACGGCTCACCGGACCGCATCGTCGGGTTCATCCACGTGCGTGACCTCATGGACATCGAGGACACCGCCCGCGACAGCGACGTCGCCACCATCGCCCGCGAGGTTCTGTTCCTCCCGGACACCGTCAAGATCCTCCGCGCGCTCACCGCCATGCGCAGCGCCAGGTCGCACCTGGCCATCGTGCGCGACGAGTACGGCGGCACCGCCGGCATCGTGACGCTCGAGGACCTCATGGAGGAGCTGATCGGGGACATCACGGACGAATACGACGTCCCCGCCGACCCCTCCCTGCGCCAGATCGACGAGATGGACGGTCTCACCACCATCGAGGAGTTCGCGGAGCTCACGGGGTTCGTGATCCCCGAGGGCCCCTACGACACCGTGGCGGGCTTCTTCATGGCGACCCTCGGGGAGCTGCCCAAGCTGGGAGACACCGCCTCGTTCGTCCTGCCTCCGGATCACGGCCACGACGGGCCTCCGGGCAGTTTCGTCCTCGAAGCCACCCAGATGGACGGCCGCCGGGCCGCCTGGTTCGCCCTCAGGCGCGATCCGCTCCCGGACCAGGGGACCGATGCCTGACGACGGGCTGCGGCTCCTCACCGGCCCCCGCGTCGAACCCCTTCTCCGCGCCGCCGTCGAGCATCAGGGCGGCGAACTGCTCACCTGGACCCTCGAGCACGTCGACGCGGCCCCCGAGCACTCCACGACGGCCACGTACCTGGCCACCGTCCGGTGGCCCCACGGGGACCGGACCGAACTCCTCGGGGTCAGCGCCCGCACCGGAGACCTCCTGCCCTCAGACGCCCGGGCCGAGATCTTCGACGACGGACACCGCCGCGTCGCGGTGTGGGTGTATCCGCAGGACCCCGACCTCCTGGGACTTCCGCGCGCAGCCTTCCCCGACAGCATGGCCGAGACCCTCAACGACGGCGGCGTGCTCGCTGGGCCTGTGCGCCCCGATCAGCTCACCCTCACCATGGTGGGCTACCGGCCCCGCCGTCGCGCTGTGGTCAAGGTGGTGGTCTCCGATCCCCGGGAGGTGTTCTACGTCAAGGTGCTGCGGGAGCGGGTCTTCGCCGACATCCACGCCAAGCACGTGATGCTGCGCCGCGCCGGCGTACCCGCGCCGGAGGTGGCGCTGGCCACCGCGGACCACCTCCTCGTCCTCCGTGAACTCCCGGGCACCGCCCTCGCGCGGGCCCTGTTCGAGCCCGGCGATCCATGCACGCCGGAGGAACTCGTCGCGCTCCTGGATGCCATGCCCGCCTCCGTGGCCACGCTGGAGCGCCGTCCCCCCTGGGCGGAGGCCGTGGCGCACTACTCCGCCATGGTGACGGCCACCCTGCCAGAGCTCGAGGAGGAACTCAGCGGGCTGACGTCTCGGATCGCGAGTGGACTCGCAGCGTTCCCGCTCGGCGACGAGCCCACGCACGGCGACTTCCATGAGGGTCAGTTGCGGGTGGCCGACGGCCGCGTCGTGGGCATCCTCGACGTCGACACCATCGGGCCCGGCCGCCGCGCAGACGACCTGGCGTGCCTCATCGGCCACCTGTCCACCATCCAGCGCATGACGGCGCCGCAGGAGGCCAAGGTGCGCGACCTGCTGGCGCGGTGGGTGCCGGTCTTCGATCGACGGGTGGACCCCGTCGAGTTGAGGCTCCGCGCGGCGGCGGTGGTCATCTCCCTGGCCACAGGGCCGTACCGGAGCCAGGAGGTGGACTGGCGGCAGCAGACGGTGGCCATGGTGCGCTCCGCAGGGGCGCTGGTGCGTCAGGTCGCACCGGACTGACCCTTCCCCATTGTTGCGTCTTTATAACGATCAAGTTATTGGTTCGTGGCAGCCCATACGCGGGCTGTAGGGTCGATTTCTGCCTACCCATCATCCGTCAAGGAGGATCCTTCGTGAAGAAGCCCCTGTTGAGCCTCGTGGCGCTGTCCGCGGCGTCGGCTCTCGCTCTGGCCGGCTGCGCCCAGCCGCCGAGCGCCACCACCCAGACCGCTGAGGCCACCGACACCGCTTCGGCATCGGCCAGCGCTTCGGAGTCCGCGGCCTCCTCGGCCCCGGCCGAGAACGCCGATTTCACCGCGTGCATGGTCTCCGACGCGGGTGGTTTCGATGACAAGTCCTTCAACGAGACCGCGTACAACGGCATGATGCGCGCCAAGGATGAGCTCGGCATCCAGACCAAGCAGATCGAGTCGAACGCCGAGGCCGAGTACGCCGGCAACGTGCAGTCGATGATCGACGCCAACTGCAACGTCATCGTCACCGTGGGCTTCGCGCTCGCCAACGCCACCGAGGCCGCGGCCAAGCAGAATCCCGATGTGGACTTCGCCATCGTGGACAACTCGTCCTTCGAGGGCGTGGACAACGCCAAGGGCCTCATCTTCAACACCGCCCAGCCCGCCTTCATGGCCGGCTACCTCGCAGCCGGCATGACCGAGACCGGCACCGTCGGCACCTTCGGTGGCGCCAAGTACCCCACCGTGAGCATCTTCATGGACGGCTTCGCGCAGGGGATCTCCTACTACAACGAGCAGAAGGGCGGAGACGTCACGCTGATCGGCTGGGACGAGGCCAAGCAGGACGGCCAGTTCGTCGGCGGCAACAACCCGTTCGGTGACATCCCGGGCGGCAAGAACACCGCCAGCACCCTGATCGCACAGGGCGCCGACATCATCCTGCCCGTCGCCGGCCCGGCCGGCCTCGGCGCGCTGCAGGCCGCCAAGGAGTCCGCTGGCAAGGTCAACGCCATCTGGGTGGACACCGACGGCTACGAGTCCGCCGCCGAGTTCGGCCCGCAGATCATGACCTCCGTCGAGAAGGGCATGGACGTGGCGGTTTTCGAGGCCATCAAGGCATCCATGGAGGGCACCTTCTCCTCGGATCCCTACGTGGGCACCCTCGAGAACGACGGCGTCTCGCTGGCCCCGTTCCACGACTTCGAGTCCAAGATCTCGGACGAGTTGAAGGCGGAGCTCGAGGCCATCAAGGCCGACATCATCAGCGGCGCGATCACCATCACCTCGCCGAGCCAGCCCAAGTGATTCTGGGCGGCTAGCCGAGCGGTACTGCGGGAGGGGCGCTTCGGCGCCCCTCCCGTCGGTTTCGCAGGTGTCCACACCCCACCCGCTACGCTTTCTGTCACGCCGATGGAGGCGAAGGAGGAGCAGTCAGTGACGACTACCACGCAGCAGGCCCCGGTGCTGTCCCTGCACGGGATCACCAAGCGGTTCGGCTCACTCACCGCCAACGACGCCATCAGCATCGATGCGGTACCGGGACGGATCCACTGCCTGCTGGGCGAGAACGGCGCAGGCAAGTCCACGCTGATGAACATCCTGTTCGGGCTGCTCCAACCCGACGAGGGTGAGATCCGGCTCGGCGACACCCAGCTCAGACTGACCAATCCCAAGCAGGCCATGGCCGCGGGCATCGGCATGGTCCACCAGCACTTCATGCTCATCCCCGTGTTCAGCGTCGCTGAGAACATGGTGCTCGGGCACGAGCCGGGCCGGGCCGGCCTGTTGGACATCGCGGCGGCTCGCGACCTCGTCCGCGAGCTCAGCACCCGCTACAACCTCGACGTCGACCCCGACGCGCTCGTGGAGGACCTCCCCGTCGGCATCCAACAGCGGGTTGAGATCCTCAAGGCGCTCGCCAACGACGCCGCCTATCTCATCTTCGACGAGCCCACCGCTGTCCTCACCCCCCAGGAGATCACCGAGCTGATGGCCGTCATGCGCACCTTGCGCGACGAGGGCCGCGCCATCATCTTCATCACCCACAAGCTGCGCGAAGTCCTCGAGGTGGCAGACGACATCACGGTGATCCGCCGCGGCAGGGTGGTGGGTCGGGCAGAGCCCGGCACTTCCGAGGCCGAGTTGGCCTCGATGATGGTGGGCCGGGCCGTCGATCTCACCGTGCACAAGAAGGCGGCGGAGCCCGGGGCCGAGCGCCTGATCATCGAGGACCTGACCGTGGCCAGCCCGTCGGGGGCGGTCGCCGTCGACGGCCTGTCCCTCACGGTGCGGGGCGGGGAGATCGTGTGCATCGCCGGGGTCCAGGGCAACGGGCAGACCGAGCTCGTGGAGACCCTCCTGGGCACGATGAGGCCGCTCTCCGGGCGCGTCACGCTCGACGGCGTGGACATCACGCACAGCAAACCCGCGGACACCATCAAGGCGGGCCTCGGCTATGTGCCGGAGGACCGGCACCGTCACGGGTTCGTCGGCGAGTTCTCCATCGCGCAGAACCTGGTCCTCAACAACCTCGACGCCCACTCGAAATTCGGCGCACTGGACCTCAAGAAGATCACGGCGAACGCGCACGCCCGGATCAAGGAGTTCGACATCCGGGGAGGCGGCGGCCACGAGCAGGAGGTCAGGTCCCTCTCCGGCGGAAACCAGCAGAAGGTGGTCCTGGCGCGCGAACTGTCGCGGCCCCTGACGCTGCTGATCGCCAGCCAGCCCACGCGCGGCGTCGACGTCGGTGCCATCGAGTTCCTGCACAGCCGGATCGTCGAGGAGCGGGATCGGGGGACAGCGGTGCTGATCGTCTCCACAGAGTTGGACGAGGTCGAATCCCTGGCGGACCGGATCGCCGTGATGTACCGCGGCCGGATCGTCGGCGTCGTCACGCCGGACACCCCCCGTGACGTGCTGGGACTCATGATGGCCGGCATCCCGCACGACGAAGCCGTCGCCACCATCGAGGGAGCCCGAGCATGACCGAAGTCCAGCCCGCCAGGAGGCGTCCCGAGTGGGTGTCGACGCTGATGATCACCCTGGCCTCGCTGGTCCTGGCCTTCCTGGTCAGCTCCGTCGTGATGGTGTTCACGGACGTCGAGATCGCCGCGACATGGGCTTACTTCTTCGCCTCGCCGGGAGACGCGCTGTCGGCCAGCTGGGACAAGGTGGCCTCCACGCTGCACGCCATGTGGATCGGTTCCATGGGCTCCTGGGTGGCCATCACCAACACCACGGCCGAAGCCGCCCCCCTGATCTGCGCAGGCCTCGGCGTCGCCGTCGCGTTCCGCGCCGGCCTGTTCAACATCGGGGCCCAGGGGCAGGCCATGGTCGCGGCCCTCACCGGAGCCTTCGTCGGATTCACGGTCAAGGGTCTACCCCTGGCGATCCACCTTCCCTTCGTCATCGTCGTCGGCCTGTTGGCGGGCGCGGTGTGGGGAGGGATCGTCGGCCTTCTGAAGGCGCGCACCGGCGCCCACGAGGTGATCGTGACCATCATGATGAACTACGTCGCGGTGAACCTGCTGGCGTTCTTCATGCTGCAGAAGGCCTTCCAGGCGCCCGGGCGGGCGGATCCCATCTCCCCGGTACTCGCATGGACGGCCACCATGCCCCGGATCGACGGCACCCGCCTCCACGTGGGCTTCCTCCTGGCACTGATCGCCGCCATTGCGGTCTGGTGGCTGCTGGAGCGGACGAAGTTCGGCATCCACCTCAAGGCGGTCGGGCTCAATCCCCATGCCGCGGCCACCGCCGGCGCCAGCGTCTCCACCGTGACCGTCCTGACCATGGGCCTGGCCGGCGGGCTCGCGGGCCTCGCGGGCGTTCTGGTGGTCACGGCGCCTGAGCTCCTCACCGGCTTCCCGCCCCAGATGACGGGCACCATCATCGGCACCCTCGGGTTCGACGCCATCACCGTCGCGCTGCTCGGCCGGTCCCGCCCACTCGGCGTGGTGCTCGCCGGCCTGCTGTTCGGCGCCCTGAAGGCGTCGCGGCGCACCATGGTGACGATGGCGGACACCCCCGACAGGCTCACCGACCTCATCCAGGCGTTGATCGTCCTGTTCGTGGCCGCCCCCGCGTTCGTCGTGTGGCTCCTGCCGTTCCTCAGGGAGCGCAAGGTCAAGCACGAATCCGTCCCGACCGTAAAGGTGGCTCACCCGTGAGCGTCGACATCATTCCCACGACGGTGGAGAGGGTCATCGTCGAGTCCCCTGAGAAGCGCGCCCAGCGGATCTCCACCGGCGTGCTCATCACGGTCGTCGGCGTCCTCCTGCTGTGGATGGCGCTCACGGTGGACAAGTCCGGCCGGATCGCCCTCTCGGACGCCTTCGCAGACGTCAAGCTGCCAACCCTCGAGTTGCCGGGCACCGCGACGGTCCTGTTGTGCGCTCTGCTCGTGCTCGGCGCAGGCATCGGCTTCATCTCCGGGCGGCTCAGCCACAGGATCCGCACGGTGGCCGGAGCGCTGGCCGGTGCGGGTGTCCTGGTGGGGTTCATCGTGTGGGCCGCGGCCAGCTCGACCCTGCCGTTCACGCTCACCAGCCAGCTGAACCTGACGCTGGAGTACGCAACGCCGCTGCTCTTCGGTGTGCTGAGCGGGGTGCTCGCCGAGCGCGCGGGCGTCGTCAACATCGCGATCGAGGGAATGTTCCTCACGGCCGCGTTCTCGGCCTCGCTGACGTTCTCGATCACGCAGTCGTTCGTGGCGGCGCTCTTCGCCGCGGCACTCGCCGGCACGCTGATGGCCGGCGTGTTGGCGCTCTTCACCCTCCGATATCTCGTGGACCACGTCATCATCGGCGTGGTGATCAACCTGCTGGCCGCCGGCCTTACCGGATTCATCTACCAGCAGCTCGTCGTCAAGGACATGGCCGCCTTCAGCACAGTGCAGCCCATGCAGATGCTGCGCATCCCAGGCCTCGAATCCATCCCGTTCCTCGGCCCCATCCTGTTCACCCAGAAGCCCTTGACCTACCTCGGTCTGCTGGCCGTGCCCGTGGTGTGGTTCCTGCTGTTCCGCACCATCTGGGGGCTTCGTGTGCGCTCCGTGGGCGAGCATCCGCACGCGGCGGACACCGTCGGCATCAATGTCTTGTGGACCAAGACCTCCGCGGTGCTGCTCGGCGGCCTGTTCGCGGGTCTCGGCGGCGCCTACTTCACGATCGGGTCCGTGGGCGCCTTCCAGGACAACAACCCCACCGCGGGCAACGGCTTCATCGCGCTGGCCGCGGTCATCATGGGGCGATGGAATCCCGTGCTCGCCGCCTTGATGGCGCTGTTCTTCGGCTTCGCCAGAGCGCTCGCGCAGACGACGAAGCTGATGCAGCTGCCCATCCCGAGCGACTTCATCGAAATGCTGCCGTACCTGGCCACCATCATCGCGGTGGCGGGGCTGGTGGGTCGCGTCCGGGCCCCGGCGGCAGACGGTGCGCACTTCGTGAAGACCCACTGATGCCGGTGGACTGGGAGGCGCTGCGCGCCGTGGCCATCGACGTCGCGGGCAGGGCGTACGCGCCGTACTCGCGCTATCGCGTCGGCGCGGCCGCTCTGGTGGACGACGGTCGCGTGGTCAGCGGCTGCAACGTCGAGAACGCGGCCTACGGCGTGACGCTCTGCGCGGAATGCGGCCTGATCTCGGACCTGGTTGCCGGCGGGGGAGGTCGCCTGCTGGCGTTCACCTGCGTCAACGGCGTCGGGGACGTGATCACACCGTGCGGCCGCTGCAGGCAGTTGTTGTACGAGCACGGCGGTCGCGGCCTGGTGATGGAGACGCCCGCTGGCGTCCTCACACTGGCCGACATGCTGCCCCAGGCCTTCGGCCCGGAGGATCTCGACGCCGTCGCGTCGCCGCCATCCTGACTCGACGCTCCGCGTCGCCGTCGCCTCCCTGGCTTGTCGCCGTCGCCCTACGTGAGCGCATGACAAGGGGTCTGTGGGACCGGGTAGCGTGTGCGCCATGCTCGCCATCGACCAACTGCGCCCGCTGCCCAAGGTGGCGCTCCACGATCACCTCGACGGTGGGCTCCGTCCCGAGACCGTGATCGAGCACTGCGCGGCCAATGGACACGAGCTTCCCGCTGCGGAGCCCGACACGCTGCGTCAGTGGTTCTTCGACGCCGCTGATTCCGGGTCACTGGTGCGCTACCTCGAGACCTTCGAGCACACCGTGGCCGCGATGCAGACACCCGAGCAGCTGTCCAGGGTGGCGCACGAATTCGTCGTCGACCAGGCTGCGGACGGAGTGGTCTACGCCGAGGCGCGCTACGCACCGCGGCAGCACCAGCAGCAGGGGCTGTCCCTGGAGGACGTCGTCGAGGCGGTCAGGGATGGGCTTGCCTCAGGGATGGCGGTGGCCTCGGGCGCCGGTCGGCCCATCGTGGCGCGTCAGATGCTCACGTCCATGCGACACACCGAACCCTCCACCGACGTCGCGGACGTGGCGCTGGCCTACCGCGACGACTCGGTCTGCGGCTTCGACATCGCCGGCGCCGAGGACGGCTTCCCACCGTCGAGGTTCGCAGAGGCGTTCCGTCACCTCAAGCAGCACAACATGTTCTTCACCATCCACGCCGGTGAGGCGTACGGGCTCCCGTCCATCTGGGAGGCCGTCCAGGTCTGTGGCGCGGCGCGGCTGGGGCACGGCGTGCGCATCGTGGAGGACATCGAGGTGACCGACGACGGCGCCCGCCTCGGCCGGCTCGCAGCCTATGTGCGCGACGCCCGGATCGCCCTGGAGGTGTCGCCGTCGTCGAACCTGCAGACCGGCATCGCGACGACGCTCGCCCAGCACCCCGTCGACCTCCTGCACCGCCTCGACTTCAATCTCACCGTCAACTGCGACAACCGGCTCATGAGCGCCACCACGATGTCGCGGGAGTTCGCGTTGCTCAGCGACACCTTCGGCTGGACCTTGCACGACGTCGAACGCGTCACCGTCAACGCCATGCGCGCCGCGTTCCTTCCGCACGATGAGCGGGAGCGGATCGTGACCGAGGTCATCGCCCCGGCCTACGCCGCTGCCCGGTGATCGTCGAGGTGCCGGCAGGCGCGGCCCGGGTGAGCCTGCGCCGCGTGAGCGAGGGGGCGGTGGGCGACGTCGTGGGGCACCTTCTTGCCGCCAACGACCAGTGGCTGGTGCTCCTGCCGGAGGACCGTCCCGCGGTGTGGGTTTCGCGGGCGGAAGCAGAGTCGATCCGCACCGTGCCCGAGCGCACGGTGCTGCCGGTGTCGCGTCCCGACGATGTGGAGCGCGCACTCCAGCGAATGCGCCCCGCCGCCAGGCGTGCCCGTCTGGGCGGGTGGTGGCTCACCGACGCGGTGACGCTCGCGATCGGTGACCCGGGTATGCCACTCGATGAGGCCCTGGCGGCCGTGGAGGGCTGGTCGGGCGCGCCTGCCCGCGTCCGCTGTGTCGCGGACGGCCCCGTCGCCGCCTTCGCGGAGATGGACCTGCGGGTGCGCCACACGACCGTCGTCCTCACCGCCGACGCGGACCCTGCCGGGAGGCCCGGCGCGGTGCCGCTGACCCGTGGTTGGGCGCTGGACATCGACTCCACCGACGTGGAGGCGCTCGCCGCCGCCGTCGCGGCGGGATTCACGCAGAGGTACCGGACCGTCACGATGACCCGGCCCTGACCCGGATCCATCGGACGGTGGATGCCCCGCGCGCGACGACCACCGCACCCTCCAGGCAGGATCGAACCATGCTGAATCGACTCTTCACCTCGGCCGCCGCCTGGACGGCCCTCGGAATGGGCTCCGGCCTCTACTGGCGCGAGATGACCAGGTTCACGGACTTCACCGGAGACACCCAGCTGTCCACCGCCCACACGCACGCTCTCGCGTTGGGCACGCTCATGCTGCTCGTCATCCTCGCGCTGGCCAGGGCGTTCTCTCTCCCGGAGAAGCCCACGATGCTGGCGACGCTCCTCTGGAACGTCGGACTGGGGCTCACCTTCGGGGCCATGGTCGTCAAGGGGACCCTGCAGGTGCTGGAGATCCCGATCGCCACCTCGCCGATGTGGGCCGGCATCGGCGGCCTCGGCCACATGGTCATCACGGGCACCTTCGTCTACCTGTTCGTCATCCTGCGCCGAGCCCTCGTCGCCGCACCCGTCCCCGCTACCGTGGGGGCGTGACGACGAGCGAACACCCGCCGACGTGGTCGGCCTCCTGGTGGCTCCGGCTGGGCCAGGCCGTGCTCTTCGCCGGACTCCTCGCCGTGGCCACCGTCCTCGCGCTGGCTGACGGAGCCTCATGGCCGCTCCTGGTCGTCGACGCGGCGGTGCTGGTGGTCTTCGTCGTCGGGCTCGCCCTTCATCCGAGTCTCGGGCCAACCGGCCGCGCGGTCTGGGTGGGTCTTCTCTTCCTCGGCACGGTGTGGCTGATGTGGCTGTCGCCGGACTTCCTCTGGGTGGTCTTCCCACTCTGGATGCTCGCCGGTGCCGTCCTGCCCATCCTCGCGGCGCTGCTCCTCACGGCCGTGACGCTCGCGGTGATCATCACCGTGCTCAGCATGGGCGGCGCCCAGACCGTGGGCGCCGTCCGCGGCCCGATGGTGGGAGCGCTGGTGGCGCTCGGGCTGGCGCGTGGCACGCTCCTCTTCGAGCACGAGGCCTCGGAGCATCGGCGGCTGCTGGCCGAGGTCCTGCGTGCGGAGGACGAGACCGCCCGCGTGCAGCGAGAAGCCGGCGTGCTCGCGGAGCGGCAGCGCCTCGCCCACGACATCCACGACACCCTGGCGCAGGGCTTCTCCTCCATCATCCTGCTGGCACGCGCCGCCCAACGGGAGGCCCACCCGGCGTCGGCGGCGCGGCTCCTCGAGCAGATCGAGAGCACGGCCGCCGACAATCTCGCCGAGTCCCGTCGCGTCGTGTTGGCGCTGGCCCCGGACGAGCCCGGGGCCGGAGGGCTGGCCGCCCCGCTCAACCGGCTGACGGCCGAGGTGGCCGAGGCGCTGGGTGCGGACTGGGCGGTCACCGTCGATCCGGATCTTCCGCGCCTCGCCACTCCCGTCGAGGTGGCGCTCCTGCGCGGGGCCCAGGGGGCGTTGGCGAACGTGCGGACGCACTCCCGCGCCGGACGGATCGGCGTGGAACTGGCCCGGGCCGGTGACGAGGTGCACCTGGACATCGTCGATGACGGTGTGGGTTTCGATCCCGCGCTCCCGGTCGTCGCGGGACCGGACGGCGGTTACGGCCTGCGTGCCCTCCGGGAGCGCTTCACGCGGCTCGGCGGCGGCGTCGACGTCGAGAGCGAGCCCGGTGGGGGTACCGCCGTGTCCCTGAGGCTTCCGCTGTGATCCGGATCCTGATCGTCGACGACCACCCCGTGGTGCGTTCCGGGCTCATCACAATCCAGGGTGTAGTCGGGGTCTGAATCCGCCGGTCTCGAGCAGTGATCTGGCGATGTAGTTGGTGAGGTTCCGGAAGCCGAGTGCTGATCCGCGGAGATGTTCCAGGCGGCCGTTGAGGGCCTCGGTGGGACCGTTCGAGGTGCCGGGCCGGTCGAAATAGGCCAGCACGTCGTCGGCTCGCTTCTTCAGCGTTCGGCCGAGTGTGATCACCTCGCTCAACGCGGCGGGGACGCCCTGGCTGACCGAGGCGATCAGGCTGGTCATCAGGGCCCGGCCTCTGGTCCGATCGGGTTCGCGGTAGGCGGCGATCATGCGTTGGTAGATGCCCCAGGTGGCTTCGACCTCGACATGGTCATCGCCGGCGAACAGGGCGGTGAGCCGGTCCTTCTGTCGGTCGGTGAGGAGGTCGGTGCCGGTGTGGAGGGTGCGGCGCGCCGAGTAGAGCGGGTCGCTGGTGCGGCCTCGGTGTCCGTGGATGGCTTGTTGGACGCGTCGGCGGCATCGGTCGAGGGCGTCGCCGGCGAGGCGGACCACGTGGAAGGGATCCATGACGGCGGTCGCGTCGGGCAGCTCTTCGGCGGTGGCGGTCTTGAACCCGGTGAACCCGTCCATCGCGACGACCTCAACTCTGTCGCGCCATGCCTGGTCGCGTTCGGACAGCCACTGCTTGAACGCCTGCTTGGAGCGCCCTTCGACCATGTCGAGCAGCCTGGCAGGCCCTGTCCGGGTGCGGATGCCGGTCAGGTCGATGATGACGGTGACGTACTTGTCACCGCGGCGGGTGTGGCGCCACACGTGCTCGTCCACGCCGATGGCCGTCACCCCGTCGAACCTGGTCGGGTCGTCGATCAGGACCCGCTTGCCTTCGGCCAGGACCGCCGTGTTGGCGGTGTTCCACGACACCCCCAGCCCTTCGGCGACCCGGGCGACGGTGAGGTGCTGCACGACCAGACCCTCCAACGCCCACCGCAGCCCGCGGCGTGACAGCTTCGCCCGCGGCTCCGCGGCGAGGCTGGTGTCTTGCCGCCACACATGCCCGCAGCCGGTGCAGCGGTAGCGACGGATCGTGACCAGCAACGTGGTCGGCCGCCAGCCGAACGGCTCGTGCGCCAACG
>NZ_JBUZNP010000011.1:0-79492 GCF_055326215.1 Tessaracoccus pujii | reverse complement strand
GGATCCGCTGATCATTTGGGGCATCCGTCCGGGGGTGGGCTTGACGGTGGCTGTGGGGCCGCCGGTGGGGCCGGTGAGGGCCGGTTGCTTGCCCTCCGGCCCTTGTTCAGGGCCCTTTTCTGCGGTTCTGGGCAGGCTGCCGCCAGGGGCTACCCGGTAGCAGCGGCGGTCTTGAGTCTGGTTTCGATCGTGTTCGCGCGGGCGAGCATCAGCAGGTTCGCCGAGGCCATCGCGACCTGGAGCTGGTTCAGGTTCTTCGCCAGCCCGCGGTAGCGGGTCTTGGACAGCCCGAAGTCCCGCTTCACGATCAGGAACACGTGCTCCACCTTCGCCCGCACCGACGCCTTCCTCGACTCGAGTCGCTGCTCGTGAGGGTGCATCGCTCTCCACGTGCCCTGCCGGGCAGCGACCCGCCACTCGACGTGTGACAGGTGGTCGTCGCCGCGGATCTCGGGGCGTTTCGTCACACCCGAATAGCCGGCGTCGGCGTAGACGACCTGGTCATCCTCGCGCACCAGATGGGTGATCTGGTCCAGGTCGTGCACGTTGGCTGCTGTCGCGGTCACCGAGTGCACTAGACCCGTGCCGGCATCGACCCCGGCGTGGGCCTTCATCCCGAAGTACCACTGGCGCCCCTTCCTGGTCTGATGCATCTCGGGATCCCGGGTGCCGGTGGCGTTCTTCGTCGACGAAGGTGCGGCGATGATCGTGGCATCCACGATGCTCCCGCCACGCATGACCAGACCGTCGGCCTCCAGCCGGGCGTTCAACGCGGAGAACATCGCCTCACCCAGCTGGTGCTCCTCCAGCAGGTGCCGAAAATGCAGCAGGGTCGTGGCGTCAGGGACCTGCCTGGTAGCGAAGTCCACACCCATGAACTTGCGCATCGCGTACGAGTCGTTGATCTGATCTTCCACGCCTTCGTCGGAGAGGTGGAACCACACCTGCAGCAGGTACATCCGCAGCATCGTCTCGAGCGGTATCGGCCGCCTGCCGCGGGTCTTGTTGTAGTAGTGCGGCTCGATCAGCTTGACCCAGTCCGCCCACGGCACCACCGCGTCCATCCGCTTGAGGAACTCCTCCCGCTTCGGGACCCGGCGACGCTGACCGTACTCGACCTCAGACAAACTCGGCTGCAACTCATCCACAACCAGCATTCTACCTAGCCAACACGCCATTCACCGGCCAAACACCCACCGACTGCGCATCCACCGACAAACCAGGCTGGCCCATTAATCAGCGGTTCCCTAGGCCTCGAGGGCGTCCGCGATCAGCGGAACCAGGAAGTCGGCCTGCCAGGCCCGTGCGCCGAGGGCGAGCAGCATGTCCCGCGTGACGAGGGGGTGTTCGAAGAGTGCGGCGTGCAGGGCGGCGGGCGGAGCCACCAGGCTGGGCTGGAGTCCTCCCAGGTCACAGGCCAGTTCGTCGACGGCGGGACGCACCTTCGCCCACCGTTCGGCGGCGTCGGGATTGATCCGGTCCCACGTGCGGGGGTGGGGGACACCTGCGTGGGGCGCCCGTCGAGGCGGATAGTGCGCCTCCGGCATGGCCCGGACCTGGTCCAGCGCGCCGAGCCAGTTGCTGAGGTGGCGCTGCCCCGGAGGGGAGCTGAAGGCGGGGATCGCCTGCACCTGGGCGCGCACCGGCACTGAATCCTTCGCGCGGGTGGCCAGCTCCAGGATTGCGGTGTCGTGCAGGATCCACCCGGGCGGGCGGTCGCGGCGCTGGGCGATGGCGTCTCGCTCGAGCCACAGGGCCCGCGCGACCGCGTACTGCCTGGGGACGCGCAGCGCGGTGATGCCGCTCAGCCGCCGCCACGGGTCGGTCCTCGGCTCGGGCTCGGCGGAGTACCGGACGAGGGCGTCGTCGAACTCCTGGTTGGCCCACTCATCGCGACCGGCGAGGATGAGGTCCTCCCGGAGCACCTCGGCCAGTTCCAGCAGGTAGTCCACGTCGAGGGCCGCGTACACCAGCCACGACTCGGGCAGGGGGCGCTTGGACCAGTTGTCCGCTGAGTGGGCCTTGCGGAGCTTGACGCCGAGTTCCGCGAACAGGAGGGCACCCAGGCTCGCGCCGGGCTTGCCCAAGAGCCGGGCAGCCAGTTCGGTGTCGAAGATCCGTGGGGGAATCACTCCCACCCCGCGCATGCAGGGCAGGTCCTGGCTTGCGGCGTGGATGATCCAGGTGGCGTCGCCGCAGGCGTCCACCACCGCGCTCAGATCCGCCGTTCCGTCGGCCTCCAGGGCGACCGGGTCGATCAGCCAGGTCCCGGCGCCCTCACGCCTGATCTGCAGGAGGTAGGCCTTCGGCCAGTAGCGGTGACCGTGCGCACGCTCGGTGTCGAACGCGACGGGCCCCGTCGCCACGCTGAGTGAATCCAGGCACTGCTCGAGCGATTCCACGGTGTCGACGACGGGACGCAGCGGTTCGCGGCTGTGTTCGACGTAGGTCATGAGCGGCGCCCCAGGGGGAGTGGAGCGATGCCGGGTGGGAGGGGCGGCTGGCCCGCCACGTGAGCCATGAGGTCCTCCCAGGCGGTCAGGTGTTCAATGAGGGAGTGTCGCTCGTCCAGCGTAGGGGTCCACGAGCAGCGCAGCTCTACCTCGGCCCGGTCCTCGTCGGCCATCTCGCCGAAACCGCGGCCGTACGAGGCCGTGACCGTGCCCGCCAGGGAGTGCGCCGCACACCCTCGGCTCTCGAGCGCCTCGGTGAACCACGACCACGCCACCTCCGGCAGGAGGGGATCGGTCACCATCTCCACGTCCACGTCCGCCCTGACGTAGGTGACGAGGCGGAACGTGCCACTCCAGGAGTCGTTCCCGGCAGGGTCGTGCAGGAGGATCAGCCGGCCGGTGGCCAGGGGTTCGTCCTCGTCGCCGAGCTCGGCCTCGATCGCGACGGAGTGGGGGGCGATGCGCTGAGGAGAGCCGATCTCGTTCGTGCGGAACCCGCGACGCCAGGTCATGGCGTCGAGCTCGCGGAGGGCCCGCGCGAAGGGCTCCGGAGGTAGAGGGGTCACGTTGGCTGGCACGGGGCCCAGCCTAAGCGGAGGCGCCGCCACAGCCCTGCGGACTCGCCGGGCGGGCAGCTTACGGCCGCCGCAGCCTGAGGCTCACGGAGTTGATGCAGTAGCGCAGATCTGTGGGGGTGTCGTAGCCTTCGCCCTCGAACACGTGCCCCAGGTGTCCGTCGCACGCCGCACAACGCACCTCGACCCGCGGGCGACCCGGCAGCGATTCATCCTTGATGTAGCGGACCCGTTCCTCGGCCAGGGGGGAGAAGAAGCTGGGCCAGCCGCAGTGCGAGTGGAACTTCTCGGTGCTGCGGAAGAGTTCGGCGCCACAGCCGCGACACTCGTAGATGCCCTCGTCCTCGGTGTCGGTGTACTCGCCGGTGTAGGGCATCTCGGTGCCGGCGAGGCGGAGGACTTTGAATTCGAGCGCAGAGAGCTCGGCCCGCCACTGCTCGTCGGACTTGGCCACTGGGGCGACGTAGGGCTCGGTCATGCCGACGATCCTATGCGCAGGCGTCAAGCCTCAGGCGTCCTCACCGTCGAGATCGTCGGGAAGCCGAGTGGGAGTGCCGTCGAGGAGCTCCATGGCACCGAACGCGTAGCGGGCGAGGATGAGCTGGCGGAGGTGAGGACTGTCACCGAGGGGGGCTGTCACGGCCACCGCGCCTGCTCGCAGCGCGGCCTGGGCGTGGGTTCGATACGCCGGAGTGGGCGTCAGGTGGAGGCTGCCGACGGCGATGTGGCGCCGCCCCTGCATCCGCAGGGACTGCACGGCGGCCGCCGTGGCGCGGCCGTCACCGTCCTCGACGGCCAACTGGACAGGGAGGCGATGGTGGGCCGACCACTGGCGTGCTCGCCTCGCCAGGAGAGAGGAGCCGCGGACGTCTCCGCCGCCGGGGGCGGTGAGGACGAGCCCGTCGATTTCCAGGGCTCCGCCGCGGTGCAGGGCCTCGCGCACGCGCTCGTCGAGGATGTTGAGCACCTCGCCCGCGGGGCCGACCGGCCGGCTGATGGCCAGATGGATGTCAGGGGAGTGGGTGAAGCTGTCCAACTCGGACGGGTACGCCGCCGCGGAGACCAGGTCCAGCGGAACGAGGACGGCTTCCGCCACGTCGTCGGCCACCAGACCGGCGACGATCTGCTCCAGGCCTGGATCCACGCCACCCAGACGTGCGAGGTGGATGCGCAGGTCTGGGCGGGCCTCCTGCAGCGCGATCGCGATGCCGGTGAGAGCATTGGCGACCGGCGCTTCATCCGGCCCCTCAGCCACGAGCACGATTGCCGGCGCCGTCATCGACTCTCTCTCATCGGGCCACGGGTGCATGGCAGTTCGGAGATCTAGAGTGGGCGATGGCGGTTTCGAACCGCCGACCTCTTCGGTGTGAACGAAGCGCGCTACCACTGCGCCAATCGCCCCTAGCGAAACGGGAGTCTAGTGGAATCCGCGGGAGAACGCGAACCGGCGACGAGACTCGCGTCAGGTCCATGCGTACTCGGGATCATGCCTCACCCGATTGCGCCCCGGCGGGCACGTCGGGCCCAGCGCGCTCGCGACAGCCGTCGACGCACGGCAGGCCGATCGTTGATTTGTGTCCACTCCGGGGGTGCGCTAATGTTCTCTACGCGCCAGCTGCGGCAGTCCCACAAGGGCAGATGCAGACAGCGCATGCGGACGTGGCTCAGTTGGTAGAGCATCACCTTGCCAAGGTGAGGGTCGCGAGTTCGAATCTCGTCGTCCGCTCGGAGATCAGGTCTCTCCCACCCGATCGGGGAGGGTAAAGCTCCATCCTGGTGGAGTGGCCGAGAGGCGAGGCAACGGACTGCAAATCCGTGTACACGGGTTCAAATCCCGTCTCCACCTCGGGCGGTTGGCGCAGTGGTAGCGCGCTTCCCTGACACGGAAGAGGTCGCCGGTTCAAACCCGGCATCGCCCACGATGAGCCCCTCTCGCCAGGGGCTCATCTGTTTTTTCGACCCGAGCGGGGTCAGAACCTGGCAGTGGACCAGAGTGTCCCTGACTCCGTGATGAGTTCCACCCTCTCCAGCCCGCCGTCGGGCAGCGCGACGACCCACGATCCGCCAGCTTGGTGGGAGCCCAGCGTCCAGTCGCCAGCGCTTCGACGGATTCCGTCGGACCCGACGACGATGCAGTCGTAGGTCATCCGGGCTTGGCCGAGGTGACGGTGCGCTGACGCTCCCTGTCGTCCTTCTGGTCGGCGATGCCCGGCATGTCGGACTGCGCAGGGGCGTCGCCGCACTGACGACGACGGCAGCGCTCGCCAGCCTGGCACTGATCCTGGTCACAGGTCATTCCGGGCAACGGCGGTCTGGGCGAACTAGATCGAACCGGATTGACCGATAAGCAGCATTATGTCAGTTTGTTGCTGCCCAGGTGGTTTGACCGGAGAGGTCCTTCTTCGCCCCGCCCGGGATCAGTTCCAGCAACAGTTGGTGCAGGTGGCACACCTTCACGGTGTGTTCCTCACCGATGCGTCGGCGACGGTCGACCAGCAGCCGCAGGATCTCGATCTGCTCGTGGGCCACCACCGGCCGCAGCCCGGACATGCGTACCCCGACCAAGGTGATGGAGTGGGCGTCGGTGTCGTCGGTCTTGCGGCCCTGCCCGGTGGCGTAGAACCGGAGCCGCGCGGACAGCTTCGCCGGGACGTCGACCACCGGCTCACCGTCGGCGATCAGCCGCTACGCGATGTGGCGGCCGATCCCTTCACAGCCCTCGACCGCCCACACCCTTTCGGGCCATTGCCGGCCGTAGCCGAGCATCGCGGTGTAGCCGTCGGTGTCGGTGGTGAACTGGTCTCCACCAACAATGGTCTCGTCGGCGGTCATCACCTCGATGGTGGCGGTCCGCTTGTGCGGATCCATCCCGATCACCACCCGTGGCATGTCCTGACTCATGACGTGCCCCCTTGCCCCTTGTCCGAATGAGGTGTCGGGCATGGGAGGGCGGGGCAGCGCAGTCCATGAGAGAGTCACACGCGCGAACTACGTCGACAGCCGCGAACGAGAGCGACCACCCCGGACACCTGAACCGAGCCTCGGCCAAGATCTACCGTCAATGTGAATCACCCCGGCGTGTCCGGAGACTCATTGTGTTGTGAACTCTGCTGGTTGCAGGGCTGATTCTGCATCGTAGTAGAGGGCTTCGAGGTCGACGGGTGGCATGTCGCCGCAGTACTGGTAGAGGCGGCGATGGTTGAACCAGTCGACCCATTCCGCGGTAGCGAACTCGACCTCGTCGCTGGTGCGCCAAGGGCCTCGGGGTTTGATCAGCTCGGTCTTGAACAAACCGTTGATCGTCTCGGCCAACGCGTTGTCATAGCTGGTGCCGACGGCCCCGACGGAGGCGGCGATCCCCGCCTCGCCGAGCCGCTCGGACAGCTTGATCGAGGTGTATTGGGAGCCGCGATCGCTGTGATGGACCAGATCATCGAACCCGTCGCGGCCATCGCGCTGACGGGACCACACGGCCTGCTCCAGGGCATCGAGGACCAGCTGAGTGGTCATTGACGGCCCGGAGCGCCAGCCGAGGATCCGGCGGGCGTAGGCATCGACGACGAACGCGACGTAAACCCACCCGGACCAGGTCGACAGGGTCTGTCAACTTAACGGTGTATCTCATGGTTGTTTGACTCTCAGTATCGGCGGCCGGCGGAGAGCCGTCCGTCGAAGGTGATCTCGAACGCGTTGAGGGCGCCTTTCCAACGCTGTGTCCATCGCGCTCGTCCCTTACCGGTGGGGTCCAGCGCCATCACTGCCAGGTAGACGCACTTCAACGCGGCCTGCTCGTTCGGGAAGTGCCCCCGGGCCCTGACCGCCTTACGGATCCGGGCGTTGACCGACTCGATCGCATTGGTGGTACACACGATCCGGCGGATCTCCTTGTCGAACTGCAGGAACGGGACGAAGTCTGCCCACGCGTTCTCCCACAACCGCACGATCGCCGGGTACTTAGCACCCCATGCTTCGGTGAACTCCAGGAACCGGTCCTCCGCCGCGGACACGGTGTCGGCGGTGTAGATCGGCCGCAGAGAGCGGGCCAGCTTGTCCCAGTCCTGCCTCGCCGCGTAACGGAACGACCCGCGGATCAGGTGCACCACACAGGTCTGCACGATCGTCTTGGGCCACACGTTCCCCACCGACTCGGGCAGCCCCTTCAACCCGTCACACACCAGCATCAACACGTCGGCGACGCCACGGTTCTTGATCTCGGTGAGCACCTGCTGCCAGTACTTCGCGCCCTCACCGCCGTCGCCGGCCCACAGGCCCAGAATGTCGCGGTTCCCGTCGACAGTGACCGCCAACGCGACGTAGATCGGCCGATTCGCGACCTGCCCGTCACGGACCTTCACATGGATCGCGTCGATGAACACCACCGGATACACCGGGTCCAGCGGCCGGTTCTGCCACTCGCCCATCGAGTCCAGGACCTTGTCGGTAATCGTCGAGATCGTGGTCTTCGACACCTCAGAGCCATACACATCGGCCAGATGCGCCGAGATGTCACCATGGGTCATACCGCGCGCCGACAGCGACAACACCACATCCTCGATCGCCCCCAACCTGCGCTGCCGCTTCGCCACCACGACCGGCTCGAACGACCCCGCCCGATCCCGAGGGACAGCGATCTCGACCGGGCCGGCCTTCGTCAGCACCGTCTTCGACCGGGTCCCGTTGCGGGCATTCGACGCATCCTCAGTGCGTTGATGCTTGTCATAGCCCAGATGGGCGGTCATCTCGCCCTCCAAAGCCGACTCCAGGACCAGTTTCGTCAGCTGCGCTAACAACCCGCCCTCACCCTCCACTGACAGCCCCAGCCGCTGCGCGTCGCCCACGAGCTGCGCCACCAAGTCCTTGTCCACCAACGGGGCCGTCGCTGTCACCTGATCCTCGACCTCCATCACGACCGCCTCAGCGACCGGCTCAACCTGCATCCTCATCGGGTACCTCCTACATCGGAGTTACACCGGAAAACGTACAGTCCCCGATCCCCAACAGGTGCGCGACCTTGGTCATCGCAGCGGTGTCCCTGTCGTGGTCGGGTCTGATCTCGTGATACATCCGCACCGCCCGAGCCTTCAGCTCAGCCGGGTACCTCTTCGATGTGTTTCCTGGCATGACTCCATCCTTCCCAAGGATCCGAGTCTCCGGACACGCCGGGGTGATTCAATGACACTAGAAGCCGCCGCGCGGACGGATAAGTCGTCGGGTTCTGCATCGGCGCCGCGGTGGTGATGGCCGCTGTCATCGAGGGTGTCCGCGGTGGCGGGACGCCAGTGCGGGAGTCCACGCTCAGCGGGTGGAGCACGGGGTGCCACTGGGGGCGCGTTTCCGCGTCTGGAAGGTTCATCACCTGGAGGTGGGCGGTGGCCTTGTCCGCGGAGGAGTGCCGGTAGTGGTGGTGGCCTAGGACCGGGTTGAGCGTGGGGGGCGGCACTGGGGGACCGTCTCCGCGGTGGAGGCTCGGGTTGGATCCCGCGTCTGAGGCGGAGCGACCCTCGAGCTCGACGAGACATGTCCCCACAACGGACGGGCTGACACTGTCGAGTCACGAACCGCCTGAACGCTCTCAACAGCCGCGCGGGGGTGGCTCATTACTCCTGTAGAGGTCGGATCGGTGGCCGATGGCCACGATGGTCACGATGCGGAAGTCGCCGCGTCGTGCGCTGTGGAGGCCTTCGCCGGTTCGCGGCACGGGTCCGTTGATGAATTCCACCGATGCGGCTACTGGGACCTTGACAGAGATCGATCCCAGCACTGACAGTGGGCGTGTGCCCGACGACAACGCGACGCGGCCCCCCTCGGTGCAGGTGGAGGAATTCCTCGCCACGGTCCCCGAGGGGCGCAGGAACGAATCTGGAGAACTGATCCGCATGATGCGCGAGATCACCGGTGAGCCGCCGATCATGTGGGGGCCCAGCATCATCGGCTTCGGCACACAGCATTACCGCTACGGCACCGGACGCGAGGGCGACATGCCGAGGCTGGCCTTCAGCCCGCGCACGGCCACGCTGACCATGTACGTCAACGAGGGCTTCGACCGCTACGGGGGTCACCTGGCGCGGCTGGGTAAGCACAAAAGCAGCGTCTCCTGCCTGTACCTCAACAAGCTCGCCGACGTAGACCCCGAGGTTCTCCGGGACATGCTCGAGGCGAGCTATGCCCTGTCCAGTGCGACGACGCCGAAGGCAACGACGGTGGACCAGTACGTGGCGTCCGTCCCGCCGGCCGCCCGGCCCATGTTCGACGAACTCCGCGACCTCGTGCGCAACGCGCTCCCCCACGCCGACGAGGTGTTCAGCTACGGCATCGTCGGCTACAAGCCCGTCAAGGGGCGCGCGAGGGTGTTCGTCTCAGGCTGGAGGGATCACGTGGCCGTCTACCCGGTTCCGGCGGACCCGGATCTCCAGGCCGAGCTCGCCCCCTTCGTCCGCGGGAAGGGCACCCTGTGGTTCCCGCTGAACAGACCGCTTCCCCGTGAGCTGGTCCTGCGTGTGGTGGATGCCCTGGCCGGTGACGCCGCGCCTCCTGACACGAAGGAACCGTGACGATGGCAGAATCAGCCCGTCCAACCCTCGAAATCCTCCCTGACGAGGGATTCAAGCGCATCCTGTGCGTCGTGGCGCACCCCGACGACGTCGAGTACGGCCTGTCGGCCTGTGTCCACCGCTGGGTGACCCAGGGCGCCGAGGTGGCATACCTCCTCCTCACCTCGGGCGAGGCGGGCATGCAGCGTCCCCCGTCGGAGGTGGGCTCACTGCGGGCACTGGAGCAGCGGGCGGCCTGCGACGAGGTGGGCGTGAAGGACCTGGAGATCCTCGACCACCCCGACGGCATGCTGGTCTACTCGCTCCACCTCCGCCGCGACGTGGCCAGGAGGATCCGGGAGTTCAAACCCGACGCGGTCGTCACCAGCGCCTGGGATGTCGAGGTGGGCTGGGGCCTCAACCAGGCGGACCACCGGGTGGCCGGCCTGGTCACCCTCGACGCCGTCCGCGACGCGGACAACACCTGGGTCCACCCCGAGCTGGCCCGCGACGAAGGGCTGGCGAAGTGGGCCACCACCTGGCTGCTCGTGGCGGCGGACAACTCCCCCACGCACGGCGCCGTCCTGACCGCCGACGACGTGGATGCGGGCGTTCGCTCCCTGGAGGCCCATGGTGCGTATCTCGCCGACATCCCCGGCCACCCGGCGCCCCGCGAGTTCATCCCCGGGATGCTCGGACAGCAGGGGCAGGCGATCGGCGCAGAGTACGCGTGCCTGTTCAGGGTCCACCGGCTCACTCGGGAGGCCTGACTCGGGGTGATTGGGGGAAACGGCGACGTGCGGCCGCGCCGTCGCCTAGCGTGGATTCGAAGCGCACTCCGAGCGCCGCGTCTGACAAGGAGTCACCGATGTTCGATTACGACGAGCTGCTGTCCACCCTTCCCATCGATCAGCTCGCGCAGCGGGTGGGGGCGAGCCCCGAGGAGGTCGAGGCCGCCGCCCGCAACGCCCTGCCCGCACTCCTCATGGGTATGGGTGCCAACGCGCAGGACCCCGCAGGTGAGGCATCACTCAGGGGCGCGATCCAGCAGCACGACCCGCAGCTTCTCGACGGAGGCATCAACGTCGACGACGTGGATCCCGATGACGGGGCGAAGATCACCCACCACGTGTTCGGGCCCAACGAGGACCAGGTGGTCAACCAGCTAGGTGGGCTGGGCGGCGGCAACGCGCTGATTCAGAAGCTGCTGCCGATTCTTGCCCCGATCGTCATGTCGTGGTTGGCGGGCAAGCTGATGGGACGCGACGAGGCGCAGGGGCAGGCGCCGCAGTCCCCTACCGGCGGCGGCCTCGGTGACATCCTGGGCCAGATCCTCGGCGGCGGTCCGGCCGCTCCTCAGGCACCCGCGCCGCAGACCGGTCAGGGCGGGCAGCCGCAGTTCCGCGTGCCGACCTCCGGTCAGGCTGACGACGGTGTGCTCCGGATGCCCGTGCCCCAGTCCCAGCCCACCGGAACCCATCAGCAGGCGCAGCCGGGCGGCCTCGGTGGCGGGATCCTCGGTGACATCCTGGGCGGGCTGCTGGGCGGCGGGCGCCGCTGAGGACGGGCCCGGTCACTCGAACGGCGACGGGTCCCCGGCACCAAGACGGGCGATCACGGGCTCGTCGCCGCTCAGGTCGACGACGGTGGTGGGCTCCACCCCGCAGTCCCCTGAGTCGAGCACGGCATCGATCTGGTGATCCAGGAGCTCCTTGATGGTCCAGCCGTCCGTGAGGGACTCCTCGTGGCCGGGCAGGAGCAGCGTCGAGGACAGCAACGGCGCCCCTACCGTCTCCAGTAGCGCCAATGTGGTGCGATGGTCCGGAATCCGCACGCCGACCGTGCGCTTCTTCGGATGCTGCATCATCTTAGGAACCTCGCGTGAGGCCTTGAGGATGAAGGTGAAGGGGCCGGGCGTGGCCGCCTTCACCGCTCGGAAGATCCAGTTGTCCATCTCCACGTAGGCCCCGAGCTTGGCGAAGCTGTCCACCACGAGGGTGAAGTGGTGCTTGTCGTCGAGGTCGCGGATCCGCCTGATGCGTTCGATGCCCGCGGCGTTGCCGAGGGCACATCCGAGCGCGAAGCACGAGTCCGTGGGATAGGCGATGAGGCCACCCTGCTCCAGGATCCGGGCGACCTGCGCCAGCGATCTGGGCTGCGGGTTGTCCGGATGAACGTCGAAGTACTGGGCCATGGGCTCAGGCTACCGAAGCCTCACAGCACGGCGGCGGAGATGGCCTCCACTTCGTCGGCCCCCAGGTCGAGGTCCATGGCCAGCGCGGAGTCTCTGATGGACTCTGGCCGGGAGGCGCCCGGGATCACGACCACGTGGTCCCCCAGCGCGAGCTCCCACGCCAGAGTGACCTGCTGCGGCGAGACGCCGTGCCCGGATGCGATCTCTGCGAGGATCGGGAACCGCCTGCCCACGGTGGCGGCGCCGCCGCCCGTGCCGCCCAGTGGCGACCACGGGAGAAACGCGATGCCGCGCTGGGCGCAGTAGTCCAGCTCCATCTTGCTCGTATGGTTGAACTTAGGCGAGAACTCGTTCTGCACCGCCGCGAGCTCGCCGTCGCCGAGGACATCGACGGCGATCTGGATCTCCTCCACATTGGCGTTCGAGATGCCGATCTCCGCGATCAGGCCCTCGGCCTTGAAGGCGGCGAAGGTCTCCATGACAGTGGCGTACACGCGCGTGCGGTCAGGCCGGTGCAGGTAGAACAGGTCCAGCGTGTCGACGCCCAAGGTGGAGAGGGCGGACTCCAGACGGCGGCGCAGATAGTCCGGCGCCGAGTTGCGCCCCCATCCCTCTCCCTCGCTCCGCGTAATGCCGGCCTTGGTGGCGACGACGACGTTGCTGACGTCGCCGTCGTAGCTGCGCAGCGCCTTGGCCACGAGCCGCTCGTTGTGCCCCATCGAATCCCAGGTGGGAGCGTAGATGTCCGCGGTGTCGATGAGGGTGATGCCGGCGTCGAGGGCGGCATGCACCGTGGCGAGCGCCTGGTCCTCGGAGGGCTTCGACGGCTTGTCGCTCATCGAGAACGGCATCGCGCCCAGGCCGATCGAGCTCACGGAGAACTGGCCGAGGCGGCGTAGCTTCGTACTGGTCATGGCCCTCACCTTAGCGGCCCCTGTAGGGGTCTACGGGAGAGGTGCGGACGGCGGAGACCTCTACCTGCCCCGGGATGTAGGGCAGAGACACGTCACGCAGTTCGACCACGCAGAGCACGTCGACACTCACCGTCGCCCGCTCCCCGAGCCTCCGTGCCACCCCGGACGCGTCGACCCCCACCTCCGTGCGCCGGCACGGCACGGTGCGCTGCGCCAGCGCCTGGCGGGCCGCCTCCTCAGCGGACCTGTGGGCCAGGGCGGGACTGCGCTCGATCGACGCCGCGCGCGCGGCGGCGGCCGCGGCGTCGCCCACGCTCTGGTCCGCGATGGCGACCCTGGCCAGCGTGATGAGGAGACCGATGAACAGCACGAGCACAGGCAGGATCACCACCGCCTCGATGGAGGGGGCCAGGCCTCGCTGATCCCGCTTCGGGTTCATGAGCCGGTCACCCGTTCGGTGGTCACCATAACCGTCCTGGCCACCTCCCTCGGCCAGACGACGGTCACCGTCCGGCCGCTCACGGTGGCGGTGGTCACCCTCCCACCGCGCTCAACGCTCACCCGGACCCCGGTCAGCGCCCCGTTCGCCGCGACCCCGGCGGCCTCCCTCTCGCCGTCGGCGCGCGATCCGCCGAAGGCCGCGGCGACGGCTGCGCCCTGCTGGGCGGCAGCCAGGGCGGTGGCCTCCCCCCAGTACTGCAGCGACCACTGCAGAAGGCTCAGGAAGACCCCGATGGTGACGGGAAGCAGGACCACGGCCTGTACCGACCCGCTAATCCCCCGCTGATCGTGCTCGACTCTCATGGCGCCATCGTGCCAAGCCCGGGGGTCACGTCCCCCCAGGTTGTGGACAACTCGGCGGCCCCCCGGACATCGCGGGCCCAGGGGCGCCCCCTCCCGGAGGGTGCAATAGGCTGGAGCCGACGCGCTGAGCGTCACAGATTTCACGAAAGGACACTCATGGTCAAGAAGGTAGCCATCCTCACGGCCGGCGGATTCGCCCCCTGCCTTTCCTCCGCCATCGGCGGACTGATCGAGCGGTACACGGCTGTGGCGCCTGAGGTCGAGATCATTGCCTACCGTCACGGGTACCAGGGTCTCCTCAAGGGCGACTTCCTCGTCGTCGACGACACGGTGCGCGCCAACGCCGCGCTGCTGCACAGGTTCGGCGGGTCGCCGGTGGGCAACTCCCGGGTCAAGCTCACCAACGCCAAGGATCTGGTCAAGCGAGGCCTGGTCGAGAAGGGCGCCAATCCCCTCCAGGTGGCCGCCGACCGCCTCGTCGCCGACGGCGTCGATGTCCTGCACACCATCGGAGGCGACGACACCAACACCACCGCCGCCGATCTGGCCGCCTACCTGGCCGAGCACGACTACGGACTGACCGTCGTGGGCCTGCCCAAGACCATCGACAACGACGTGATTCCGATCAGGCAGTCGCTCGGCGCGTGGACAGCCGCTGAGCAGGGTGCGATCTTCGCCAAGAACATCGTCGCGGAGCACAACTCCGGCTCACGCATGCTCATCGTCCACGAAGTCATGGGGCGACACTGTGGATGGTTGACGGCGGCGACGGCGGCCGAGTACCGCAAGTGGCTCGACACGCAGGAGTGGCTGCCGGAGATCGGCCTCTCCCGGGAGGCGTGGGACGTGCACGGCGTGTACGTGCCGGAGGGCGTCATCGACCTGGCTAAGGAGGCCGAGCGCCTCGGCTCCGTCATGGATACGGTCGGCAACGTGACGATCTTCCTCTCGGAGGGCGCAGGGCTCGACGCCATCGTGGCGGAGATGGAGGCCGCGGGCGAGGAGGTTCCGCGTGACCCCTTCGGTCACGTGAAGTGAGAAGGTGATGATCCAGAAGTCCGGATACTTCTCCCGCTCGGCCGCGGCCAACGACGCCGACCTGGCGCTCATCAAGGAGTGCACCGATCTCGCCGTGGACTGCGCCCTCAAGGGCGAGCCGGGTGTCATCGGTCACGATGAGGAGAACGGTGACGTGCTGAGCGCGATCGCCTTCGACCGGATCAAGGGCGGCAAGCCGTTCGACATCAACCAGGACTGGTACGCCGAGCTTCTCGCCGCCATCGGCCAGGACTTCCCTGCCGCTGCCATCGCGCACTGATCGTGCGGCGCGACGCTGCCCGTCCCTGATGAGCCGCGTCGCGCCGACCACGGCCGGGCGCCACTGCCGAGGGTCCGCGCGTGTAGTCTGACCGCGTGCAGATAATCGAACCGTTTCGATCACTGAGGTCGCCAGGGGTGTGGTTCGGCGGTGACTACAACCCTGAGCAGTGGCCCCGCACCGTCCTCGACGAGGACCTGGGCCTCATGCGTGAAGCCCGCGTGAACACCGCGACCGTAGGGGTGTTCGCCTGGTCCTCGCTGGAGCCGACGCCCGGCCATTTCACCTTCGGGTGGCTCGACGACGCGATGGACCGCCTGCACGCTGCCGGCGTCAGCGTGATCCTGGCCACCCCCACCGCCTCTCCCCCGCCCTGGTTCTCGCGCCTCCACCCCGAGGCGCTTCCGGTGACCGCCGATGGTGTGCGCCTCCTCCACGGAAGCCGCGACACCTACAACCCCGCCGCGCCCGCCTATCGCGCGGCGGCGATCCGGATCACGCGCGCGCTGGCCGAGCGCTACGGGCGTCACCCCGGGCTGGTGATGTGGCACCTGCACAACGAGTACGGCACCGTGTCCTACGGGCCGGAGACCGACGAGGCCTTCCGGGTGTGGCTGCGGGCCCGGTATGCGCACCTCCACGCCCTGAACGCGGCCTGGAACACGCCGTTCTGGTCCCAGGTCTACGGCGACTGGCGCGACGTCCATGCACCGCAGCGCACCCAGTACCTGGCCAACCCCGGCCACGTCCTGGACTTCAAGCGATTCAGCGCCGACGTGCTGCTGGACTGCCTCCGCGACCAGGTGGCCGCGGTCCGCGAGGCCTCCCCCGGCGTGCCCATCACCACCAATTTCATGCTTCCCACCTGGAACCACTACGACCAGTGGGCGTTCGCTCGCGAGATCGATGTGGTCTCCATCGACCACTATCTCGACGACGCGGGACCCGCGGGCGAGATCCACGTGGCGTTCGGCGCCGACCTGGCCCGATCGTTCGCCGGGGGGCGGCCCTGGCTTCTCATGGAACAGTCCACCAGCCTCATCTATGACTACGAGGGCGGACGCATGCTGCCCAAGGAACCTGGCCGGATGCGGCGCAACACCTACCAGTACCTGGCCCGCGGCGCCATGGGGTCGCTGTTCTTCCAGTGGCGCGCCCCTCTTACCGGAGCGGAGTTCTTCCACTCCGCCATGGTCCCCCACGCCGGCCCCGACAGCCGGATCTTCCGCGAGATCGCGACCCTCGGGGCTGAGATGGGATCCATCGCGGAGGCGGTGGCTGCTCCCGAGGACGGTCCGGTGCACGAGACGAGAGTGGCCATCGTCTGGAGCGCAGACGCCTGGTGGTCCGCCGACACCCCGGCGATGCCGTCGGCCGACGTGGGCTTCCTGCCTGCTGTCCGGCGCCTGCATACCGCACTGTGGGAGTTGGGGGTGGTCGCCGATGTGGTCTCCCCGGAGGGTGACCTGTCCCGCTACGACCTGATCCTCATCCCCAGCCTGCTCGCGGTCAGCGACGCGCAGGCGGACGCCTTCACCGGATTCGTCGACGGCGGCGGCAACCTGGCCGTGTGGCACTTCGCCGGATCGACCGACGAGCACCTGCACGTGCACCAGGGCAGCTACTCGGGCGCGTTCGCGGACCTTGCCGGGATCCGCGTCGAGGAGCACATCCCCCTGCCCGCAGGGCGCCTGGTCACGCTGTCCGACGGCTCAGCCGGCTCCTCCTGGACCGAGGTGCTCCATCTCGGGGAGGCCGACGCGGTGGCCAGCTACACCGCGGACGCCCACCCGGTGATCGGTCCGGGCGCCCCCGCCATCACCCGACGGAGCCTGCCGGGCGGTGGGCGGGTGCACTACCTGTCCACCCGCCTCGACGACGCGGCGCTGCGCGCCCACCTCACGCGCATGCTGACGGAGGCCGACGTTCCCGTCAGCCGATTCGACGGCCTCGAGCTCGTGCACCGGCGCGCCGGCACCGGACGCTACCTGTTCGCGATCAACCACTCACCCGAGCCGAGGGTGGTCTCCGCCACCGGCGTCGATCTGCTCGGGAAGAGTGCGGTGGACGGGGCGCTGGAGCTGGCCGCCGGTGACGTGGCCGTGATCCGGCTCGAGGCCCGGCACGCAGGGGGTCCGTCGTGACCCGGCTGACCTATCACCGCCCGTCCCGGTCCTGGCTCGACAGGCTGCCGCTGGGCAACGGACGGATCGGTGCCATGGTGGGCGTGGCGGAGGGCTGCGTGCACATCGGCCTCAACGAGGTGACGGCGTGGTCCGGCGGCTCGGGATCTGCGCTTCGCGACCTCGTCGACCCCCAGGCCGCTGCGGACGCGTTGGCTCGTGCCCGGGCGTTCCTGGCGGCGGACGACCCGGCAGCGGCCGAGGAGGCGCTGCGCCCCCTGCAGCACGGCTACGCACAGGCCTTCCTCCCCGTCGGAGACCTGGAGGTCCGCCTCGTCGGGGCCTCGTCCGCCACGGTGACCCGTTCCCTGGACCTGACCGCCGGCGTCCACACGGCGACCCTCGAGACCCTTGCCGTGACGTGGGACATGTCCACGGCCACGTGTCTCGACGACGACGTGCTGGTCCACACCGTGCGCTCGTCGGCCCCCGCCGACCTACACGTGCGCCTGACCACGCCGCTGCGCCGCGTGTCGCTGGTGATTGATCATGGGCAGCTGAGCGTCGTCGCCGCGCTCCCCGCCGACGTTGCCCCGGCGCACGAGCCGACCTGCCCGCCGCTGTCGTGGGAGGTCCCGGGGGTGGATCCGCTGCACGTCGTGCTGAGGCTCGCGGTCGCCTCGGACGGCCTGGTGGAGGCGGACCCGGCGGGTCTGTGGATCCGGGCGGCGACCTCCACCAGCGTCGTGCTCGCGGTGGAGACCACCTTCACCTCGTCGTCCCTGCCCCAGGCGCCCGTCGAGGAGGCCTTGGCCCGCGCTGGTGAGCGGGTCGCGACGGAGGCCCGGGCCGCGCTGGATCGCCACACGGCCGCGCACACCCGGCAGTCGGCCGGCTTCAGCCTGCGGCTGGGCGCCGCGGCGACGGTCGACGGAGACTGCGAGGATCCGGACCTCCGCGTGCAGCGGGCCGTCACCGGGGGCGACGTGGCCGCGCGGGATCCCGGGCTCGTGGCACTCCTCGTGGAGTACGGGCGCTACCTGCTGCTCAGCAGTAGTCGCGAGGATGGCCTGCCTGCCACTCTGCAGGGGGTCTGGAACGTCGAGCTCCAGCCTCCCTGGTCCTCGGCCTACACGCTCAACATCAACCTGCCGATGAACTACTGGGGAGCCGAGCCGACGGGTGCCTCCCGCCCGCACCGTGCCCTGCTCGTGCTCCTGGAGGCGCTGGCCGAACGCGGTGCGGACACGGCCCGTCGGCTCTACGGCGCCCGCGGGTGGGTGGCCCACCACAACACCGACGCCTGGGCCTACTCGCTGCCCACCACCGGGGACGCCTCGTGGGCCCAGTGGCCCATGGGCGGGGCCTGGCTGGTGCGCCAGTTCGACGAGCAGCGCCGGTTCGGCGCCATGGACCCCGCCACCCTCCGTCGCTTCTGGCCGATCGTTCGCGGTGCCGCGCAGTTCCTGCTGGACTGGCTGATCGTGGACGACGACGGCGTGGCGCACACCGAGCCCTCCACGTCGCCGGAGAACCGCTTCGTCCATCGGGGCCGGCCGGCCTCCCTCACCCGATCCTCGGCGATGGACCGGGCCCTGGCCCGTGACGTGCTGCTGTTGGCAGCCCAGATCGCCGCGACGTCCGCGCCCGACGACGCGATCGGCGCGGAGGCGCTCGACATGGCCGCACGCATCCCCGGGCCACGCCTGTCGCCCGACGGCACCGTCGCCGAGTGGGGCGAGGACCGGACGCAGAAGGAGCCGCGGCATCGGCACCTCTCCCATCTGTTCCCCTGGTTCCCCGGCGACGACGAGCCGGGATCGCTGACCGGGGCCCTCGCCGCGACACTCGAGGCTCGCGGCGACGATTCCACGGGCTGGTCCCTGGCCTGGAAGATCGCACTGCGCGCCAGGCTCGGCGACGGGGAGGGCGTGGGCCGGCTGCTGACCATGGTCCTGCGGCCTGCGGAGGACGCGGGTGGCTCGGGCCAGCGCGGCGGCCTGTATCCCAACCTGTTCGCCGCCCACCCCCCCTTCCAGATCGACGGGAACCTGGGATTTCTCGGCGCCTTCGTCGAGGCCCTGCTGCAGAGCCACCGCCCAGGCCGCCTCGACCTGCTGCCGGCCCTCCCGCCACATCTCGACGACGGCGCGGTCTCGGGCCTGGTGGCGCGGCCGGGGCTGTCGGTCGACCTGGAGTGGCGGGCCCGATCTCCCCACCGGATCCGGCTCAGCGCGCGCACGGCGTCGGCCGCGGGCACCTACCTGCTGAGTTTCCCGGCGGGTGAGCGCAGCGTCGTGGTGCCGGCGAGCGGCGCGGTGGTGGTGGAGTTCAGCCCCTCCGGGTGCTGAGCCATCGGACCAGCCCCGCCAGGAGCGCGCCGAGGCCGAGGCCGGTGGCGGCGCCCACGCCGTATCCCACGCCGGTGCCGATCTTCACGCTGCGCGCCGCCACATCCTCGCGCACCGTGCGGCCCGGGTCCGCGGCCGGCGGTGTCACAGGATCCGCGCGCCGCAGGTCGTCGAGGCTCCGCGTGGCGGCGTAGCGGGTGGGCGGAAGGGCTGCCTGGGCCGGTTCACCGTCCAGGTCGATGCCGGTGAGGTGTGGCACACCTGCGGCCCGGTCCGCCTGCTTCTTGGTGAGGAGGGCGGCCCAGATCTCATTCGTGCCCACCCAGGCGGCCGACATGAGGATGATGGTGGCGAGGAGGTTGAACACCAGCATCAGCACGATCACCGGGCCGAAGATGGATGCGGCCGGGTTGTCCGAGAACAGGCCGACGAGGCGTCCGGCCACCTGCTGCAGGACGGTGATGAGCACCGCTCCGATGATGGTGCCGATCAGCCAGGGGCGGGTCTTGGCCTTCTCCCGAGGCATCACGATGAACAGGAACGCCACCAGGATCCAGCTGGCCAGCAGGGTGAGCACCAGCCCCACGGCCTGGAACACGAAGCCGATGCCGGGGAGATGGCTCCAGCCCAGCCACTCGATGACCTGCCTGGAGAATCCGCCGCCGACCGTGGACACGCCGAGGCTCAGCCCCACGCATGCCAGCAGGCCGACGAACGTGAGGAGGTTGAGGCCCAGTTCGACGAAGAAGTTGCCCTTCTCCGAGGCGTCGGAGAATTTCTCCGACCACATGACCCGCACGGCGCGCTTGAGATTGCCCACCCAGTTGGACCCCGAATAGGCGGCCGTGAGGATGGCCACCGCGCCGACCGACGCCCAGTTGCTGAAGGCATGGTCCACGACCTTCCCCAGGCTCTCGGAGAGGCTGGATGCGCCCAGCTGACCGTCGATCGTGGCCTTGATGCCTTCCAGCAGGTCCGGGCGGAGCACCGTCAACGTCAGACCGAGCATCGAGAAGGCGAACATGAGGATCGGCACCATCGACAACACCGAGAAATAGGTGACGGCAGCGGCGAACTGCGGCCCGAGGCGCGTGGTGTAGCGGTCGTTGGCCGCCATGGCGTGCGCGACGACGGGGTGGGCCGTTACCTTCTCGATCCAGTCCTTCACGTCGTCGACCTTACCGGCGGACGCGGCTCGGCGGGGTGGCTACACCGCCCGGGTACGGCGCCTGGCGGCGAGCTCATCCGACGGGTCCGCGCCTCCGGTGCCGTCCTGGACGCCGACGGTGCGCTCACCGGGCAGCGACGCCAGCGTGCCCTCCAGCTCACGCCACACGCTGCTGACCGAGATCATGAACATCCCCTGGCCGCCGCGGCTGAGGTCGAACAGTTCGTTGGCCGATGTCACCTCGTAGACGCTGAACCCGTCGCTGACGAGGGTGAGTTCCGTGAGGTCGTCGATCCCCCGGGCCCGCAGGTGGTCGATGGCCACGCGGATCTGATGCAGTGAGATCCCGATGTCGAGGAAGCGCTTGACCACTCTGAGCAGGAGGATGTCACGGAACGAGTAGAGCCGCTGCGTGCCGGAGCCCTCCGCGTTGCGGATCGACGGGACCACCAGCCCCGTGCGCGCCCAGTAGTCCAACTGGCGGTAGGTGATGCCGGCCACACGATGCGCGACGGGGCCCCGGTACCCGGTGTCATTGGGGACGGGGGTGAACTCGCCGTCGAACAGCAGGGCTTGCAGCGGCTCGGCCTCGGGCGTCTCGGTCACGTTCCCTCACTTCGATGGCGGCTGATCGACAGAGCTGACGCTAACGGCCCTGGCTCAGGTGCAGCCACGACACGCCCGAGCCGGCGACAGAAAGTTGGCGGGGCTTCGGCCGCCGGTGAGTGTGCCCGCGCGTCCGACTGGCACCTATTCGCTGCTGACAACGGCTTATTCACTGTCGAAGTCGTCCGCGTTGACGCTGTCGAGGAAGGCCTTGAATGCCTCCACCTCGTCGGTCTGGGCGGCCTCAACCTCAACCCCGACTTGATCCATGAGTGCGGTCGGACACTCGATGGGCCAGCCGAGGCGCACGGCGACGGCGACGCAGTCGCTGGGGCGCGCATCGATCTCCCGGTCCCCCACGACCAGGACGGCCTGGTACACGCCCTCCTCCACGCTGCGGATCTCGACCCGGCCCGTGCCGGGTGGGATCAGGGTGAGGACCTGGGCGAGGAGATCGTGGGTGAGGGGGCGCGGGGGATCTGTGCCCTCGATGCCGCCGGCGATGGCCGCCGCCTCCATGTTGCCGATCCAGATGGGCAGGCAGCGCGTCCCCTCCCCTTCCTGGAGCAGCAGCACCGGCGGCTCGTCAGGGGAGATCAGGCGGATGCCGAGCACCTCGAGGCGGATCATGTGCCCAGCCTACTCAGTGAATCTGTCCGTGCAGGAGGGCCGCGTGCGCCTGCATGACGACGCGGTACAGGTCCACCACCACATCCGGGGGTGGACCCGAGCGGCGGCGGTACTGGTCCAAGGCCTGCTCGACGACGGCGGCCTCCATGGCCGCCGCCTGTTGCATCACCCTGAGCTGGCGCAGGTCCACGCCGTAGCTCACGAGTTTCTTGGCGGCCACTGCGAGCGCGACCGATTCGCGGCCGAACAGCTGCGAGCCCCGCCTGGGTTGGATGATCTTGAGGCGCTCGAGTTGGATGAGGGAGGCCTCTCCGAGGCCGGACTCGTTCAGCACCTGCCGGCGGGTCATCAGGCCGGGACCGCTGGACGTGCGGGACTGCGGCCTGGCCTCGGTTTCCGTCTCCTGGTCATCCGCCGGTGGATTCAGCGAGGCGGGCTGCTCCCCGCGGTCCAGCGCGTCGAGCTCCTCCCGGATGACCTTGAGCGGAAGGTAGCGGTCCCGTTGCGCGCGCAGGACATAGAGGAGGCGGTCGATGTCGTTCTGGCTGAACCGCCGGTAGCCCGATGGCTGTTGACGGTCCGGGGCGATCAGGCCCTCCGCCTCGAGGTACCTCAGCTTCGATACGGATATCTCCGGGAACTCGGCCCGGATCATCTCCAGTACGCGGCCGATGGTGCGCGCCGCGCCGGGCATCAGCTCAGACCGGGCTCGCTCAGCGAGATCGTGGCACGGTACTTCCCGATCTGGATCTCGTCGCCTTCGCGCAACACTGTGCGCCCGTCCAACAGCGTGCGGTTGACGTAGGTCCCGTTGAGACTGCCGAGATCCTCCAGGTACAGCTTTCCGCCGCTCCGCACGAACTTGGCGTGGTGGCGCGACACGGTGATGTCGTCGAGGAAGATGTCGGATTCGGCATGGCGGCCCACGTTGGTGATGTCGCTGTCGATGAGGAAACGGCTCGAGTCTCCGGGGCCCCGGTTGACGACGAGCAGCGCGTTGCCCGCAGCGAGCCTCTTGACCTCTGCCAGCTCCTGCTCCGTCAACTCGACGGCGGGGCGATCCTCCCCGCTGAACGGGGTCATCGTGGTGGTGTCCCCGGTGGGATCGGTCAGAGGAGTTCCGCAGACACTGCAGAACCGCGCCTCCGCCGGGCTGACGGAGCCACACTGTCGGCACTTCATGCTGGAGCCTCCTGAGTCTTCGACGGGGCGCGATAGGACAACAACGCTACCTGACGAAACCTATCACCCGCTATCAACTGCGTTAGCGAGGTCTGGCGAACTCGTTGTCGGAGACGGCGGCGACCGAGCTGATGTCCACCTCGTCGATCTGGGTGATCCGGACCTGTCCACCCACCCGTTCGCCCTCCACCTCACTGACCAGACCGCCCCGGAAGCGTGCCCCTGCCTCCAGCGTGGCCGGGTCGCCGATGGCCTCGATGACGTAGGGGGCGTCGAGGACCACGTCGTCCGCGGTGAGCCGTCCGTCGGGGGTGGTGCCGAACCACGAGCGCATGACGAGGCGCACCATGTCGTTGATCTCGATGACCTCGGCACCGGCGTCGCGCAGCTCCTCGACGGCATCGAGGACGAGTTCGGCGCTGACGCGCCCCTCCGGGTCCTGGATCTCGATCCGGATGCCCGGCCCGGACACCGGCACGGTGCCCGCGATGATCTGAGCCTGCTCGAGGCGACGTTCCGCCTCCTCGCGCGCCGCCTCGTCGCGGTCCACACCGCTCAGCAGTTCGGTTCGCGCCTGCTCCAGGCTCCGGACCTCCTCCTCCAGCCTGCGGGTCTCCACCGTGACGTTGTCCAGCAGCTGGATGAGGTCCGCCTGTCGGACGTTGGCGAACTCGGGCTGATTGGCCTGGGACCTGAGGGTGACCACGACGATGAACGCGGTGAGGAACAGCGCCAGACCCACGGTGAACTGGCCGCGGCTCGGCCGCAGGAAGGCGCGCAGCAGTCCGCCCCCGGGCCGAGCCCCGGAGGCGCGGCGTGGCGTGTCAGGCATGCAGCAGCGCCCGCCGGATCGCGGCGGCGTTGGTGAAGATGCGGATGCCCAACACCACCACCACGCCGGTCGACAGCTGGGATCCGACGCCGATCTGATCGCCCACGAACACGATGAGACCCGCGATGACCACGTTCGAGAGGAAGGACACCAGGAACACGCGATCCGAGAAGATCCCGTCCAGATAGGCCCGGGTGGCGCCCAGGATGGCGTCGAAGGCCGCCACGATGGCGATGGGCAGGTACGGCGCGAGCACCGGCGGTAGTGACGGCTGCAACAGCAGCCCCACGACCACGCCGGCGATCAGGCCCAGGATGGCGAACACGTCGGTGAAGTCCTTCTGGTCAGTCGGTCGTGGCGTAGCGGAGCGCCATGCCGGGGTCGGCGGGGAGGATGAGGTCGTCGTCGGGCTGTTCGATGTGCATGGACAGCCCGTAGTTCATGGTGAGGAACTGCCACCATGCGGCCGATGCGGACTCGTTGAAGCGTGCCTGCATGGTCCTCTGGTCCCCGATGGCCTCCACCCGGTAGGGAGGGCTGAGGGACACGAAGTCCACGGTGATGGCGGCGCCGGCAGCACGGATGGGGGTCAGCGCGCTCAGGCGCCTGCCGTTGACGGCCACGGCCTCGGCGCCGGCGGCCCAGAGCCCGTTGACGAGCCGGCTGAGGTCGCTGTCGAGCACCAGCCCCTTGGCCTGCGTGGCGTCCTCCGCATCGTCGACGGTGATCACGATGCCGGGGCCCGCCACGGGTACATTCCCGGCCGCCAGTTCCGCCTCGGCGAGGCGCTGGCGCTCGAGGGGATCGCCCAATGCGCTGTCGCCGAGTTCGCGCACCTCGGCCTCCAGTTCAGCTGAGAGAGCCGTGAGCGTGGCCTGCCGGGCGCGGGCGGCTGCGACCCTGTCGAGCAGTTCGGCGCGCTGGGTGGCGGCGCTGCCCGCCCCACGCGTGGTCTGCAACGCGGCGAGGGTCAGCAGGAGCGCCACCAGGGCCACGGCGATGAGGAGCCGTGCGGGGCTCCTCGGCCGCGATGCATGCTCCCGGTACTCGGGTTCGAGGGCTCCCTCCGCCAGGTCGGTGAGGAGACTCATGCTGGCGTCGGGACGCCTCACGCAGCGCTCCTCTGGAGCCGGACCGTCTCGCGGACGTACAGCAGTCCCGCGGCCCAGTAGACCACCGCCCCGAGCGTGCCGAGCACCCAACCCGCGTAGTGGGCCCAGGCCAGGGCCAGGGACGTGGGTGAGCCGAGCAGGATCAGGGGCAGGGCCAGGAGCAGCAGCATGGTGCCCGCCTTGCCCATCAGGTTCACCGGGAGGGCGAGCATCCCGTGACGCCGGAGGACCGGCACGAGGGCGGCGAGCATCAGGTCCCGCGCCACGAGGGCCACGACGAACCACCAGGGGACGATGCCACGTAGGAGGAGAACCACGACGGCCGCCAGGATGTACAGCCGGTCCGCGATCGGGTCCAGCCGGGTGCCGAGCCGGCTCCGCTGCCTCAGCGCCCTGGCCAGGTAGCCGTCGAACCAGTCCGTGACGGCGAAGACGGCCAGCATGATGACGGCGGCGGCGTCGTGGCCTGCGAGGATGAGCCAGCAGAACAGCGGGATCCCGAGCAGACGGATGAACGACAAGGCATTGGGCACGGTGAGCACGGCTTCGGTGTCCCACTGGGGAACCGGGACCGGGGGCGAGCTCTGCACATCCTCAGCCTACGTCAGCGACGGGGGCGCCGGTCGGCGCAACGCGCTCTCGTAGGCCTCCAGCACCCTCGGGCCGACCCGGGGCCAGGTGTAGGGCTCCGCCAGCGCCCGGGCGGCTGACGGGTCGACGGGCTCCGCGAGCCGCCGCTGCAGGGCGTCGCGGGCGGCGGCGACGTCGTCGACGGGAAACCAGGACATGGCCGCCGGGTCGTCGACGACGGCGCGGAAGGCTGGGAGGTCGCTGGCCACCACCGCGCACCCGTGCGCCAGAGCCTCCACCAGGATGAGCCCGAACGACTCCCCGAACCGGTTGGGTGCCATCAGCACGGAGGCGGAATGCAGGACGCGCGTCTTGGCGTCCTCGTCGAGCTGCCCCAGTTCGCGCACGTGGCCCGAGCCCCGTCCGCCCGGGCCGACGGCGACGAAGGTCGCCTCCGGAAGGCTGCGGGCGACCGCCTCGAAGAGTGGGTACCCCTTTCGTGGCTCGTCGAGCCTGCCGACGAAGGCCACCACCGGCGTCGCCCCGCGCGCCGCGGAGCCGCCCGCGGGAAGGGCGGGTGCGTTGATGGCGTTGGGGATGATGTCGGGAATCACGCCCGTGACCGACGTCGCGGTGCGCGCGGCCGCGGTGGAGACGGCGATCGAGACCCGTGCGGGCAGGCGGGTTGCGCGGAGCCGCAGGAGGGGTGTGAGGAGGCCGGGATCGAACGACGCGTGATGGGTGACCACCAGGTGCCGGGCCGCCCGCGCTGACGCGAATCCGATCCCCGGCGTCAGGGGCTCGTGGACGTGGACGACGTCGGCGTCCGCGGCGGCGGCGATCGCCCGCCGAGCCTGCGAGGGGCGCACCGCGAGGCGCGCAACGGACCCGTTGAACCGGAATGCGCGCGGCGCGCCGAGCAGGGTCACGGGGACGCCCCACTCCCCTGCCTGTTCCCCGGGCGCCAACACCAGGGGGCGGTGCCCGTCCTCCTGCAGCCACCGCGCGAGGCTGAGGACGTGGGTGGCCACTCCCCCGGGCTGATCGAGGGAGTAGGGGCACACCAGCACCACGCGGAGGCTCATGAGAAGACCCGGCGCAGCATCAGCCAGTTCTCGGGCGATTGCCGCACCGCCTTGGCGAACCGGTCCACCACACCGCCCATCAGCTCCTCCGCGGTGTTGCCGCGGACGGGGTCGGAGATCTCCAGCCGGAGGCGCTCTCCCTCGAACCGGGTGGTCGCGACTCTCAGATCGGCGCCCGTCCGCAGGGCCACCAGGGCGGGTCCCGGGGGCACGCCGATCTCGCCCCCACCGGGCCAGGGGATCCGCAGCCCCCGGGCCGAGAGGTCGCGATCACTCACCAGGCACACCATCTTCCCGGACATGGCCGCGTCGGCCAGGATCCGGCGCAGGTCCGGTTGGTCCAGCGGATAGATCTCCATGCCCATGGCCCGGCGCGCGTCGCGGAACCGCTCGAACATGCCCGCCGGGAGCCGTTCGGCGACGCTGACCACGTCGATCCCCACGCGCGACGCCCACGCGCCGGCGCAGTCCCAGGAGCCCATGTGCGGCAGCGCCATGACCAGGCCCGGCCCGGCCAGCGACACCCGCAACTTGGCGACGTCCTCGTCGGTGACGTCGAGGACGCTGAGCACCTCGTCATCGGACCACCGGGCGAGGCTGAGGGACCACAGCAGGTTGCGCAGCCAGTTCTCGACCAGCATGCGGCGTTGGCGCGCCGTGGGGCGGGCGCCGGTGGCCCGTTCGACGGTGGCCTCCCAGGCGACGAGCCCTTGCGTCGGCCGGGCCCCCAGGAGGGGGGCGAGCAGCCGCGCCAGGGCGTCGCCCCACCTGCGCGGGAGCCGGCCCCCGATCGCCCACAGGGCACCGGACAGGCGCACGTCAGGCCTGCCAGGCCTCGGCGAGCAGGTCCCGCGCCTCGCCCAGAAGCTGGGGCAACGCTCGGGTCTGCGCCACGATGGGGAGAAAGTTCATGTCGCCGGACCATCGGGGCACGATGTGCTGGTGGAGGTGCATGCCGATGCCGGCCCCCGCGACGGCGCCCTGGTTGATGCCCAGGTTGAACCCGTCCGGCCGCGACACCTGCCTCACGACCTGCATGGCCCGCTGCGTCAGCGTGGCCACCTCCAGCGCCTCGGCCGCGGTCAGGTCCGTGTAGTCCGCGACGTGCCGGTAGGGGCACACGAGGAGATGCCCGGGGGCGTAGGGGAACAGGTTCATCACCACGTAGGCCTGTTCGCCCCGGGCGACGATGAGCCCTTCCACGTCGTCGCGTTGCGGGGACGAACAGAACGGGCACTCCCCGTCGTGCCTGGGCTTGCCGTCACCGCGGATGTAGACCATCCGGTGGGGCGTCCAGAGCCGCTGGAAGGCGTCCGGGATCCCCGCGAACGTGTCGCTGGTCTCCGGCTCAGGCATCGGCCGTCGGCGACTCGTTCGACCGCGAGGCGATGAAGTCCACGACGATGGCGATGGCGTCGTCGACCGGCACCGCGTTGCGCTGCGAACCGTCGCGGAACCTGAACGACACTGCGCCCGCGTCCCTGTCGTCGCCGCCGGCGATGAGCACGAACGGCGCCTTCTCCTTCGCCGCGTTGCGGATCTTCTTGCCGAACCGGTCGTCGGAGTCGTCGAAGTCCACCCGCACGCCTTGGGCGCGGAGCCTCGCCACGATGCCGCCGAGATAGGCGTCGAACTCCGCGGCGACCGGGATCGCGATCACCTGCACGGGCGACAGCCAGGCCGGGAACGCGCCCGCGTAGTGCTCGATGAGTACCCCCATGAAGCGTTCGATGGAGCCGAACTTCGCCGAGTGGATCATCACCGGCTGCTGGCGGCTGCCGTCCGAGGCGGTGTACTCCAACTCGAAGCGCTCAGGCTGGTTGAAGTCGTACTGGATGGTCGACATCTGCCAGGTGCGGCCGATGGCGTCCTTGGCCTGGATGGAGATCTTCGGGCCGTAGTACGCCGCGCCCCCCGGGTCCGCCACGATCGGCAGCCCGGACTCGGCCGCGATCGCGTCCAGGATGGCGGTGGCCTCCGCCCACTGCTCGTCCGAGCCGATGAACTTGTCCTTCTTCCTGCCGTCCTCATCGCGGGTGGACACCTCGAGCGCCACGTCCGTCAGCCCGAAATCGGTGAGCAGCGACAGGACGAACCTGAGCAGGTGCCGCACCTCGTCGGGTGCCTGTTCCTTCGCGCAGTAGCTGTGCGAATCGTCCTGCGTGATCGACCGGACGCGGGTGAGCCCCTGGACCACGCCCGACTTCTCGTCTCGATAGACGGTGCCGAACTCGAAGAACCGCAGCGGCAGGTCCCGGTACGAACGACCGCGCGACGAGTAGATCAGGTTGTGCATGGGGCAGTTCATGGCCTTGAGCCGGTACGCCTGGCCGCCGCGGATCACCGCACCGTGCTCGTCACGCTCGGCGTCCTCGAGGAGTGGCGGGAACATGCCCTCGGCGTAGTAGGGCAGGTGGCCGGAGGTGTAGAACAGCTCCTCCTTGGCGATGTGCGGCGTGCCGACGTAGTCGAAGCCCTCCTCGATGTGCCGGGCCCGCACGTAGTCCTCCATGGCGCGCTTGATCACCCCACCGCGGGGGTGGAACAACGGCAGGCCGGAGCCGACCATCTCGTGGAAGCTGAACAGGTCCAGTTCGACGCCCAGCTTGCGATGGTCGCGCTTGGCCGCCTCCTCGAGCCGGGTCCGGTACGCCTGCAGTTGGTCCTTCGACGGCCAGGCGGTGCCGTAGACACGCTGCAGGCCGGCGTTGCGCTGGTCCCCGCGCCAATACGCGGCCGAGGTGCGGGTCAGCGCCCACCCGTTGCCGAGGTAGCCGGTGTGGGGAACGTGGGGGCCGCGGCAGAGGTCCTTCCAGGCGACGCTACCGTCGCGGCGGACGTTGTCGTAGATGGTCAGTTCCCCGGCGCCCACCTCCACGCTGGAACCGTCGTCGTCCGACGAGGATCCCTTGTCGGCGATCAGCTCCAGCTTGAACGGCTCACCGGCGAGTTCGGTGCGGGCGTCGTCGTCGGAGACGGCGCGCCGTACGAAGCGCTGCCTCTCCTTGACGATCTGCGCCATCCGCTTCTCGATGGCGGTGAGATCCTCAGGCGTCAGCGGGTCGGTGGCGAAGTCGTAGTAGAAGCCGTCCGTGATGGGGGGTCCGATGCCCAGCTTGGCGTCGGCGAAGAGGCCCTGCAGGGCCTGGGCGGTGACGTGACCGGCCGAGTGCCGCAGGATGCTCAGGCCCTCCGGGGTCTCCACGGAGACCGGCTCCACCTCGTCGCCGTCCCCCAGTTCGCGGGCCAGGTCCAGAAGCTCTCCCCCGACCCGCATGGCCACGACGCTGCGGTCCTCGCCGAACAGGTCGAGGCCGGTCGTGGTGGTGGTCAGCGTCACCTGTTCAGCGTGATCGGTACGGCGAACGGTGATAGCTCCACTCATCGTGGCTCCCTGTGGTGTGGCGGGGCGGGTGACTCGCCCATTGTGCCCCTCACGGCCACACGCGTCATCTTCGGGGTTCACGCCCGCAGGTGGCGGAACTCCTCGCTGCGGTCCATGAAGGTGGAGATGAACGGACAGGTGGGGCGGACCTTCAGGCCGGCGTCGGCGGCGTCGGCCAGCGCGAACGCGACGATTCGGTGGCCGTATCCCCTGCCACCGTGAGCCGGGTCGACCTCGGTGTGGAACATGTCCACCACTCCGTCCGCGAGCCGGTAGTCGATCTGGCCGATGAGCTCGCCACCGAGGTGGAGCTCGTAGCGGTTGCGGCTCGCGTTCTTCGTCTGTGTGGGTTCTTCGGTCATACCGAGAGATTACCCGGCGGCCACGGGGCCGACCAGCGCGTGGGTGAGGCGGATCAGGTCCTGGGGCGCCAGTTCCACGTCCAGGCCACGGCGCCCGGCCGAGACCAGGATCGTGTCGTGGCGCAGCGCGGAGTCGTCCAGCACAGTGGGCAGACGTCGCTTCTGGCCCACGGGGCTGATGCCGCCGACGACCATGCCTGAGGAGCGCTCGGCGGCCGCCGGCTCGGCCATGGTCAGCCTCTTCGCGCCCAGCAGGGTGGCCAACGCCCTGAGGTCCAGCCGGGCGCTCACCGGCAGCACGGCCACCACGAGGCGGTCCCCGTCAGAGGCGACGAGGGTCTTGAACACCCGGTCCGCCGGCACGCCCAGCAGTTCCGCGGCTTCCAGCCCGTAGCTGACGGCGCGTGGGTCGTGGGCGTACTCGTGGGTCACGTACGGCACGCTCGCCGCGTCAAGGGCTCTCAGTGCGGGGGTGGCTCCCAGCGGCCGCGCCATGCAACCTCCTCTGTGCTGTGCTGACGGCGCCCATCGATGCCGTGATCACGGCGGCCATCGCCACCCATTCGGTGGCCTGGAGCCACTCCCCCAGGACCAGCCACGCGAACAGCGCCGCGGCCGCCGGCTCCAGGCTCATCAGGATGCTGAAGGTGCCGGCGGCGATGCTGCGGCGCGCATGCAGTTCCAGCGCGTAGGGGATGACCGTGCTGAGCAGCGCAACGAGGGAGACGACCAGCAGCACGCGAGGGTCACCGATCGACCGGTCGGCGAGGGCCAGCCCCGGACCGGCGAGCGCGGTGGCTCCGATGAGCGACCCGGTCGACAGTCCGCTGGTGCCCTCCCATCGCCGCCCCAGCGGACCGGCCAATGCGATGTAGCCGGCCCAGAACGCCCCCGCGCCCAGGGCCAGCGCGATGCCGGCTGGGTCGAGGATCGTCGGGCCGGCGCCGAGCAGGACCACCCCCAGGGCGGCCATGCCCACCCAGACGAGGTCCGCCACGCGGCGCGAGCCGGCCACCGCCAGTGCCAGGGGCCCGACGAACTCCAGGGTCACCGCGAGACCGATCGGAATGCGCGCGAAGCTCAGGTAGATCAGCAGGTTCATCCCGGCCAGGCACAGCCCGAAGCCGACGACCACCAGCCAGTCCAGGCGGGAGCGGCCGCGCCAGCGTGGGCGGGCGATGACGAGCAACAGCGCGCTCGCGATCGCGCCGCGCAGGAACGCGAGAGTGGCGGGATGCGCCGCATCGAACACGCCTTTGGCCAGTGACGCGCCGAACTGGACGGAGGCGATCGCCACCAGAATCAGGGCAACTGGATGGATGCGGCGCACGGTGCTGACACTACCGAGCCCGCCCACTGGCTCACTATCGGTCGGACCTGACACTAACTCCCGGCCAGAGCTCGCAGTCAGGACCACCTGCACCCTCCCGCGACGGAGGGCTCGGGTCTACCGTCGCCCTGGAGCCTCTTCCTCCCCCATCTCGAAGGATCCCTCGCATGTTCTCTCGTCGCGCTGCGGCGGCGCTCGCCGCCGTGTCACTCACGATCCTGACGCTCTCACCGGGCGCCGACGCCGCACCGAGGAACCGGGTGACCGGGCCGTCCGGACCGTCCGCCGGGATGACCCTCTTCGCGACGCACCCGATGGCGTCGAAATCGTTCATCACCTGCGACGGGGGCAAGCTGTGCGCCTCCGGCCAGACCATCACCGACATGAACGTGGACGCCTCCGGGAGGTTGATCGCCGGCTACGGCGACTGGGGCACCAACTCCGACAGCAACACCGGCGCGGCGGGCAAGGTGGCGGCGGTGCCGCTGAGCCTGACCCCCACCGCGCAGTGGGGCGCAGCCTACCTGCTGGGCACCGAGGCGGTCGGCGTCATCCGGCGCGCGGCGGACGGCTCCCTCTGGATCCCCATGACCGACCCCTCCAGCAGGAGCTCGGGGGTCGCGACCGACCGCGGCGGCACGTGGCGCCACATCGCCGACGGCCAGAACATGTACCACACCTTCGACGTGGCTGAGAAGGCCGGTGGGGACCTGTGGCTGTTCGGGTCGAAGGACGTCTCCGGAGTGGGTGCCTCGGGCGTCGTGGCGCGGTCCACCGACCAGGGGAGCACGTGGAGCCAGTCCTACACCCACCGCTACGGGGGCGACAGCGCCGACTGGTCGCGCTTCTACACGGGCATGGTCACCCCGGTGGGCACGGTGCTGACCGGCGGGATGGGCGGCTTCATCGAAGGTTTCGCGTTCGACGGCACTCAATGGCAGGAGGACTACAGCCCGCTGCCGATGGAACCACGGCTCGCAGAGCGGTTCGCCGACGGATACGTCACCGTGTCGGGATCGCGGCCCTACTACGTGTCGTGGACCGGCAGCCCCGCGTCGCGACAGCAGACGGCCCTGAGCTACCCCGCCGGCCTCGGCCTGGAGAACACGGTGAAGGACTTCTACGTCGGAGTCGACGGCGCCCTGTTCTACCTGGCCGGCACCACCGTCGTGCGCGTCGACCCCGACACCCTGGCCTCCCGGATCATCGCCACGGGAGTCTCCGGCACGTCGATCGTCGTGCACGACGGCTACATCTACGCCGGATCCACCGGGGGGACGATCTACCGCTCGGTCAAACTCGACACCGACGGCGTCGCGGACGAGCCGGTCGCCGAGCCCGCACCGGTCAAGGGCGGTGGCAGGAAGAAGTAGCGCCGCGGCTCGGGCGGTCAGCAGCTGAACAGCGCGTCTCCCGCCGCGACATCGCGGCCGACGGCGGCGTCGGTCACCGAATCGGGTGCACCGTCCATCACCGCCACCACCACGGTGCGCGACATGTCCGGATCGGTCACGGCGCCGGGATCCCAGGACACCACGGGGGACCCTGCCGCGACCTCGTCACCCTGGCGGGCGAGCAGGTCGAACCCCTCGCCCGCGAGCCGGACGGTGTTGATCCCGATGTGGACGAGGATGCCCAGATCATCGCCCGCCAGGACGATGAACGCGTGCGGGCTCACCTTGAGGAGGCGCCCGGCGGCCGGCGAGACGACGCTCTGCCGACCGTCCCCCGGCTCGATCCCGACGCCGGGGCCGACGGTCTGGGCGCTGAAGACTGGATCGGGCACGTCCCGCATCGCGATGACGCGGCCGGCGCACGGCGCGGTGATCTGCATCACACACACTCCTTCGGATGTCGATGTGAAACAGACCCTATCGCCGGTGGGCGGACCTGCGTCGAAACCAGCCCCACCTCCTCGGTAGTCTCGCGGGGGACGGGCGTGTCACAGCGCGGGACTGAGGGAGGACGGCCATGTTCTACGGCGGGGACTACAACCCGGAGCAGTGGCCCGAAGAGGTGTGGCGTGAGGACGCCCGCCTGATGCGGGAGGCCCGGGTCAACCTGGTCAGCGTCGGCATCTTCTCCTGGGCCCGGATCCAGCCGGCCGAGGGCGTCTTCGACTTCGACTGGCTGGACCGGGTCCTGGATCTGCTCCATGGACACGGCGTGGGGGTGTGCCTGGCCACGGCCACCGCCTCGCCGCCCCCGTGGGCGGGCGTGAACTACCCCGGGCTCCTGCCCCGCGACCGGGACGGCAGCATCTTCTGGCACGGCAGCCGTCAGGCCTACTCCCCCACCTCACCGGACTACCGGCGCCTCGCGTCCGAGCTGGTCACGGCCATCGCCGGTCGGTACGCCCGGCATCCGGCGGTGCGCCTGTGGCACGTCAACAACGAATTCGGCTGCCACCTTCCAGCCGACTACTCGGACAACGCTGCCCGCGCTTTCCGCGTCTGGCTGGCGGACCGCTACGGGGACGTCGGGTCCCTCAACGACGCCTGGGGCACGGCCTTCTGGTCGCAGCGCTACGCCTCGTTCGACGAGATCGTCCCCCCGCGCAAGGCGCCCTACAGCCTCAACCCCGCCGGGATGCTGGACTTCAAGCGGTTCACCTCCGACTCGCTGCTGAACCTCTTCCTCATGGAGAAGCGCCTCATCGGGGAATCGGGGGCCGCGCACCCCGTCACCACCAACTTCATGGGGGCGTTCGAGCCGGCGGACTACCACCGGTGGGCACCGCACCTCGACGTGATCGCCGACGACAGCTACCCGGACCCCAACGATCCGGCGGCGTGGCGCGGCGCGGCCTTCACCCGCGACCTGATGCGGGCGCTCAAGCCGGACACGCCCTGGATCCTCATGGAGCAGGCGGCCAACGCCGTCAACTGGCGGCCCAGCAATGCGCCCAAGGCGCCAGGGCAGATGGCCGCCCTGAGCATGCAGGCGGTGGCCCGCGGAGCCGACGGGGTGATGTTCTTCCAGTGGCGCCAGTCCAGGGCCGGTTCGGAGAAATTCCACTCCGCGATGCTGCCGCACGCCGGCACCGCCACCCGCTCCTGGCAGGAGGTGGTGGAGCTCGGCGGGGCTCTGGAGGGCCTGCCCGTGCTGGGGCGGGTCGAGGCCCGGGTGGCCCTGATCTACGACTGGGAGAACAGGTGGGCCGTCGAGCAGCCCGATCACCCGGTGACGCTGGACTACCTGGCCCACGTGCAGCGGTGGCACTCCGCCCTGCTCGACGAGGGGATCACCGTCGACGTCGTCGACGCCGAGGCGGACCTGAGCGGCTACGACACCGTGTTCGCGCCGCTGCTGTACCTGCTGACCGAGCGGGCGGCCGCCGGGCTCCGCGGGGTGGTGCACCGGGGTGGATCCGTCCTGACCGGTCCCTTCAGCGATGTGGTCGACGAACATGACCGCTTCAGGCCGGGAGGCTTCACCACCCTGCTGGGTGACCTCCTCGGCGTGCGGGTGATCGAGTTCGGGGCCCTGGCGCTCACCCCGCCTGGCCAGCGGAGCAGCGCCGTGACCGGCGAGCTCGGGGACTTCGAGGGCACCCATGTCGCCGAGGAGATCCTCGTGCACGATGCCGACGTGGTGGCCCGCTTCCGCGGCGGCCGGGCAGACGCCACGCCTGCCGTCACGGTCCGGGCCGAGGGCGACGGGCGCGCGGTCTACGTGGCCACGATCCCTGACGATGCGGGCCTGCGCAGCCTGGTGCGTTTCGTGGCGGAGCCGGTCCGCCCGGCGCCTCCCCGCGATACCGAGCAGGTCACGCGGGGTGGGGTGACGTTCCGCATCGACCACCTCACGCAGAGCGTGACGATCACGCAGCCCTGACCGGTTTGGGTGAGGCCGCCGGCTCAGGGGGCGAACAACTCGTCGACGGCGTCCAGGACGTCGTCGGGCACGAGCGCCGCACCCGCGGCCGCGTTCTGCAGCACCTGCTCCACCTGGGTGGCGCCGGCGATGACCGACGAGATGCCGGGCTGGCCGAGCAGCCATTGGAAGGTCACCTCGAGCATGGTGTGCCCGGCCTGGTCGCACAGCCGCCGGTAGCGCTCCAGCTGGGTCCATTCCACCCCGGACAGCTGCGCCGCCTTGATGGAGCGCATGCGCCCCTCCCCTCCGCCGTCGGCGGTGTACTTGCCGGTGAGCAGACCATTGGCCAGCGGGAAGTAGGGGAAGACGCCCAAGCCCAGCTCGATCGCTGCGGGGAGGAGGTCGCGCTCGATGTCGCGCGCCAGCAGGGAGTACTCGTTCTGGGCGGAGACGAAGGACTCGTGGCCCTCCTCCAGCGAGACCTCTGCCGCTTCCCGGGCGAGGTCGCCAGTGAAGTTGGAGTGCCCGATGTAGCGCACCTTCCCCTCCTCGACGAGGTCCGAGAGAATGGAAAGGGTCTCCCCGATCGGGGTGTCGGGATCCGGGGTATGCATCTGCAGCAGGTCGATGCGATCGGTCTGCAACCGAGTGAGCGAGGCCTCCACGGCGGAGCGGACGTAGCGTGCCCCGCCCTTCGGCCCCCACGCCTCGGCGCCGGGCATCGCGAAGTCCTGGTGGCCGAACTTGGTGGCCAGCACCACCTCATCCCGCCGGCCCGCCAGCGCCTCGCCGAGGAACTCCTCGCTGCGCCCCGGGGTGCCGCCGTAGATGTCCGCGCCGTCGAAGAACGTGATGCCCTGGTCGATGGCGGCGTGGATCACTCGCACGCTCTGCTCAAGCGACTCCGTGGCGGTCCTGGGTCGGGAGAAGTTGTTGCACCCCATCCCCACGACGCTGACCCGCAGTTCTGAGGCACCCGCGTTTCGCTGCTGCATCCACCCAACCTAGACGTGTCCGCCGGCTTCTACCAGCAGCAGTACCCTCCGTCCACGAGCAGGTCCGCGCCCGTGACGTAACTGGCCGCGGGGCTGAGGAGGAAGAGGACCGGGCCCGCGATCTCGTCCGGCATCGCCAGGCGCCCCAGCGGGGTCGTGTCGGCGAACTCGGTCACCAGATCGGCCACCTCCGGGCGTTGGTTCATCGGAGTCATGGTGTAGCCAGGGCTGACGGCGTTGACCCGGATGCCGAGCCCCGCCCATTCGACGGCCAGCGATCGGGTGAGGTGGCTGACTGCCGCCTTGCCGGAGTTGTACTGCGCCTGGGTGAGGTTGCGGTTGGCGATGTGCCCCGAGATCGAGGCGATGTTGACGATGGCGCCCCCGGCCGCGTGGGCGCTCATCGCTCGTGCTTCGGCCTGGCAGGACCAGAACACCCCGTCGACGTTGGTGGCGTAGACGGATCGCCACTGCTCGGCCGTGATGTCCAGCGCGGGGGTACCAGCCCCCACGCCGGCGTTGTTGACCGCAAGCCGGAGAGGACCGAGGCGCTCCTCGACGGCGGCGACGGCCGGTCCCGCGGCCTGGGGGTCGCGGACATCCCAGGCAACTGCCAGGCCCACGCCCCCCGAACGGGTGATCAGCTCCAGCGTCTCGCTCAGGTGCTCGGCGCTGCGCGCCGTGCAGGCCACGCGGGCGCCGGCCTCGGCGAGCGCCACCGCGATCGCCTGGCCGATGCCCTTGGACGCGCCCGTGACCAGGGCCACCTGGTCACGTAGTGAGAACGAGACGGGCACGGCCGTCAGAAGTTGATCATGTGGCCGGCGATGCCCTCGACGGCCTCCTTGAGCGCCTCGGACAGCGTGGGGTGCGCATGGATGTTGCGCCCCACCTCGTCGGCGGTGAGGTCGTAGGCCTGCGCCAGCGTCAGTTCCGGAAGCAGTTCGGTGACGTCCGGGCCGATCATGTGCGCGCCGAGGATCTCGTTGTAGCGTGCGTCCGCGACCACCTTGACGAATCCGGCGCCCTCGCCCAGGCCCCACGCCTTGCCGTTGGCGGCGAAGGGGAACTTGGCCACCTTCACCTCGTAGCCCTTGTCCTTGGCCTGTTGCTCGGTGTAGCCGAACGAGGCGATCTGCGGCTGGCAGTAGGTGGCGCGCGGGATCATGTCGTAGTTGATCGGGTGGGTCTCCACGCCCGCGATGGTCTCCGCCGCCACGACACCCTGGGCCTCGGCCGTGTGTGCCAGCATCATCTTGCCGGTGCAGTCTCCGATGGCGTAGATGTGGGGCACGTTGGTGCGCATGTAGTCGTCGATGCCGATGGCTTTGCGCTCCGTCACCGCGACCCCGGTGGCCTCCAGCCCGTAGCCGTCGAGGCGGGGCGCGAACCCGATGGCGGAGAGGAAGCGGTCCGCCTCCAGCACCGTCTGCTCGCCGCCCGCGGCGGGGCTCACCGTGACCCTGACTCCGGTTCCGGTGTCCTCGATGCCCTCGACCTTGGTGGAGGTCAGCACCGTGACGCCGAGCTTCTTGTAGGCCTTGGCCAGCTCCGCGGAAACCTCGGCGTCCTCCGTCGGAACCATCCGGTCCAGGTATTCGACGATGGTGACCTTGGTCCCGTACTGGCTCAGCACGTAGGCGAACTCGGTGCCGATCGCGCCGGAGCCCCCGACGATGATGGATCCGGGGACCGAGTCGGAGAGGATCTGCTCCTCGTAGGTCACCACGTTGGCGGAGGTCCGGGTGCCGGGCAGCATGCGGGTGGTTGCTCCCACTGCGATGATCGCGTTGGTGAACGTGACGCTGCGCTTCTGCCCGCCGTCGCCGACCACCTCGATGGTGTGGGCGTCGAGGAACGAGCCCCACCCGTCGATCTCGGTGATCTTGTTCTTCTTCATGAGGTAGTGGATGCCCTTGGTCATCCGCTCCGACACCTGACGGCTGCGCTGGTAGGCCTTGCCGTAGTTGAAGGTCACCTCACCCTCGATACCGAATGTCGCGGCTTCGTGGGTGAAGATGTGCGCCAACTCCGCGTTGCGCAGCAGGGACTTGGTGGGAATGCAGCCGATGTTGAGGCAGACCCCGCCCCAGTACTGCTTCTCGATCACGGCGACCTTGAGTCCCAGTTGGGCGGCGCGGATGGCAGAGACATAGCCTCCGGGGCCGGCGCCGAGGACAACGACGTCAAATTCAGAGCTCATGGGCTTCACTGTAGTGCCCTCCCTCCTGGCCTGCGGGGCACCCGCGGCGGTTTCCGGGACGTTATCTCACCCATGAGATAATCTGTCCCGATGAGCGCAACGAGTGAGTCCATCGGACGCATGATCCGTGAGGCCCGGACGGCCAGGGGGTGGTCCCAGCAGAAGCTGGCAGACGAGCTGGGCAGTGTGCAGAGTGCGGTGCACCGCATCGAGAACGGGCAGCAGAACCTGTCGTTGAGCATGATCAACCGCCTCGCCGAGGCGCTGGACATGCCCCTGATCCAGACGGCCACCCAGGGCAGCGTCAATTTCGAGATCAAGGGCCCCAGCCGCCTGGCCGGCGAGATCGACGTGCGCACCAGCAAGAACGCCGCCATGGCCATCCTCTGCGCCAGCCTGCTCAACCAGGGCCGTACCGTGCTGCGGGGCATCGCACGGATCGAGGAGGTCGACCGGATCAGTGAGGTCCTGGCCTCCATCGGCGTCCAGCTGACGTGGACCGGCGACAACGATCTTGAGATCGTCCGCCCCGCCGTGCTCACCCCGGACACCATCGACGCACGTGCCGCGAAGCGCACCCGCAGCATCCTGATGCTGTTGGGCCCGCTCATGCACGAGTTCGACCAGTTCCTGCTCCCCTACGCCGGCGGCTGTGATCTCGGCGCACGCACCGTGCATCCCCACCTGTCGGCGCTGCACAAGATGGGGCTGACCGTCGAGGCCACCGAGGGGAACTACCACGCGGTCGTGCGCAGTATCTCCGACGAGCCCCGGTCCATCACCCTGATCGAACGCGGCGACACCGTGACGGAGAACGCCATCATGGCGGCGGCCCGGACGCCCGGCGTCACCACGCTGCGCAACGCCTCCGGCAACTACATGGTGCAGGACCTGTGCTTCTTCCTGCAGCTGCTCGGGGTGCAGATCGACGGCGTGGGCACCACCACCCTGACGGTCACCGGGCGGGAGCACATCGAGGTCGACGTCGAGTATCACATCTCCGAGGACCCCATCGAGGCCATGAGCCTGCTCACCGCCGGCATCGTGACGAAGTCGGAGATCACGGTGCGGCGATGCCCCATCGAGTTCCTCGAGGTCGAGTTCGCCGTCCTCGACGAGATGGGCCAGGAGCTGGAGCTGTCGGAGGAGTACCGCAGCCGCAACGGCCAGACGCGACTGGTGGATGTCACCGTCAAGCCCTCGGACCTCGTCGCGCCGCTGGACAAGATCCACCCCATGCCGTTCCCCGGGCTCAACATCGACAACCTGCCCTTCTTCGCCGTCATCTGCGCCACAGCCACCGGGCAGAGCATGATCTACGACTGGGTCTACGACAATCGGGCCATCCACCTGAAGAAGCTGTCGGACCTGGGCGCCAACATCCAGCTCATGGACGCCCATCGGCTGCTCATCATCGGTCCGACGAAGTGGCGCGGCCGCGAGGTGGAGTCACCGCCGGCGCTGCGTCCGGCGGTGTGCCTGCTGCTCGCGGCGTTGGCGGCCCGCGGCACCACAAACCTGATGGACGTCTACGTCATCAACCGTGGCTACGAGGACCTCCCCCAGCGGCTCAACAAGCTGGGCGCCTCCATCAACGTCTTCTGGGGCACGCCCGAGACCGACGACTGAGCCCGCTCAGGCGAGGGGCACGGCCTCGAAGGTGAAGCGCGGGTCCACGATGTCGTTCTGCGCGTCCACGAGCCGCAACTCCGGATGGCCGGCCGATGTGGTGGCCTCCAGCACGGAGTACACGATCGAGGCGGTGGATCCCAGCGCGGCGCCCACGTCGCGCGAGCGCAGCCAGTGGGCCAGGAACATGGCCGTGGTCAGGTCCCCGGAGCCCGTGAACGTCCGATCCAGCACCGGAGTTTCAACCTGCCACGCGCCGTCGGGACCCACTCCGATCATCCGCATCGCGTCGTCCGGGGCGTCCGAGCCCACGACCGACGTGACGACCACCACCTGCGGGCCACGGCTGCGGAGCTCCTCGACGGCCTCGAGCACGTCGGCGGTGGTGCGCGTGGGGTGGCCGGTCAGGAACTCCAGCTCGAAGAGGTTGGGCGTCATGATGTCGGCCCTTGCCACCACGTGATCGCGCCAGAACTCGGGGATTCCGGGGCGGGCGTAGAAGCCCCGGTCCACGTCGCCCATCACCGGGTCGGCGCAGAACACCGCGAGCGGATTCTGCTGCCGGATGAGCTCGGCCGCCTCCAGGATCACCGCTCCCACCTCCGGTGTGCCCTGGTATCCGCAGAGCAGCGCGTCCACCGCACCGAGGACCCCGCGGTCGTGGATGCCCTGGACCACGTCCCACACGTCCGAGGCGGGGATGAGGGGCCCGCGCCACGCGCCGTAGCCGGTGTGGTTGGAGAAGTTCACGGTGTAGACGGGCCAGACGTCCACACCCGAGCGCTGCAGCGGAAAGACTGCCGACGAGTTCCCGGCGTGGCCGTAGGCGACGGCGGATTGGATCGAGACAACCGTGGTCATTGGGTCATCCTTGCACCGAAGCTGGCCTGACCACCCCGGCGGCGCGCTGGCGAAGCGTTCCGCGAGGACACTAAGCTTCGTAGCTATGGCCGGTGTGCACGACGACTACCTGTCGCCTGAGTTCATTCCGATGGCCCACCGGGGCGGGGCGTTGCTGACCGACAACCTGGGCATCGAGAACACTGTGCGCGCCTTCGCCAACGCCGTCTCGCTGGGATTCCGCTACCTCGAGACCGATGTGCACGCCACCGTGGACGGTCACGTCGTGGCCTTCCACGACGACGACTTCTCCCGCGTCACGGACATGGACGGCGCCCTGCGCACTGTGACGCTCGACGAGGTGGGCCAGCTCCGCGTCGGAGGCCGCGAGCCCATTCCCACGCTCGACGAACTGCTGGAGACCTTCCCGGACTGCAGCTTCAACATCGACATCAAGCACGCGTCGGCGGTGCGGCCGCTGGCGGAGGTCATCGGGCGCCACGAGGCGGAGCGTCGCGTGTGCGTCGGATCCTTCTCGCGCTCGAACATCCAGCGCTTCAGGTCCCTGTTGCCCCGCGTGGCCACGGCCGTCTCCACCACCGGGGTCGCGGGGATGGCGCTGGGGGCCATGCCCGGCGGCGGGCAGGTGTTCCAGGTTCCCCTCAGGCATGCGTTGGGTCCGATGTCGATCGATATCGTCACGCCGAAGAACATTGAGCGGATCCACAGGGCCGGCCGGAAGATCCACGTGTGGACCATCGATGACCCCACCACGATGCACAGGCTCCTCGACTGGGGCGTCGACGGCATTGTGACGGACCGGCCCGATTTGCTCAAAGAGGTGCTCCGTGCACGAGGGATGTGGTCTACTCGGTAACGGCTGAGGAACGAATCGGGAGCCCGATTCGTTGGTAGGCAGACGAAGGAGGCAACATGGCTGATCGTGCACTGCGCGGTATGGGGCTGGGCTCCAAGACGTTCGAGGACGAGCAGGGGATCGAGTTCGCCGAACGGCGTCAGCTCGCGTTCGACTGCCCGAAGGGCCACCACTTCTCGGTGACGTTCGCGCTCGAGGCGGACCTGCCGACCGAGTGGGAGTGCAAGAAGTGCGGATCCACCGCTGTCCGGGCGGACGGCGTGGTGGGCGAGGAGAAGGCCACCAAACCGGCCCGCACCCACTGGGACATGCTGCGTGAGCGGCGTTCCATCCCCGAGCTCGAGGACATCCTCAACGAGCAGCTCACCAAGCTGCGCGAGTCCGACCGGATCTACTGATCCGAACTCCCCCCACGGTCCGTGGTGTTGTCGTCCTCGACGATCTCGCCGCGGATCGTGTCATGTCCGGCACCGCTCGCCTCCGACGCGTCGATCCCCGGGATCAGCGTCTGTCCGTGAGGTGCCACGTCGCCCTTGATGACGGTGATGGCCGCACCTGAGCGCTGGATCGTCTTCGACGCCCACCAGACGATGGCCGAGCGCACGAACGGCCGGGTGAAGGGCAACAGCAGCAGCAGGCCCAGCACGTCGGTGAGCAGCCCTGGAAGCACCAGGAGCACGCCTCCCACCAGGATCAGCGACGCGTCGGCCAGCCGCCCTGACGGCAGTTCGCCGGATCTCAGCGCCTCCGCCAGCGCCCCCCATGCCTTCCGCCACTCGCGCTGCAGCAGGTAGATGCCCAGCAGGGTCGTGGCCAGGAGGATGGCCAGGGTCCACCAGCCGATCTCCCCGGCCACCCACAGGATGGCCCCGATCTCGGCGAAGACGAGAACGAAGACGGTCACTGCCATCAGGCCGAACTGGAAGGCCCCTCTGCGCACGGCCACGCGATCAGCCCGCCTTGCCGAGGCCGAGGACGCGGCGCACCATGCCCGCGACCTGGCCGAGACGGTGATCGATCCCCCACAGCGTGGTGCGGACCAGCGCCTCCACGACGATGTTGCGGCTCATCTTGGAGTCCCCGAACTCGCGCTCGACGAACTCGATGGGCACCTCGACCACTCGGAACCCGCTCTTCAGGGCGCGCCAGACGAGGTCGATCTGGAAGCAGTAGCCGGCCGAGGCGACCTCGTCGAGGCTGATGCCGCGAAGTGTGGAGGCGCGATAGGCGTTGAAGCCGCCGGTGGCGTCCTTGACGGGGATGCCGAGCCACAGCCTGGTCCACAGCGATCCACCCTTCGAGATGAACTCGCGCGACTTGGGCCAGTTCACCACCGAGCCGCCCTTGACCCAGCGCGAGCCCTTGACCATGTCGGCGCCGTCCTCGATGGCCTCCAGCAGGCGCGGCAACTCCTCGGGTTGGTGGGAACCGTCGGCGTCGTGGGACACCAGCACCCCGTAGCCCTGGTCCAGCCCCCAGTGGAACCCGGCGAGGTACGCGGCTCCCAGGCCCTCCTTGCCCTTGCGGTGCATGACGTGGACGTGGTCGTCGCCCTCGGCCAGGCGGTCCGCCACCTCCCCGGTGCCGTCAGGCGAGTTGTCGTCGGCGATGAGGACATGGGCGTGCGGTACCGCACGGCGCAACCGGGTTGTGATGCTCTCGATGTTCTGCGACTCGTTGTACGTCGGGATGATCACGAGAACTCGGTCGAGCGCGTCCTGGCTGGTCATGCATCTTCTCTCTGCTTGGAACGTCCCCGCCATGCTACTCGGCCGACGCCGGCAAGCGTGGCGGCGCACGCCGCCCACGCCAACCACGGGCTGAGGTGCACGGAGAGGTTGATGTTGGACCGCAGTGGAAGCACCGTGGTCACGCTCGCGGCGTCGTACTCGGCGGTGATGTCCTGCACGCGGCCCCGCGTGTCGATGATCGCGGAGAGGGAGTTCAGCGTGGACGCGGCCACCTCCCGGCCCAGTTCCATCGCGCGCACCCGGTTGATGACCAGTTGCTGGTGCGGCTCGAACGTGCCTGCGTAGGTGTTGGTGTTGGACTGCGACACCACCACCTCAGCGCCACCCCTGATCATCTCGTAGCTGGTGTCGTCGTAGGCCAGTTCGAAGCAGATCAGAGTGCCCACCACGAGCCCCGGGAACCTGGCCGTGGGAGCCGCCACGACGCCCGGCCCCTCACCGGGAATGGACTGACGCCCGATCTGCTGCAGGATCGGTAGCCGCGGGAGGAGAACCTCACGGAAGGGGATCCACTCCCCGAACGGGACGAGGTCACGCTTGTGGTAGACATCGCCCGGGCCGCTCACCGGATCCCACCAGATGCTCGAGGTCTGCCGGGAGTCCGGCACCGGACCGTCGGTGACGGCGCCGACGAACACGGGTGTGTCCGCGAGCCGCACGGCCAGTTCCACCAGGCCGCGCGTGGCGGGATCCGCCATCGGATCGACATCCGTGGCGTTCTCCGGCCAGAGCACGAAATCCACCTCCGCATCTGCCGCGCGGGCCTCCGCGAGCGCGAAAACGGTCTCGCTGAGCGCGTTGTTGGTCACCGAGCGGGCGTAGGTGGCGCTGCCCTTCTCGGCCCGATTCACGCCCGGCTGCACCATGGTCACGGTGACGAACGCCTCGGGGTCCTCGGTGGGGACCAGGTGGGCGAGCCCACCGAGGCCGAACACCGCCGCGATCCCCGCCGCCGCGACCAGCCGCCGGCCGGGAGCCACCAGGGCCACGAGGGCGCCCTGCGCCACCAACGCCACCAGGTACCCGACCCCCGTCACACCCACCCAGGCGAGCAGCCCCGACATGGGCTGATCGACGGTGGTGTAGGCGAGCCGGGTCCACGAGAATCCGCCGAACGGAACCTTGCCGGAGGCGAACTCCATGGCCACCCAGGCGGCGGGCACGAGCACAGGCCACAGCCGCAGGCGCGTCAGGAGGCTCACGGCGACCGCGAGCAGTCCCCACCACAGGGACACGAACGCCACGAGCGCCACACCCACACCGGCGCCCAGCACCGAGACCCAGGAGACGGTCAGCGTGTTCATCGCGAGACCCACCAGGTATCCCAGCCCGAAGACCGTCCGGGGACGGCGCCCGGCCATCAGCCACGTGAACAACGCCAGGCCGGCGATGGTGGCCGGCCAGAGGCCCATCGGGGCCTGACCGGCACCGATCAGCAGTCCGGTGGCGACGGCGAGCACCAGGGATGCCTGGATCGGCAGCGGGGGGCGGAAGATCACGAGGCCCAAGGGTACCCGGCCCCGCTCCCGAAGCCCTGTGTCAGGATGGCCGGGTGAGCTCGCTGATGGCCTTCGACACCTCCTACCTCTACTTCCGTGCCTTCTTCGGCGTGCCGTCGACGTTCCGCGCGCCCGATGGCCGCCCCGTCAACGCGGTGCGAGGCACCCTGGATTTCATCGCGCGGCTCGCGGCCCAGTACGGTCCGGACGCGTTGGTGTGCGCGTGGGACGACGACTGGCGACCGGCCTGGCGGGTGGACCTGATCCCCAGCTACAAGGCGCACCGCGTCATCGAGGCGGCCGGCGGCGACCAGGAACTGGTCGACGACGACCTCACGGTTCAGGTACCCCTGATCCGTGCGTGCCTCGAGGCGCTGGGCATCCCCGTCGTCGGCGCGGCGCACCACGAGGCCGACGACGTGCTGGCTTCCCTCGCCCGCCAGCACGACGGGACCAGCCTGGTGGTGACCGGTGACAGGGACCTGTTCCAGCTGGTCGACGACCACACCAGCGTCGTCTACGTGGCCCGTGGCGTGGCGAAGCACGAGCTGGTGACCCCGGAATGGCTGGCCTCCAGGTATGCCCTGACCCCGGAGCGGTACGTGGACTTCGCGGTGTTGCGGGGGGACCCCTCGGACGGCCTGCCCGGGGTGAAGGGCATCGGGGAGAAGAGCGCCGCGACCCTCGTGACGGCCTACCCGTCGCTCGAGGCGATGGTGGCGGCGGCGGTCGACCCAGCGTCCGGGATGTCGCCGTCGGTGCGCACGAAGCTGCTGGCCGACGTCGACTACCTGGCCAGGGCCCGCGAGGTGGTCACCTGCGTGGACACCCTTGCGCTGCCCAGCCTGGACCGGTCACCGATCGACGGGGCGCGGCTGGACGCACTGACGGAGGACCTCGGGCTCGGCGGCTCCGCGGCTCGCCTGCGTGCGCTCATCTCCTAGCGTGCAGTAGATACAGCGACGAGCTGGCCAGGAGGTTCGCCGCGACGTTTCCCATCGGATGCGCGCGCCCGACCGCGTCGAGGGCGATCCGGGAGTCGATCGCCATCCCGAGGCTCGCGAACAGCGGCTCCAGGTCCGGCAGCGACGAGTGGTGCAGGTTGGGCGTGTCGTACCACTCGAAGGGCAGGTCTCTGGACATGGGCATCCGCCCGGACAGCAGCCGCACCCGGTTGCGCCAGTGGGCGAAGTTGGGCATCGAGACCACCGAGTGAACGGCGATCCGGCCGATCTCCTGCAGGACCTGGCGCGGCCGGCGCACCGTCTGCAGGGTGCGGGACAGCACGACGAAGTCGTAGGAATCGTCGCCGAACTCCCCCAGCTGCGTGTCGAGGTCGAGCTCGATCACGTCTACCCCGCTGCGCAGCGCGGTGACGAGATTGGCCGGATCCATGTCCACCCCGGTCCCGGAGCAGCCTTTCAGGGTGAGGAGACGCAGGAGTTCGCCGTCGCCGCAGCCCAGATCCAGGACGCGCGACCCCTCGGGGATGAGCTTGGCGATGAGCCACAGGTCGGGGCGGAGGGTGTCGCTCATGTCAGGTCCTCCGCTGCGCGCTCCAGATAGGCCCGCACGGTGTCGAAGTAGTCCGGCACGTCGAGCAGGAAGGAGTCGTGCCCCCACGGGGACCTGATCTCGCGGAACGACGTGGGCAGGCGCGCACCCTCCAGGTGCCGGACGATCCGCCTGGAGTGCTCGGTCGAGAACCTCCAGTCCGTGTCGAAACTCACGATCAGGAACCGGACGGGGTCGTCGATGAGTGCGGCGAGGGCGTGATCGTCGGCGAAGGGGTCGAAGTAGTCCATCACCCGGGTCAGGTAGAGATAGCTCAGCGCGTCGAAGCGCGAGAGGAATCGTTCGCCCTGATGCTCGAGGTAGCTCTCGACGGCGAAGTCCACGCCGAAGTTCTTCGCCAGCTCACCCCGCTGCGCCGTACGGCCGAACTTCTCCTCGAAACCGCCCTCGGACAGGTAGGTGATGTGGGCCATCATCCTGGCCACCGACAGCCCCTTCCGCGGCGACGTGCCGGCGGTGAGGAAGCGGCCGTCCATGAAGTGCGAGTCGCGCATGATCGCCTGGCGCCCGACGGCGGAGAACGCGATGTTCTGTGCCGTGAGACGCGACGACGCCGCGAAGATCAGCGCCCTGCCCATCTCGGTGGGATGGGTCATCGCCCACTGGAGCACCTGCATACCCCCCAACGAGCCCCCGACGACGGCAGCGAACCGCTCGATCCCCAGATGGCGGGCCAGCCCGCGGTGAACCTCGACGAAGTCCGCCATGTCCAGCAGCGGGAAGTCCAGGCCGTACGCCTCACCCGTGGCCGGGTTCGTCGACGACGGACCCGTGGTCCCCTGGCAGCCGCCGAGGATGTTGGAGCACACCACGAACCAGACATCCGTGTCGACCGGTTTCCCGGGGCCGATCATGGTGTCCCACCAGCCGGGGCGCGTATCGCCCGCGTGGACACCGGCGGCGTGTGCGTCCCCGGTGAGGGCGTGGCAGATGTAGATGGCGTTGCTGCGGTCCGCGTTGAGCACGCCGTAGGTCTCGTAGGCCACGTCGACCCGGGGCAGGGTGGCTCCACTGCGCAACGTGAAGGGGCGGGCGTCGTCGAACACCGTCACCTGTCTCGTCTCCACGAGGCCGACGCTGCTGTGGGGAGGGCGGTTCACCCCCCCATTCTTGCAGCAGGCCGGGGAGTTCAGATCCCGGAGACGCCCAGCATCAGACCGATGGCGTAGGTGGTGCCCAGGGCGAGGAGCCCACCTGACACCACGCGCAGCACGGCCCTGCCCGCGGGGGCGCCGCCCAGCCGGGCCCCGAGGCCGCCGGTCGTGGCCAGGGCGATGAGGACGGCGACGACGGTGACCGGGATCCGCAGCGGGATGGGCGTCAGCAGAATGGTGAGCAGCGGCAGCACGGCCCCGGCGAGGAATGCGACGGCAGAGGCGAGGGCCGCATGCCAGGGGTTGACGATCTCGTCCTCGGCTAGATGGAAGCGCTGGGACAGGTGGGCCTTGACCGCGTGGCTCTCCCCGATCTCGGCGACCACCCGCTCCGCCGTCTCCCTGGTCAGGCCCTGCCTCTGGTAGGCGGTGGTCAACTCCTCGTCGGCCGCGCGCCGGTTCGAGGTGAGGAGGGTGCGCAGCGAGGCGATCAGGGAGCGCTGCGAGTCCGCGGCGCTGGACACGGACACATACTCGCCCAGCGCCATCGAGATGGCACCGGCGACCACCGCCGCGACCCCGGCGAGCAGGACCGGCGTGACGGTCGGTGTGGCCGCGGCGACGCCCACCACGGTGGCGGAGATGGACACGATGCCGTCGTTGGCGCCGAGCACGCCGGCTCTCAGCCAGTTGAGGCGGCCCGAGAGCTCTGCTGACTCGACGCGGTCTGCGGTGGTGACAGTGGCGCTCATAGGCCCATTCGACACCCGTTTCGGCCCGCCGTCCAGACAGGAAAGGCTACCCTGACGAGCATCGATCCACCCGCGTCTGGAGGACTCATGAGCGAACATTCCACCCCCGGCCCCACCGATGAGGCCGTCATCGACGACACCGAGCTGACTCAGCGCCCCACCGAAGGCCCGGACGAGGGTGAGCATCTGCACGCCTCGGACCATTCGATCGCCGAGGAGGACATCGAGGCCGACATCAGCCACCAGGAGGCGGATCCCCGCCAGCTCTAGATCTTCTCCAGTGCCTGGGCGAGGTCGGCCAGGATGTCGTCGATGTGCTCGATGCCCACCGAGAGGCGCACCATCTCCGCCGGAACACCCGCCGAGCGGAGCTCCTCGTCGGAGAGCTGCGAGTGCGTGGTGGAGGCGTTGTGGATGGCCAGGGACTTCGCGTCGCCGATGTTGGCCAGGTGGCTGAACAGCTCCAACGACTCCACGACGGTAGTCCCCGCATCCCGGCCGCCCTCCACCCCGAAGGACACCAGGCCGCCGAAACCGCCCCTGAGGATGCGGGTGGCGATCTCGTGCGTGGGGCTGGACTCCAACCCCGGGTAGTTGACCCATGCCACCTTCGGGTGGTCGCTGAGGAACTGGGCCACCTTCATGGCGTTCTCGCTGTGCCGCTCCATCCGCAGGTGCAGTGTCTCGATGCCCTGCAGGAGCAGGAACGAGTTCATCGGAGCGATCGCGGCGCCGGTGTTGCGAAGCAGCACGGTGCGGGCGCGGATCACGTAGGCGGCCGGGCCGGCCGCCTCGGTCCACACCACGCCGTGGTACGCGTCATCGGGCCGGGTGAGCCCGGGGAAGCGCTCCGCGTGGGCCGACCAGTCGAACCGGCCCGAGTCCACCAGTACCCCGCCGAGCGAGGTGCCGTGCCCGCCCAGGTACTTGGTGGCCGAGTGCACGGCGATGTCCACGCCGTGGTCGAAGACCTTGGTGAGGTGCGGCGTGGGGACCGTGTTGTCCACGATGAACGGCAGGCCCAGCGCGTGTGCCGCCGCGGACCAGGCGTCGAGGTCCACGACGTTGAGGGCGGGGTTGCCCACCGTCTCGCCGAACACCAGCTTCGTGCGCGCGTCCACGTGCTGCGCCAGCTTCTCGGGTTTGGCGGGGTCCACGAACCGGGCCTCGATGCCGAACTGCTTGAGGGTGTGGGCGAAAAGGGCGTAGGTGCCGCCGTAGAGGGTGGACAGCGCGACGATGTTGTCTCCGCTGTAGGTGAGGTTGAGGACCGAGTAGGTGACGGCGGCTGCCCCGGAGGCGGTGGCCAGCGCGCCGACACCCCCTTCGAGCGCGTTGACGCGGGTCTCGAGGACGCTCTGCGTCGGGTTCATGAGGCGGGTGTAGATGTTCCCGGGCCGCGCCAGAGCGAAGAGGTCCGCGGCATGCTGCGCGTCGTCGAACACGAAGCTGGTGGTCTGGTAGATCGGCACCGCCCGCGCGTTGGTGGCGGGGTCCGCCGTCTCCTGGCCTGCGTGGACGGCGAGCGTTTCGGGGCGGTAGGTCATCGGTGACTCCTCGGGGCCGGGTGTGGTCGCCCCCAAGCTAGCGGCACCGGCGCCGACGCGGGAAGGGGTGTCCGTTTCGCCGTCAGCGGACTCACCGCACCGTCGCGGCCCGCAGGATCACCTCGGCGAGGTCCTGGGGCCGGCTGGCCTGCGGCCAGTGGCCAGACTCGAGATCCACGTACCCGGCATGGTGGAGCCGCCTCAGTTCGCTGACGGGCTCGAAACCCTTCTCCTGCCAGCCCCGCAACTCGTCGGCGCTGTACTCGGTGCAGACGTTGACGACCGGCACGTCGTAGCGCCGTTCGTCGCCCAGTTCCTGGATCCCCACCGCGAACTCCCCGGGTGCGGGAGTCATGTGACTCTCCAGTTCGGCCTTGGCCGCGTCGTCGAGGTCTGCCGTGTCGGGGCCGTCGAACGCCGCCCATCCCGGGAACGGGACCACGCCGTCGACGGGCTCGAACCCGTCCAGGATGGGGGAACCGTGCGGGATGGGGAAACCGCCCACCAGCACCACGCTGGCCACCTTGTCCGGACGACGGTCGGTCGCGGCCCACGCCGCGGCACAACCCGCCGAGTGGCCCACCAGCACCACATGCCCCGACGAGTTGTCGATCTCGGTGACGACGGCCGCCACCAGGTCCCCGTAGGTCACCGACTCCGGGTCACGGCCGTCATGGCCGGGCGGGGTGAGCGCCACGACACGGTGCCCCGGCCTCTCCAGGAACGGGACGACCTTGTCCCACGACGAGCCGTCGAGCCAGAGTCCGGGGATGAGGATGATGTCCATCGGTGACCTCCTGCTGACACGCTACCGGGGTCCCCCGCGCCGCGCTAGCACTCGACGACGTTGACCGCGAGGCCGCCGGTGCTGGTCTCCTTGTACTTGCTGTGCATGTCCAGGCCGGTCTGCCGCATGGTGGCGATGACGGCGTCCAGGGAGACGATGTGACGTCCGTCCCCGTGCAGCGCTAGCCTCGCCGCGGTGACCGCGGTGCTGGCTGCGATGGCGTTGCGCTCGATGCAGGGCACCTGGACCAGACCGCCGATGGGGTCGCAGGTGAGGCCGAGATGATGCTCCATCGCGATCTCGGCCGCGTTCTCCACCTGCGCCGGTGTGCCGCCCAGGACGGCGCACAGGCCGGCGGCGGCCATGGCGCAGGCCGAACCCACCTCGGCCTGGCACCCTCCCTCCGCGCCCGAGATGGACGCGTTGGCCTTGATCAGGCTGCCGATGGCCGTGGCGGTGAGCAGGAAGTCGCGGACCTGAGCAGCCCCGGCCGCCGGATGGGAGTCGAGGAAGTAGTGGACGACGGCGGGGATGATGCCGGCGGCTCCGTTGGTGGGGGCGGTGACCACGCGCTCGCCGGAGGCGTTGGCCTCGTTGACGGCCAACGCGTAGACCTGCAGCCATTCGGCCCCACGCTGCCTGCCCTGCTCCTCGGCCTGAAGCTGCTCCATGACGCCGGCGGCACGGCGCGGCACCCGCAGCGGTCCCGGCAGGGTTCCTCGGGCGCCGAGGCCCGCGTCGATGCTGCCCATCATGGCGTCCCAGATGGCGTCGAGTCCTGCGTCGGTGGCGGTGTCGGACCTGATCGACTGCTCGCAGGCGCGCGCCACGTCGGCGACGCTCCGCCCATGCTCCGCGCACACCCGCATGAGTTCCGCCGAGGTCTCGAACGCCACTCCCCCCTGGCCGGGCCCCGTGCGGTCGTCGTCGTCGCCTTCCCGGCGGATGAATCCTCCGCCCACTGAGTAGTAGGTCTCCTCCAGTACCTGTGTTCCGGCGTCGCCGAGGGCACGCAGGGTGACAGCATTGGGATGGGCCGGCTTGCGCGTGAGTGGCGCGAAGCGGACGTCGTCACGGGTGAACGCCACCCGGCCGGTGCCGGGGAGGTCGATCGGCTCACCGTCGGGGTGCCGCGCCCACGCCCCCCTCACGGCCTCCGGTTCGCACGTCTCGGGCCGCATCCCCTGCAGACCCGCCACCAAGGCGTCCGGGGTGCCGTGGCCGATGCCGGTGGCCCCCAGAGACCCGAAGAGCACGATCTCCAGGCGGGCCACGGGGCCTGGCCGGGATGCGAGGCGCGCAGCGAAATCCGCGCCCGCCCGCATGGGACCGACGGTGTGCGACGACGACGGACCGATGCCGATCGAGAACATGTCCAACGCTGACACGTAGCAGCCACCCATGCAGCCCAGACTAGTCCCCGCCTGAACTACGACGCTCCGTCGTAGTTATCGGGGGTCTCTGCCCGACGTATACCCCGACCCGTATAGGCTATGGGTAACACCACTTCTTCGGAGGAGCCTCAATGAGGAGACTTGTCATCTTGGGCGGCGGCACCGCCGGCACGATGGTCGCCAACAAGCTGCGGTCGGCGTACCCGCCGGCGGAGCTCGAGATCACCGTCGTCGACCGCGACGACGACCACCATTACCAGCCCGGCTACCTGTTCCTGCCGTTCGGCATCTACGACGAGAGCAAGATCGTGCGCTCGCGTCACCACTTCATCCCCGACGGTGTGGAGTTGGTGCTGGCGGAGATCGACAGGGTCGACGCCCCCGCCAAGCGCGTGCACCTCGCCGACGGCCGGGAACTGGAGTACGACACCCTGGTCATCGCGACGGGGGTGGAGCCGCGCCCGGACCTGACGCCCGGCGCGGATGCCGAGGACGTCCACCACTTCTACGACCTGCCGCGCTCACTGGCTCTCACCGAGGCCATCAAGGAGTTCCGCGGCGGACGGCTGGTCGTCCATCTGACGGACATGCCGATCAAGTGCCCGGTGGCGCCGCTGGAGTTCACCTTCCTGGCCGACGCGTACTTCCGGGAGCGCAACGCCCGCCAGAAGGTGGAGATCGTCTACGTCACCCCCCTCGACGGAGCCTTCACCAAGCCCATCGCCTCGCGGGAACTCGGCACCATGTTCAAGGACCGCGACATCAAGCTGGAGGCGGACTTCGCCGTCGAACGCGTGGACACCGAGGCCAAGGAACTGGTGTCCTACGACGACCGCCGGGTCCCCTACGACCTGCTGGTGTCCATCCCGCTCAACTTCGGCGCTGAATACGTGGCCCGCTCCGGGCTGGGTGACGACATGAACCTGGTCCCGTGTGACCAGAAGACCATGCGGTCCCTCGAGCACCCTGACATCTTCGTCCTGGGCGACGGCGGCACCCTGCAGACGTCCAAGGCCGGCTCGGTGGCGCACTTCTCTGTCGATGTGTTCATGGAGAACTGGCCCCACTACCTCGCCGGCGAGGAACTGCCGCACCACTTCGACGGTCACGCCAACTGCTTCATCGAGACCGGCCACGGTAAGGGCATGCTGCTGGACTTCAACTACGGCACCCAGCCCTACACCGGCAACTTCCCGCTGCCAACCGTGGGCCCGATGAAGCTGCTCGGCGAGTCCCGCAGCAACCATCTCGCCAAACTGGCCTTCCGCTTCATCTACTGGGAGTTCCTGCTCCGCGGGCGGCCGCTTCCCTTCACCACGGACATGCATCTCCTGGGCAAGCGGGTGGAGGGCGACGCGTCCGGCACCTCCAACAAGGACCTCGTCCTGGGGCTGCTCGGCAAGCGAACCCACGCCGCGCCCACCGCTCGAACTCCGCGCAAGGCACCGAAACCCTCAGCCCGGCCGGCCAAGGGCGCCCGCCCCGCGGTGAAACCTCCGCGGGCCGCTGCACCCGCCCGGGACTCCGCGCCCGTGCCGGAATATGTCCCCGCCAAGGGCGTTGACTCAACAACCGACCCAGCGTCGGTGCTTCCCGATCCGATCGTCCCCAAATTCTAAGGAGAACGCAGTGCCCACCACCCGCATCGCTGGCCGAGCCGTCGACGTCAACGACGAGGGCTTCCTCACCGAGTACAACCAATGGGACGAGGAAATCGCCCCCACCCTGGCCGGCTACGCCGGCGTCGGGGACCTGACCGAGGAACACTGGAAGGTGCTTCGATTCCTGCGCGCCGACTACCCGGCCCGCAAGGAGACCGCCACCCTCCGTCGCGTCTCCAGCGTCGGCGGCTTCGACATGAAGCAGCTGTTCACCCTGTTCCCCGGCAAACCCGCCAAGAAGATGGCCTACATCGCCGGGCTGCCCAAGCCCAAGGGCTGCGTCTAAGAAGGACACTGACCATGACAGATACCACTGACACCCCGATCATCCCCGACTTCGGTGGCAGCGCCCGCCCGGCCGCCACCCCGACGTCCAGCAGCTCCCCCGCGCGGCCCACCGCGGCCAAGCCGGCGGACTTCGTAGCCCCGCCCTCTGGCGAGGCCGCGCCCCGCAAGATCTGCTTCGTTGCCTCCAAGGGCAACCTCGACATGGCCTATCCGGCACTCATCATGGCCAACGCAGCTCTCGGTGAGGGTATCGAGACACACATCTTCTTCACCTTCTGGGGCTTCGACCTGGTGACCGAGCGGACGATGGACGACCTGAAGTTCACCATGCTCGGCAACACCGCGATGCACCTGCCGATGGCCCCCTCGATGCCCCTCTGGGCAGGCATGGGCGCCATCCCGGGCATGACGAAGATGGCCACGAAGATGATGAGGAAGCAGCTCGACGACCTGGAGATCCCGGGCGTGCGCGAGATGCTCGACATCATCGTCGCCTCCGGCGGGCACCTATGGGGCTGCAAGCTCAGCTTCGACATGAACCGGCTGACCCGGGCGGACCTCTACGAGGGCGTCGAGGACGTCATCAGCGCCTCCGACTTCATCGAGTTGGCCGAGGGCGCTCAGGTGATCTTCGTCTGAGCCGAGCGCGTGGACAGGAGTGGGCCCTGTCGTCACACAGATCGGCGCCTTCCCGCAGGCCGAGGGAAGGCGCCGATCTGTCGTCGGTCATGGAGCCCGTTTTCTGACCGCGTGATGCCGATCAGTCAAGCGCACAGGCCGTTCACGGACTCAGGTGAAGAGGCTCACTCCGCCAGGGCCCACGAGAAGACCCAGGATGATGAGGACGATTCCCCACACCAGCTGGCTCCTGACGATGGCGAGGATGCCGGCGATGACCAGCACTGCTGCGATGATCCACAAGATGGTACCCATGGTGTTCTCCTTCTCTGGGGTGAGGTGTCAGATCTGGTCGCGACGCGGGTCGTCGCGGAGGTCGCCCGTGATCGGGTCGTCGTTGGAGTGGAGCCCCTGGCCCATGTCGTCGCGCAGCGAGTCCCGCAGCGTGCCGTCGTCACCAGGGGTACCAGGGACGTCGTTGTGAACGTCTCGGACCTGATCCTGACCCATGTCATCCCGCAGGGCGTCGCGGAGGGTGCCGTCGTCGCCCGTGGTGGCGCGCGGATCGTAGGCCACATCGTCGTTCAGATGGTCCACACGAGTGTCGTCGAGCCGGTCGCCCTCGACGCGGTCGTCGCCGAAGCGGTTCTCGGTGACGTGACGGTCAGCGCCCGTGTGCTGGGCCCTGCCCTCAGCCTCGAGGCGCTCGTTGTCCGTGAGATCTCCCCACGCCTCCTTGGCGCGTCCGCCCACTTCGTCTCCGGCCCTGCGCATGCTCTCTTCGATTCCCATGATTCCTCCTCGGTTTCGAAACGGCTCCACCCGCCGGTGCGAGTGGTGTCTTATCCTCCACGTACCCAGTTGCGAGGCTTTCAAACAGGACCTGGGTAGGTGCCGATGGAAGAGGGATTTGATGGTCAGGGACGTCCCGGAGGACAACGATCGAGACGAAGCACCCGGGGAGCGGCTGGACCGCCAGTGGAGCGAGCTCCTTCAGGAGCTCAGGGTCACCCAGACAGGCATCCAGCTCCTCGGTGGTTTCCTGCTGATCCTGCCGTTCCAATCACGCTTCGCAGACCTGGGGCCGGGGCTGACGCTGGTGTTCCTCACGGCTGTTGTCACCGCCACCCTGTCCACGTTCTGCGTGCTGGCACCCGTGGCGATGCACCGCGCGCTCTTTCGCAGCCATCAGAAGGACGTGCTTGTGGACACGGCGGACGTGCTCACCAGGATCGGGCTCACGCTCCTGGCAGTCACGACGGTCCTGGTGGCCGCACTCGTCTTCGGATTCGTCGCGGGACCGGTCCCAGGCGTCGTGGCGGCAACCGTCGCGTCCTCCGTGTGCCTCGTGCTGTGGTGGGGCCTGCCGATGCTGATCAGGCGCAGGCGCCCCGAAGGGCGGCGCTACGGCGACTCGGAGAACCGGCGGTGACTCGTCACGCCGCCTCAGACCCCATCTCCTGACGAAGGTCGGCCAACACGCGGCTCAGGATGCGGGAGACCTGCATCTGGCTCACTCCGAGCCTGCGCCCGATGTCGGCCTGGGCGAGATCCTCGACGAACCGCAGGTGCAGGACGCGCCGCTCCAGGGGACCGAGGCGCCGCATGGCCGAATGCAGCGTGACCAGATCCGGCAGGAGCTCAAGGTCAGGATCCTCCGCCGGCAGTTGGAGGGCCGCGGGGGCCTCGCCCGTGGGCGACGCCGCGTCCAGCGACAGGGGCCGGAAGGCGAGGGCCAGGCCTTCACGCTCGGCCGAGCGGGGCCCGTCGTCATCCGGCTTGAGCTCCTGGAGCCGACGAGGGGGCCGGATCATCCACCCGGAGCGGAAGTGACGCTTGATCTCGCCCGTGATGGTGGCCACGGCGAAGGGGACGAACTTCCCCGCCTCCGGGCGGAATCGTTGAACCGCGCAGACCAGGCCGACGCGCGCGACCTGGACAAGATCGTCCAGGTCGATGCCCCGGTTGGCGTAGCGCCTGGCCAGGGACTCGCAGAGGTCCAGGTGCAGGACCACCACCTCGTCGAAGAGGCGTTGCCGGACGCGCGGGCTGCGTGCCGAACTGAGCCGCTGAAGCAGGTCCAAAGCGCGCTCGTCGCGATCGGTGAAGGGTGCGGGGACGGGGTTGCTGACACGTGCCATGATCAACTCGCCTTTGCAGTGAGTCGGAGTCGGCACGTGGGTTGAACCGCTCTGTCTTGCCTCCACACTGCCACGGGCCGAGCCGTTTGACAACCATATGATCGTAAAAAGTGGCATGGTCGGTGGCATGAGGAATCGACATGGGACGCGCGCATGACCGGCCAGAGAGTGGTCGTGGCCGGGGCCTCGGGGCTCATCGGCAGGACGCTGGTCCAGGACCTGAGGGCCGACGGGATCCCCGTCACCACGCTGGTGCGGCACCCTCCCCGCACACCGGACGAGGCGCAGTGGTTGACCTCGGACGCGCTCGATCCGCGGGTGCTCGAGGGAGCACGCGCGGTCGTGGTGCTCAACGGGGCGAGCATCGGGCGTCTGCCGTGGACCCCCAGCTACCGCCAGACCCTGTGGCAGTCGCGTCTGGTGCCGACGAGGGTGGCGGCCACAGCGGTGCGGGCCCTGGGGCCGGACGCTCCGGCTCTGGTCTCGGCCTCCGCCGTCGGCTACTACGGCTCTGCGCCGGGCCGGGTGCTCGACGAGTCGTCGCCGGCCGGCGACACGTTCCTGGCCCGGCTCTGCGTCGCGTGGGAGGCGGAGGCGAGGCAGGGTGCCGGGGGCGCGAGGGTCGCGGCGGTGCGGACTGCCCCGCTCGTGCACCCCGATGCGGTACTCAAACCCCTGATCCTGCTCACGAAGTTCGGGCTGGGTGGCCCGATCGGGCGCGGGACGCAGGTCTGGCCGTGGATCTCCCTCGACGACGAGGTCCGCGCCATCCGGCACGTCATCGACTCCGACATCGACGGACCCGTGAACCTCACGGGCCCCACCCCTGCCACGGCGTCGGATCTGGGCCGCGCCGTGGCCCGGACGCTCAGACGGCCCTTCTGGCTGCCCGCCCCCGAATTCGCCTTGAGACTCCTCCTGGGGCGCGACGCAGCCGATTCGCTCCTGACCTCCGACGCCGACGTCCGGCCACGCGTGCTGGAGGCGTCCGGCTTCTCCTTCCGGCACCGCACCGTCGACGAGGCCGTGGCGGCGGCGCTCGCACCCACCTGATCGGTGATGGAGCGCCAATGCTCCCTGCCCGACGGCAGGATCACCTACCCCAGGGTGGCCACGGCGGCCGCACGCCGCTCCTCGGTGCGTTCCGCGACGAGCGCAGTCAGGGCGGGCGGGATCTCCGCCGACACCTGACTCAGCGTCTGCGCGGCGAGGACGAGGTCCTGAACGCGCCCGAACGCGGCGGTCACGGTCTTCCAGAACTCCGCTGCCTCACGGTCCGCGGGGCGGGCGTGGGGCAGGTCGGCCAGCAGGTCGTGCGCGTACCGTGCCGCCTTCGCCGCCTTGCGGACGGAGTGCCACAGCGTCGGATCCGACGGGTCGAGGGAAGCGCGGCGGCGGCGTCGCTCCACACGGGCTTCGGCGCGGAGCGCGAGTCGACGCAGTTCTGTCGCCGCAGGCCGCCGACCGACCCGACCGGCCCCCGCGGTGAGCAGGAGAGCCACCAACCGCTCGTGCAGGGCGTCCCAGCGTGGCGTGGACATTGCCGCGAGAAGGTCCGCCCGGGCGTCATCGTGACGATGCTCGAGGGCTGTGCGGAGTGGGCCGACGGACTCCTCGGCGATGCCCGTCCCCGCAACAAGGTCGTCAACGAGGGCACGAAGTACCTCGAGGTCCCGTGGGACGCCGAGCAGGGCTCCAGCCCACTTCAGCTCGCTCATGAGCGCGGGCATCTGTCGCGACTCGATTGTGGGAGCGAAGACGGTCAGGAGGCTGCGGATCCTCCGCAGGGCCGCGCGGCCCTGATGGACCGCATCCGGCTCATCCGAGGCGATGGCGCTCTCAAGGGCCTGAAATGCGCCGTATTCGCGGCAGAGCGCCGCCAGGAGGGCGTCGAAGGCGGTCTTCCTGCTCTGGCCTCCGCGGGAATCCGGGTCGAAGGCGCGCTGGGCCATCGACCCGTGGGCGGCGGGGAGCAATCCGGCGGCCAGCATCAGCCCCTCGGCATCGTCGAGGGTGCTCGCCGGCTCGCCGGAGGCCAGTTCGATCTCGACCTCGCGCCACTGCCGCGCGCGGCTGGTCGGCTCCCCCAGCAATCTGGCACTGACCTCCTCGACCACCAATCCCAGCCGGACCCGCCCGCCCGCGCCGAACAGTGAGGTCACGCGGCGCCGGGTCCGCAGGCGGAGCACGGGGAGGAGGGGATGATCGCCCACCACGTCGGCAACGGTGGCACGCAGTGACGACGGCACGCGGCGTGGGGAGCCTATCGGCAGGTGATGCTCCAGCCGAGCACCGTCAGCGCCGGGCGTCGTGAGGTGCCAGCCGTCATCCTCGCCGCCGGTGCGACGCATCAGGGTGATGCCTGAGTGGGCAAGATCTCGAGCCGGAGTGTCGAAGTGCTCCGCGCGCAGCCGCAGGGTCCTGGTCGGCGACGACGGCCCCAGCGCGTCCAGCGGCGGCGGTGCGGCTCCCTCGGGCAGGAGGAAAGTGCGCTCCCGCTCGAGCGCCGTGTCCGCATCCTCGCGCCGGGGCCACATGGTGTGTCCCAGATTAGTGGAGTCGGCGCCTCAGCGAGCCCGCCTGCCGTCAGCCAGTGGTGAAACCCGGGTGCCGAGGTGAAAGCGGCTCGTATGCTGGCGGCGTGATCGAGTTTCGCAACGTGTCCAAGGCCTACCCGGACGGCACCGTGGCTGTTCGAGGCTTCTCGCTCATAGTTCCGTCGCACCGCTCCGTGGTGCTGCTGGGATCCTCCGGCAGTGGGAAGACCACTCTCCTGCGCATGGTCAACCGCATGGTCGAACCAACCTCCGGCAGCGTCCTCATCGACGACGAGGACGTGCGCGACGCGGACCCGGTGAAGCTCCGTCGTTCCATCGGCTACGTGCTGCAGAGCGGCGGTCTGCTCCCCCACCGCACGGTCGCCGACAACGTGGCCACCGTGCCGATTCTCAACGGCGCCGGCCGGCGGGACGCGCACGCCCGTGCTCTGGCGCTCCTGGAGAGGGTGGGGCTGGCTGCGTCTCTCGCCCGCCGCTACCCGGCGCAGCTCTCCGGTGGCCAACAGCAACGCGTGGGGGTGGCGCGGGCGCTCGCGTCGGATCCGAACATCCTGCTGATGGACGAGCCCTTCGGCGCCGTGGACCCGCTCGTGCGACGTGATCTCCAGGACGAGCTGCTCCGCCTGCAAGCCGAGCTCGGCAAGACGATCGTGTTCGTCACCCACGACGTCGACGAGGCGTTCCGGCTGGGAGACGAGGTGGTGGTCCTTCGGCCGCAGGCCGACGTCGCCCAACGCGGCACGCCCGTCGAGATCATGGCCAACCCAGCTGACCTGTTCGTGCGCACGTTCATCGGGGCGGACCGGGGTCAGCGCAGCCTCCGCATCGTGGAGATCCAGGGCCGACGCGTAGCGGTGGACGCCGGCGGCCAGGCGGTCGGGATCATCACGTGAGGTGGGCGACGAACAACTGGCCGCAGGTCCTTGAGCTGGTGCTCGGCCACCTGCTGCTGACCGTGCCGTCCGTGGCGATCAGTATCGCGCTGGCTCTCCCGCTGGGGAGACTGGCCTTCCGCCGTCCGCGCGCCGGAGGGACGCTCCTGGCGGTCGCAAGCCTGCTGTACGCCGTGCCCGCTCTTCCACTGCTCATCGTGATCCCGGTGGTGTTCGGCACGCCGTTGCGTTCGCCTGCCACCATGATCGCGGCGCTGAGCCTCTACGGGGTCGCGCTCCTGGTGCGCAGTGTCGCGGACGGTTTCGGGTCCGTGGACCGGCAGGTCCGCGACGCAGCGGTCGCCGTCGGGCACTCCCCCTCCAGCATCCTGTGGCGTGTCGACCTGCCGCTGGCGACGCCCGTCATCCTGGCCGGCGTACGTGTGGTGACCGTCTCGACCGTGGGGCTCGTGACCATCGGCGCCCTGATCGGCGTGCCCAGCCTGGGGACTCTCCTCACCGATGGGTTCCAGCGCGGCATCGTCGCGGAGGTCACCACCGGAGTGGTGCTCACCGTGGTCCTGGCCCTGCTGCTCGACGCGGTGCTGATCGCCGCTGGGCGGATGATCACGCCATGGGTCGCTCAGTCCCCCCGGCGCGTGTCCGTCGTGGAGGTGCGCCGATGACCCTCGTCGCTGATGCCCTGGCATGGTTGGGCGATCCCAGCCACTGGCAAGGCCCCGGCGGCATTCCGCGGCGAGTGGCCGAGCACCTCCTCATCACGGGGGCCGCGGTGGCGCTGGCCGCCCTCATCGCGGTCCCTGTCGGGGCCGCCGTGGGACACACCCGGCGGGGTTCCGGCGCGGTGGCGGCCGTTACCGGAGCCGCCCGCGCCATCCCCTCCCTCGGCCTCCTCACGCTGTTCGGGTTGTGGTTGGGGATCGGTCTCGAGGCGCCGCTGCTCACGTTGGTGGTGCTGGCCATCCCGTCGCTGCTGGCGGGCGTCTACTCCGGGGTTCAGGCCATCGACGCGGCCGTCCCAGAGGCGGCGCGCGCCATCGGCTTCAGCCCCATGCAGGTCGTCATGCAGGTGGAGGCGCCGCTGGCGCTCCCAGTGGCCCTCGGTGGGTTGCGGGCGGCCACCCTGCAGGTGGTGGCCACGGCCACCCTGGCCGCCTACACCGCGGACTTCGGGCTGGGCCGCTACCTGTTCGCCGGACTCAAGACCCGCGACTACGCGCAGATGCTCGGCGGTTCCCTCATCGTGATCGTTCTCGCCCTCACACTGGAGGTGGCCCTGGCAGCGGCACAGCGCTGGTCCTCACGCGTGGCCCATCCGGCTGGCGCCTCCCCCCGAACCTTCCCCTCACCGAGTCCCACAGAAAAGGAATCCTCATGAATCGCACAGTGTCCCGCTTCGTACCGCTCGCCGTCGCCGGGGTGCTCGCCCTGACGGCGTGCGCCGCGGGTGACCCCCTCGCCACAGGATCCGCGGCGCCGGCCACCACCACTTCCGCGCAACAGTCCGGCCCTATCGTGGTCGGCTCGCAGGACTACTACTCCAACGAGATCATCGCCGAAATCTACGCCCAGGCGTTGGAGGCCGAGGGATACGAGGTGGAGCGCCAGCTGCGCATCGGGCAGCGTGAGGCGTACCTGCCCGAGATCGAGTCCGGCAGCATCGACCTCTTCCCCGAGTACAGCGGCCCGCTGCTGCAGTATTGGAAGCCGGGAGCCACGTCGCGGCTGCCCGAGGATGTGTACGCCGAGCTCGAGGGCGTGGTGCCCGATGGCCTCCGCGTGCTGGCCCAGTCCGAGGCCACGGACCAGGACTCCTATGTGGTGACCCGGGCGTTTGCGGACGAGTGGGATCTGGTGACGGTGGCCGACCTCGAAAAGGTCACCACACCCCTCACGCTGGGCGCCAACTCCGAGGCGGAGACCCGGCCCAACGGTCCGTCAGGGCTGGCGGAGAAGTACGGCATCGAGGTGGGCTTCACACCCATCGAGGATGGCGGTGGCCCGCTGACGGTCAAGGCGCTGCAGGACGGCGACATCCAGCTGGCCATCATCTACACCGCTGACCCCTCGATCGCCCAGAACGACCTGGTCTCCCTGGAGGACAACGAGGGCCTGTTCCTGGCCTCCCACGTGGTTCCGCTGGCCAGCGAGGACGTCGACGAGAACGCTGCAGCGATCATCGACGAGGTCAGCGCGGCCATGAGCCCCGATGAGCTGATCGCCCTCAACGCCCGCAGCGTGAGCGAACAGCTCCCCGCCGCCGACATCGCGGCCACCTGGCTGGTGGAGGAGGGCCTCAGCTGACGCTCACCTGAGCCGGCAGAACGCGTCCACGTGGTCGACGCGGCCCGAGACGATCAGCTCGTCGCCCTCCTCGATGACGGTTTCGGGGATGGCGTAGATGAAGTCCTGTCCGGGCCGCTTGACCCCCACCACCGTGATCCGGTTGTGGGTGCGCACCATGGACTCCCGCAACGTCTTGTGCAGCGTCATCTTCGGTGCGCGCGTGCGTGCGATGGCGAACCCGTCCTCGAACTCGAAGTAGTCGATCATGAAGCCCGACACGGCGTGCGCCACCCGACGGCCTGTGGAGGCCTCGGAGTACACGACGTGGTGGGCGCCGATCCTCTCCAGGATGGCACCGTGCTCGCGGGTGGCTGCGCGCGCCCAGATCTCCTGGACGCCCGCCTCGGACAGCGCGAGCACGGTCATGATCGACAGCTCCACCTTGCTGAGCGCGACCACCGCCTTACGGAGTTGCTGGACCCCGATCTGGTCGAGCGCGTCCCGGTCCGAGGAGTCCATCTCGATGACGTGGGTGAACTCATCGGCGTACCGGGTCGCCAACGCGTGGTCGTCCGTGACGGCGATGACGGGTACGTCCATGTCCTCGAGCGCCCGGACAGTGGCGGACCCGAACAGGCCCAGGCCTACCACCAGGACGGTGTCGTCGGAGATTCTGCGATCTGCTCTAGCCGACAATGGGGTTCTCCTCCGGTAGGACGTAACGACGGTGGCGCGCGCGGATGGCCAGAGCCGCGGCTACTGAGACGGTGCCCACGCGGCCGAGGTACATCAGCACCATGAGGACGACGAGCGACTGCGGTGTGAGGTGTGCCGTGATGCCTGTGGAGAGGCCCACCGTACCGAACGCCGAGATGGTTTCGAACAGGACCTGTTGCAGGGTGAAGCGCTCCTGGACGACGATGAAGAAGGTAGCCAGGGCCACCGCTGTCGCACCTAGCATCACGACGGCGAGGGCCGCGCGTTGCACCGTCGCGGGAATGGCTCGGTTCCCCACCACCACCTGTGGCTCACCGCGCAACTCAGCCGCGACGGTGGCGAGGATGATGCCGATCGTCCCCACCTTGATCCCACCCGCGGTTCCGGCCGAGCCTCCTCCGATGAACATCAGGACGTAGTACAGGCCCAGGGTGGATTCGTTGACGGTCCCGTAGTCGATCGAGTTGAACCCGGCCGTCCGCGGGAAGACGGCTCCTGCCAGGATGGCCATGGCCCGGTCATCGACGGGCATGCCGCCGAGAGTGCGGGGGTTGTTCCATTCGGCGAGCGCGAACACCACAGCCCCCAGCACCAGCAGCGACACCGTGACGAGGATCGTGAGCCGCGTGTGCACGCTCCACCCGGTGGTGCGGCGCCCGCGCCGGAAGATCCGTCGACCCACTTCGAGGATCACCGGGAAGCCCAGGCCGCCCACGATGAGCGCCACGCAGATGGGAACGATGACGGCCGGATCGCCGACGAAGCTCATGAGGTTGTCGCTGTAGAGCGCGAACCCGGCATTGTTGAACGCCGAGACGGCGTGGAAGGTGCCCTGCCATACGGCAGAGGCCCAGCCGTCGGTGTATGGGCGGAAGGAGAAGGTGAGGACGGCGGCGGTCAGCGCCTCAGCCGTCAGCATGACCAGCGCGATCATTTTGGGAACCCGGAGGACCGAACCGACCCCCCCGTGCAGCTCCTGACCTGCCACCAGGGAGCCCTGCAGCGAGATCCTCCCCGTCGCCACCAGGGTGAGCAGGCTGGCCAGGGTCACGATGCCGAAACCGCCCACCTGGATGAGGCCCATGATGAGCACCTGACCGAACGGACTCCAGAAGACGGCGGTGTCAACGGTGGTCAATCCGGTGATGCAGATCGCCGACACGGCCGTGAATGCGGCATGGATCAACGGGGCGGATTCTCCCGTCGCGGTGGCGGCCGGAAGCAGGAGCAAACCCGTGCCCACTAGCACCGCGATGAGGTACACGGCGGGGATGACACGGGCGGGATGACCCAGCCATCGAGTGAGCCGCATGCGCCGATTCTAGGTCTCTTCACTGCTCGGATACCGCAAAGGGCCTCCGATGGCATAAGATTGACCAGCGGCCACACACGTGGTCCAGGCAAGAAGGAATAAATGTCATGGCCACTGGCACTGTCAAATGGTTCAACTCAGACAAGGGCTTCGGCTTCATCGCTCCCGATGACGGCTCGGCCGATGTGTTCGCGCACTTCAGCGCGATCGCTGGTTCGGGACACCGGAACCTCGAAGAAAATCAGAAGGTCGAGTACGAGACCGAGCGCGGGCCCAAGGGGCTCCAGGCCGCGAACATCCGGGCCCTCTGAGTCTGCCTGACCGCGACCCCCCGTCGGACTGATGTCCGGCGGGGGGTCGCACTGTCTCCAGGGACAGGCGTCAGCCCCGGGTGATCATGCCGGCTCGATGACGAACGGCAGCATCATCTCGTTGTCCTCATGCTCGACGATGTGGCAGTGCCACACGAACCGCCCCTCCACGCCGAAGTGGGCCTTGATGCGGGTCACCTCGCCGGGGTAGGCGATCACGGTCTCCTTACGCCCCGTCTCCCACGGTTCGGGTGGCCGGGCTGTTCCCGGGACGAGCCGGACCGTCGGAGACATCCCGGTCCCCACGCCCACGGTGATGGCCTGCCGGTCGACCACCTCGAACGTCACCTCGTGAACGTGCATCGGGTGGGCGTCCATCGTGGTGTTGTAGAACTCCCAGATCTCGGTGGTGCCGGCCGTGACCGTCACCGCCACCTCGTCCTCGCCCCACATGTGGTGCATGGCCTCGACGGGCTCCTCAGCAGGGTTCCCCTCGTGGAGTGTGCCCAGCATCGCCGCGATCGGCACGCCCAGCGCGTCGGACATCACCTCCAGCAGCGCGAGGCGTCGGACGGTGGGGTCGCCCTGCACCGGGGGCACCGCCGGAAGCGTCAGCAGTGCCGGCGGCGTCGTCGGGTCTGTCGACGTTGCGGGGCGGACGCGGAACTGCATGATGCGGCCGGTCGAGGCGCGGTCGGCGGCCTTGAACTTCGGGGCGCCGAAGGGCGCGTCGGGGCCGGCGTTGTTCAGCGGGTAATCCCCTACCGGGACCGCGGTGAAGTCCACGATGAGGTCGGCCCGCTCGGCAGGCCCGAGGAGGACCTGGTTCTTCCGGGCTGCGGTCAGGTCGACTGCTGCCGCCAGGAGGCCGCCCTCGTTGCCGATCTGCCACACGGAGACGCCCTTGACGGGAGAGAAGTCCGCGATGAGGAACCGCGACTGGCACCCGTTGAGCAGCCGCAACCGGTAGCGCCGCTGCTCGACGGTATGGAACGGCCAGGCGCGCCCGTTCACGATGATCACGTTGCCGAAGAACTCGGGGTTCCAGATAGGTGGGATCTCACCGTCAGGAATGAAATCGGTGGTGACGCCGTCGAAGAACGCCCGGGCGTCGGGGTAGAACAGCGAGCCGTCGGCGTTGAAAGAGCGGTCCTGGATGGCCAACGGGATCTCGTAGTAGGTGGTGTCCGGCGAATCGCCCACCTGTGGCGCAGGTCCTGGCAGTACCGCCGGATTCCCGCTGCCGCCGACCGTGATCTGGTCCTCGCCGGAGTCGCCGCCTCGCAGGATCAGGAACCCTGCAGGTCCGGCGTACACGTTCAGGCGCGTCAGTCCCAAGGTGTGGTCGTGGAACCACAGCGTTGAGGCCCGGTTGTGGTTGGGATACTGGCACACGGCGGTCCCCGCGGCCCACGTCGCCCCGTAGCGCTGCTTCGCCTCGTCCGCGAAGGTCTCGTACCACGTGCCCTCGGCTGCGTAGCCCTCCGGAGCGACCTCCGCCGGAAGGTACCAGGCTTCCGGGTACCCATCGCTCTCCTCATGCACGCCGACCGCGCCGTGCACGTGCGTCACCATCGGCACTGGGCCCCAGTAGCGGGTGTACTCGTCCTCAGACAGCGCGTCGGCCTCGTCCTTGGTGCCGGTGGGTACGTAGGTCTTGTCGTCGAAATCGGGGGCCGTGTCGCGCCCCTCAGGCCCGCCGGGCGGGTTCGCCCAATGCAGGGTGGGGTCAACCGGCAGTAAGTGCGGCAGTGGCGTCCCGTCGGCGGAGACCAGCTCGTTGGCCCACGTGACGCGGATGGGCTTGTCGACGACGCCTTCAATGGTGAGCGACGGCGCGTGGAAGATGCCGCCGTCGGTGGGGCCGTATCCCCACACGGTGGTGTTGGGCAGCGGCTCGGGAAGAATCTGCTGCCTGAATTGCCGCATCGAGATCCGATAGACGTCCATGTCCGCGGATGTATCCGCCCTCGGCATCGCAGGGGGGACAAGGAGGGGTGTCCGGAACTTCCTGATCTTGTTCGGGGCGAGAGTCCCACCTGGGAGGGCGGCCACTGCCTGGGGCACTCCCCCCGTGCCGACGCTGTAGAGCGTCAGGACTCCCGCGGCGCCGCCTACGAAGAAAACTCTACGGGAGAAGAGGGTGCCGGACTGTCGACCGGCTGGGTCTTGGGCCATGAATCAGTCTCACACGACGGCGTTTCGTTGTGAACCCCTTTCGCGCGGACCCTTTTGTGACGGGGAGCCGGAGGTAATACTGGATCATGCGGGAACGCCCTCCCCACGGTTCGTTCGACGACCTGTTCGACCGCGACTTATCCGCCGCGCTGGACGCCACTGCGGCTGAGCACAGTGCGGCGCTCGCCACCCACCTGTTCGCGGCGCTGTCCCGCGTCAAGAACCGCGGCACCCCTCTGCGCGGCGCAGAGAGCTTCGGCTCCGACGGCGCGGTCCGGCTGCGATTCGCGGACGGCACCACCGTGCTGGCACGAGGTGACGGCAGGGGCGGCCTGGGCTTCGCGGCAGTCGCAGTGCTCCGTGGAGCGGCCGTGCTGCTGTCGGACGTGCGCCGGGGCCCTGAGGGCGTTCGCGCGGTGTTGACGTGGGAGCGGCGTCACCGCGTGGAGATCGAAGTCCTGGGGGGCGACCAGCCAGGCTGAGCAGCCGTCCGGGGGCTGCCGACGCCGTATGTCCCCTCCGGAGTGGCCGGGTTACGCGCCGGGCTCCGTGGGGCGTGCTGGATCCGGAGCGGGGTCCGGCTCCATGAGGAAACCCCCGTCAGGTCGTGGGCGAGCACGATCAGAAGAACCAGCAGGACGCTCCCTACGCTGAGGGGGTGTGAGCCCGGCGGCGCGCGCCAGTTCGGGTGCCACGCCAAGCACGAGGATGGCCAGGGAGATCAGCACGGCCACCCATCGGAACCGCCGGAACGTGCCTTCGGTGGTGGTGGAACGCTCGCCGCGGAGTAGGCCGACAGCGCAGCGATGTCCCGCTGCCCGCCGTCCCGCACTCAATCGCTCACCCGCACTATTCTAGCGCAGGGGGACCGGCAGATCCGATTTCAAGAATGGCGGCTCCTTCCGCCCCTGGGTCTCTCAGTCGGCCGATGGAGATCGGTCAGGCGGGGTGACGCTCAGCGGGCCGTCAACGGCCGCAACGGTCGGGGCGTTGCCAGGGCCACTCCGCGACCCTGTCAGCCAGCGGTCGGTCGAGATGTGACCGGTCGGCGCGCACCCACGACCGCACGGTGACGTCGCCCTCCCCCTCAGCCGGATAGAGATACACACATCCGATAACGCTCCCGTCCGCTGGGTCCAGAACCGTGAAGGTGAACCCCTTGCCAGAGGAGAAATCCTCGGCATGGCGGGTCAGGTCGGCGTGGTTGGCCGCGAGTGACATGGCATTGACCGGCGGCCAGTCGCCCTTCGGATAACCGGGCGTAGCGCGGATGTGCTCGATGCTGGAGGTCCACGCCCCATGGTCGGCCTCGTTGTGCTGAGGCCCGAGCGGCTCGAGCACGAATTGATTCGTCACGAGGGACTTCGGTGGCTCGAAGCCGACGGGCACGAACGGGGCGGATCGCATGTGATCGACTGTACCGAATTGGCTCCCAGCCGCAGATGGACGGGTCGGCTCGTCGCCCACTCTGGGAAGTCGCCGCACTGCTACCGAAGAGCCCGCGGCGAAGGATCAGAGACCCAGGGTGCGCGGCAGCCACATCGAGATCTCCGGGACGAAGACCACGACGAACAGGCCGAGCACGATGGCAAGCAGGAACCACAGCAGCTTGCCGATGACCGGTTCAAGCCGGATGCCCGCCACACGTGTACCGACGAACAGCACGTTGCCGACAGGCGGAGTGATGACTCCGACGCAGAGGTTGTAGACGATCATGGTGCCGAAGTGCACCCGGTCGATGCCGAACTGGTCGATGATGCCGATGAACATCGGCACGAAGATCAGGATCGCCGGGGTGGGATCCATGAAGGTGCCGACCAGGAGCAGGATCACCATCATGATGATCAGGATCAACGTCTTGGAGTCCGTGAGGCCGAGGAGGGCCTCCGAGATCATCTGGGGGATCCGTGCGAAGCTCATCACGAAGGACAGGATCGATGAGACACCCACGAGCAGCATGACGATCGCGGTCGTCCGACCTGCATCGATGAGGATGCCGGGGATCTCCTGCACCTTCACGGTGCGGTAGATGAAGCTCAACACCAGGCAGTACGCCACGGCGATCGCGGAGGATTCCGTGGCCGTGAACCAGCCGATCAGGATGCCGCCGACGACGAGGAAGATCATGAACAGCGACGGGACGGCCCGCCAGAGGACGAGCATCGCCTGACTGAACGTGGGATGCACGTCGGCCGCGGCGTCTGCCACGCGGTTGTTCTTGTAGGTCAGCCACACGACCAGCGCCACCGACAGGGTCCACACGAGACCGGGCCCGACGCCCGCCATGAACAGCGCCGCGATGGACGTCGAGGACACGAGCGAGTAGACAATGAACGTGTTCGAGGGCGGGATCAGCATGCCCGCGGGAGCGGACGCTACGTTGACCGCGGCCGCCCAGGAGGGCTTGTAACCGTCCTTGACCAAGCGAGGGTGCATGACCTGACCGACGGCCGCAGCGGCCGCCACGGCCGCTCCGGACACGGCGCCGAACATGGCGTTGGCGGCGACGTTGGTCTGCGCCAGGCCGGCGGGCATCCGGCCGACCAAGACCTTTGCCGCATCCACGAGTCTGCCGGCGATGCCGCCCTTGTTCATGATCACACCGGCGAGGATGAAGAAGGGGATGGCGAGAAGTGTGAAGTTGTTGATGCCGGTGAACATCCGGGACGCGGAGTTCTCGGCCGCCAACGTGACGTCGCCAACGACGACGATCATGGCGAGGAATGACGGCACACCGATGGTGACACCGATGGGCAGCGACATCACGATTCCGACGACAACGCCCGCGACCAGCACGATTGTGGCAAGTGTTGCTGCATCCATGGTCAGCGATCCCCTTCCTGGTCACCCTCATCGGCCCTGTGGGCCTCGGGATGGGCGGATTCTTCTTCGAGCTCGTCGAGCTTCGTGGTGGTGTCCTCGGGACTTTCCTCAAGAAGGGTGATGACGGTCTCGTCGGCGATGACGGGCAGCTTCGGCTCGAGCGCAGCGGTGGGGTCCTCCACGGTAAGCGGTCCTTCTCCGCGGAGGTCCTCGAGGATGTGGTTGAGAGCGTAGAACACGATGAACAACCCGGCCACGGGCATCATCAGGTACATCCAGCCGATGTTGACCGGAAGGGAAACAGAGTTCTGGAGCCAGGCGTTCATCGCGCTCTCCCAGCCGCCCAGGATCAGCACCAACACGGCGAAACCGATGATGATGAGTTGGATGACCACCGCGGTGACGTAGCGCACGGGCTTCGGGACCCGCTCTGCGACGAAGGTCACCGCCATGTGGCCGCGTTCGCCGAATACGAAGGCGATACCGATCAGGGAGGTCCACACGAACAGGTAGTTGGCGGCCTCACCGGTCCACGCAGGTGCCGATTTCAGCACCTGGCGCGCGAAGACCTGCCACACCACCACGAGGGTCAGCACAGCGAACAGGAGAGCGACGAGGACGGCGAGGAGCCGGTCGATCCCCTTCTTGACTGCAGTCACTTGTTTCCTTCCAATGATGCGGTGGAGACGACCTCACCGGCCGTCACCACCGCACGCGATGGGCTACGTCAGGCGGCGCCGCGCGCAGCGTCCCAGAGGGCCTTCTGCGAGTCGGTGGTAAGGAACTGCCCCTGCAGCCCTTCAAGTGCCGCGGCGAATGCCTGGGTGTCGACGTCGTTGAACTGTGCACCGCCGGCCTCAGCCTGGGTCACCGCTTCCTCGGTCTTCTCGCTCCACATCTCGACGTGCTCATCCATGGTGGCCTTCCACTCTTCGTCGAAGGTGGCGCGGTCCTCTTCCGACATGGAAGCCAGGACGTCGGTGTTGATGATCAGGTAGTCGAGGCCCACCAGGTGGGTGGTGCGGGAGAAGTACGGCGCCACCTCGAAGTGCTTGACCGTGTAGTACGAGACCTCGTTGTTCTCGGCGGCGTCGAGCACACCGGACTGGAGACCGGTGTAGACCTCGCCGTAGGCCATCGGGGTGCCTTCGGCGCCGAGCGCCTTGGCCATGGCCAAGTGGAGGTCGGACTCCTGGACGCGCAGCTTCTTACCGGCGAGGTCCACGGGGGTCTGAATCGGACCCTCGGTGTTGTAGACGTGGCGTGCGCCCTGCGTGAAGCCACCCAGGACAGTGATGGACTGTTCGTCCTCGAGCGAGGTGAAGAGCTCGCCCACGATCTCCTCGTTCTGTATGACGCTCATCTGGTGCTCGACGCTGTCGAAGGCCAGCGGCATGTTGAACACGAGGAAGTCCTCGTTGAGGTTCTCCAGCTGGGTGCCCGACACGATGGCCATGTCGACGGAGCTGTTGGAGACCATCTGCAGCGCCTCTTGCTGTGCGCCCAGGGTCTCGTTTGGGTAGACCTCGATGCTCCAGCGGCCATCGGTGGCCTCGGAGAGGCGCTCGTTGAACGACTCGAGCGCGATGGTCGAGGGGTGCTCCTCGGTCTGGTTGAGCGACAGGCGCATGGCCTTGCCGCCACCGTCTTCGGGGGCCGCGGACGTGGCCACCACGTCACCACTGCCGCCACCACATGCGGCGAGGCCGAGCACGAGGATGGAAATGGCACCGATGGAAAGCGGCTTTGAGCGCTTCATGATCTACTCCTTTGGAAACATTCGCGAGCGCGACCCAACTGCGGATCTTGACCGTGAGTCTCTCGAATGAAGTCCGGCAGGCACCTGGGGTTGCCACTTGTTGCCCGCCTGTTGGGTGAGGACATGATCCCGTGCATGTGCTTGATCCCGTCGATGTCGACGGCGGCGTGACGCCGTCGCGCGGGTCAGAGTGGGCGGCCTAGGGAATCGGTCTTGAAGGACTGGGTCTTGAACTTGTTCAAAAACGCCCAGAACTCTCCGGCACTGGTCTCGACGATCGTGGCGCCGTCCTGCCAGATGGCGTTTTCCAGGTCGTGGCCACTGCCGATGGGGTCGCCCTGATTCTGGTGGATGTTGTGGACTCCCAAGCCGCTCGTGAACGGTTCGCCGAACACGTAGAAGCGGATGCCTTGGTTGATGATCTTTTCCAGATCGGTGAGCGCCTGGATTCCGGTGCCGCTGTTCCAGCGCGGGTTCCAGCGGAGCCACGAGAGCAGGCGGGACAGGCAACTGGCGTAGCGCACGGTGTAGATCAGGATGGGTGGATGCAGCGGGGCCGATCGGATGTAGTCAAGGGCACCGGAGGTCGGCGTCGATGTCAGGTCGTGCCATCCGTCGGCGAGGGTCTTGAGGCCACTGAAGTCGCTGGTGCGGATCCTCACCTTCCGCCACTGGATGCCGTCTGGCAAGTTCTTGGGATCGACGTCGATCGCGCACTTGTAGTTGCCGAGGGGCGTGTGCACCACGAGATTTCCGTGGTAATACCTCCCGAAGTTGTCAGGCGGATCCCGGAAGTAGTCGTGCTTGGCCCCGATGACCAAGCCGTAGCCGCTACTCAGGGGCATGTCTACTCCTCTTCAGTAGGGCAGGATTCGCAAGCGCGGATCCCGCGTCGGTGCCGCTGGTTGTCCACCACCGCCAGGGCAGCGTCGACACTCACCGCCACCTTCCGCCGAGCGAGGCTCCCTGGCCGAGGCCTGAGGCGTATGGAAACCGCCGCGCCTCGACCAGAGGGCGTCCTCACGCTTTGTCGATGCAGAAGCCCAGGTCGTCGTACGCGTAGTGCCCGCTCCCGACCACCGAGTTGACGATCGCCCGGTCGTGTGTGGAGATCCGCAGCACGTAGCCGCACGGCTCGAGGGCTGAGGTGTCGAGTTTCCAGGTCGACCCTCCTGGCGCACCAACGGTCGTCAGCGTCGTGGACGTGGTCAGAGCCCCTGGAGGCACCACAACGCTGCCGCCGGGGGTCAGGCCGAGGCTCCAGCGGTCCAGCCACTCGTCGTTGGCGTCGAAGGTCCCTTTGATGACCATGCCTTGAGTGAACTTCCCGCACGCCTGGAGTCCGAGCTGTCCCGGGTTGACGGCGACGTGGGCGCCGTTGACCAGGTTTCCGTCGCGCCCGAGCCCGGTGTTGTCGAGCCGGATGCGCTGAGTCTGCGCCACCAGGAAGGGGGAGCCGACCTCGAGCCGGATGAGCCAGCTGCCCTCGCCACCGGTGTCGACGTAGCCGAGCACGCCCAGCCCGTTGGTCCACCACACGGGCCACTGCACTGAGCCGTCGGCCGCCGGGGTCACCCACGCCCCACCGCCCAGGTTGTCACTGGCCCAGAAACTGGTGGTGACCGGCTCGAACAGACCGCCGTTCTTGCTGACCTGCAACCGGTACGTCGTGCCCGCGAGCGCCGGGTCGGTCGGACCATGCACGACAACCCGGCCGCCGAAGGGGCAGCCCCGGACATCGGCCGCGATGCCGTTGTAGGCGGACACCGCGCCCGGGATGGTCACGCCTGTTGACGGGTTGATGAACGACGTGTTCACGCCGCCGACGATCGTCATTCTGGCGGTGCCGTCGTAGCCCGCTCCAGGGTGGACGTGGACATGCGCGTCGAGCCGGTTGCCCCAGTGCGGAGTCCAGTTCGGGTCGGTGGTGGACGGAGCGGCGTTCCACGACAGGACGGCCCGGACCTTGTGAATGCCCGGCTTGTCGCAGTGCCGTCGCACCTTGTTCAGATCGACGGGCAGGGTGGCTGCGTAGCCTAGGCCGCCGGCCGGCATGGTGACGAAGTCGTGGGCGTTGATCTCGACCGTGCCGACATACTCCCAAGTGCAGTCGTCATCCCAGTCCGCCCAGAACGCGACGTATTCGGTGCTCCCCGCCGTGCAAGGAGCGCCGCTGAAGCCGGTGGGCAGCTTGACCCTGAAGGCCGCGACGAGCTCGGCCGCATTGTTGTCGAGGCCCACACACGTGAGCTCTTCGTAGCTCGTGTTGCCCAGGCCCTCGTTGTCCTCGAAGAGGTCCTGCCAGGCGATGCCGACGTCCTTGAGCTTGATCGACAGGCTGGACAGCTCTGACGCGGTCAACGAGGCCGACATCACTTGCGCGGCCTCGAGCGCGGCCAGACGCGACGGTGGCGGCGGTTGGAGGACGAGCTTGGCAACCGAGTTGTCGACGGCGTCCTTGGAGAGCTTGCGCAACCGCTCCTTGCTGTAGACCTTGGCCAGCTGGACGGCGTCCAACGCGGCGCCGGCATGGTTGGGGGGCAGGGGCTGAGGATTGAGCGACACAGGGCCGATGGGGTCAGGCAAGGGAGGCACCGGGCCGAAGAGATCGAAATCCAGGTCCGGAATGAGTTCCTCGAGGAGGTTCAGGTCCTTGACCTTGTCGAGCAGGTCCGGGTGCAATTCGACCAACTCCGGCCAGCGGACCAGTGGGCGCGGACGGACCTGGATGGTGTCCTCCTGCACCTCCCCCCACACTGGCACGAAGTCCGGGTCGCCTGCGGGCGGCACCTGCTGCCACGACAAGATCGCGCGGACCCGCGGGAGTTGCGGGGTGAAGCAGAAACGTCGGCGCGGTGCGTAGGTCACCCCGACCACGTGGCTGAAGGCGTGGTCCGGATCGCCGGTGCAATCCTTGCCGATCGAGATGTCATGGACCTGGGTCGCCGACAGTCCGGCGTCGACCCACGACCCGCTCTCCAGCACGAAGAACCGCACGTACTGCGTCGAGCCTGGGGTGCACGGGCCACCGGAATAGCCGAAGGCGCGCTTGATCACGATCGTCGCCTCGAGACGGTTGCGCTCCGGGTGGTAACCGAGGCAGCCGATCTCCTCATAGACGGTGTTGGACTTCTGCTCGTCGACCACGTCGAAAGGACCGTCGACGACTTTGCCGAAGTAGTTCGGGTTCACCGCCAGCAACGTGGTGAACCTGCTGCGGCTCTCCGGTACGTCCGCCGCAGCGCTGGGGGCGGATTCCGTGGACTGGGCAATCATGGCAATCTCCCGCGGACTGGCCGGCTGTTCCGACCGTGCACGCTTCAGGAGGCGGCACCAGGCCCCTGTGATACGGGCATCGAGGTGCACTTTCGTTGGCACCGACTTCGACGCGCCTGACGGCGAGGCGAACGACCTGGTTATCGCGGTCGTCGGCGCGACCGCGATAATCGGGCAGTGTCGGCGCGCCTAGCTTCTTGGCATTGAACACCAGCGGGTCTCCCGTGCTGGGGTCACAGTCACGCAGGGCGGTGGACCGCGGAGTCGAGCAGTCCGATGTCGCGGACGGGACGCGGTCGCCTTTCGACGAGCGAATCGGGCACCACCGAGGGCGGCAGATCAGTGCGTTCGGTGGAGCAGATGCACCTTGGCGTGGTGGCCGCCGCTGTCGAGCTTCGCGTCACAGGTGTACAGCGGTGCATCAAGCGCCTCGGCCAGAGCGAGGTACGCGGCGTCGTAGCTCGTGTACTGGTGACGCAACTGCCAGATCCGATCAGCCAATGGGGCGACCTCGTAGCCATTGATGGCGAACGCGAAGTGGTCGCGACGAACCTCCTCCGCGACAGCGGGATCGAGTTTGCCGCCCAGGAGCAGGCCCCGGAGTACTGACAACACCTCGACGTCGAGCAGGTGCGGCGCGTGCACGTCTCCGGTGAGAGCATCCAGCAGCTCGTCGGCCACCTCGCTGCCGATCAGCGCCTCGACCATCGCGGAGGCGTCTAGCACGATCACCGGCGGCCCGCCTGCACGGCAGCGACGATGTCGTCGGAACTGGGCCCGCTGGAGCGGTCCCGCGCCCTGAGCCGAGCAACGATCTGCTCGTTGGTGGGCCGTGTGGCGATCTTGGCCAACTCTGCGGCGACGTAGGCCGACAACGACATGCCTTCTGAGGCCGCCCTTTCCTTCAAGGTAGCGGCGACATCGTCGGAGACGTCACGGATATATAGGGTCGTCATAACACCATGCTAGCACTCTGCTAGCATGTGCAGTCAACACGACCCACCGTCTCACCGCGGTATGAGCGGACGTTAGCGAGGTGTTGTCTATTGTCCGCGAGTGTGTGTCGTCTTGTCAGCGCCAGTTGGTTGATCCCGATCCTCTGAGGACGAAGAGTCCGGCCGTGCCCAGGGTGCTGGCTGCGAGTAGCCAGTTGAAGGGTCCTGGTGTCAGCTGCTGGCCCGTGATGTCGGAGAACCGGAGAGCCGTGGCGAGGGTGTCACCGATGAGGAGCCAGATGACCGACACCAGCGATGATGTCAACAGGCCGGCTGCGTGCCAGCGGGAGGCTGTGATGATAGCCAGGGTGAGTAGCGCTCCGGCGGCGAAGGCGTCGTAGAGGTTGTGGTTGATGTCGGTTGAGTCGCTCCAGACCACCATGAGAGGGGTGAGGGTGCCGATGAGCATCAAGCAGCGCAGGCATAGATAGACGAGGCGGGCCCTGGGCAATGTGGCTGTGATGTCTGGCGTTGGGTCGATCAGCAGGATGGATCCGAACACGGGCATCCAGGCCACGACGAACTGCCGCGTATAGCGCGGCCCGTCAGCAACTGGGATGTGCATCGACTGGTCTTTGAACAGCCACACGCACAGCATTGACACGAGCACGGCGGCGAGGAACAGCGGCCAGCGCCATAGTCGTGCCGACATCTGCACGGTCACTGTTGTGGCTCATAGGTGTCCATGGCGTCTGAGAACACGAACGGCAGGTAGATCGCCAATGCTGTGGCGATCGCGCCGATGCACAGGAACAAGGCCACCCAGGGACGGTGACGGCGGCCGTTGTGCACAATGAAGACCAGGCCGGAGCAGATCGCGACGGCGGTGACGAGGTTGAGAAACGTCGTAGCGGCAAGGAATCTGGGGATCGGTCGGCCTCCCGTCACCATCCACGTCGCCATCTCGGTTGTGAACAACTCGGGCCAACCCCTCCAGAAGAAGGTCCGATGCCCCAGGAAGAGGGCGAACAGCACCCCGGGGATGCTCCAGAAAGTGGGTACAAGCAGGGCAACTGCCGAGCCAACTGACACGCCGGCCAGCAATGCTGCTGGCCCGGTGAAGAACTGCCAGGGCAGCGTCATGCCACGGGCGTCAGCTGCGCAAAACCAGCAGGTAAGACTACCCACAGCCAGCGCCACGGCCTGAACGATCAAACCTTGGATTGCAACTGCCAACGAAATGTGCGCCACAGGGCGCCAACGCGGCACACTCGCAGGGAGCCCTTCCTGAACGTCGGGGCCGATGTTCAGCAGCACAAGCGCCACAACCGCAGCAGCCGATGCAGGCGACAGCAGGAGTGTCGCCCCACTCCATACCGAGAGCATCCAGGCCCAGTCAAGCCTCCAGCCGAAGGGGACTCCGTCAACGGGCTGCACATTGACCATCACCGCCAACTGAGCCAAAGCAAGGACAGGAAGAATCAACTTCCACGTCGCTCGGAGCCACATGCCGATAGCACTCACTCCTCGGCCTCCCCGATCATGCCAAGGAGCCATTCCTCATTCATCTCAGGACAGATGGCCCCCTGGTACACAATGTGACCACTCCGCAGCACGATGACAGAGGACGCCAAAGACAAAACGTCCTCGATCAGGTGGCTGGACAGCACAACGGTGCCGCTCGTTCGTTCTCGGATCAGCTGAACCATGGTCGCCCGCTGGCGCGGATCCAGACCTGTGCTTGGCTCATCGAGCAGCAGGACCGTAGCCTCCGCGGCCAAGGCCTGCGCCAACCACACTCGACGGACCATTCCTCCTGACAACTTGCCCAGTTTGTCTCCGCTGCGGGCGCTGAGCCCGACCGCCTCAAGCGCCTCGGCCGTGCGGGCCTCAGCCACTGGCCGGCTCAGGCCGCGCATCCAACTGAGATAGCTGACAAACTCGAAAGCCGAGAGATTGCGGGGGACAGCGCCGGACTGCGGCATGTAGGCGACGTGCTGGAGCGCCGCCAAACGGGCTCATCACAGATGAGGGTGTAGGGCATGGTCGGCGCGTCGGGCCGGGTAGGGGTCGAGGTCTCCCGATGATGGAAGTTCTCACACTGCCCATCTGGAAGACCTCGACGTGTCTGATGCTACCCCTGAGGCGGGGTTCGCCTGCCCTGACCTGACCCGGTTCTGCCGGCTCGACGAGCTCGGCCTGGAGGTCACCGGCCAACTGCTGGAGCCGGGCCGTGCGGTGCTCGCCTGCCGGGTCGTGGAACCGGATCAGTGGTGCCGACGCTGCGACTGCGAGGGCCTCGCGCGTGACACCGTGATCCGGCCGTTGGCGCACGAGCCGTTCGGCTGGCGGCCGACCACGTTGCTGGTCACGATCCGTCGCTACCGCTGCACCGGCTGCGGGCATGTGTGGCGGCAAGACACCAGCCTCGCCGCGGAGCCGCGGGCGAAGCTGTCACGCCGCGGGCTGCGGTGGGCGTTGGAGGGTCTGGTCGTGCAGCACCTCACCGTCGCCCGGGTCGCCGAAGGGCTGGGGGTGTCGTGGAACACCGCCAACACGGCGGTCCTGGCCGAAGGCAAGCGGGTCCTGATCGACGACCCGACCAGGTTCGACGGGGTGACGGCCATCGGCGTGGACGAGCACGTGTGGCGCCACACCCGCCGCGGTGACAAGTACGTCACCGTCATCATCGACCTGACCGGCATCCGCACCCGGACAGGGCCTGCCAGGCTGCTCGACATGGTCGAAGGGCGCTCCAAGCAGGCGTTCAAGCAGTGGCTGTCCGAACGCGACCAGGCATGGCGCGACAGAGTTGAGGTCGTCGCGATGGACGGGTTCACCGGGTTCAAGACCGCCACCGCCGAAGAGCTGCCCGACGCGACCGCCGTCATGGATCCCTTCCACGTGGTCCGCCTCGCCGGCGACGCCCTCGACCGATGCCGCCGACGCGTCCAACAAGCCATCCACGGACACCGAGGCCGCACCAGCGACCCGCTCTACTCGGCGCGCCGCACCCTCCACACCGGCACCGACCTCCTCACCGACCGACAGAAGGACCGGCTCACCGCCCTGTTCGCCGGCGATGACCATGTCGAGGTCGAAGCCACCTGGGGCATCTACCAACGCATGATCGCCGCCTACCGCGAACCCGATCGGACCAGAGGCCGGGCCCTGATGACCAGCCTGATCGCCTCGGTCAGCCAGGGCGTCCCCGCCGCGTTGAGCGAGGTGATCACACTCGGCCGAACGCTGAAGAAGCGAGCCGACGACGTGCTGGCCTATTTCGACCGGCCCGGCACCTCGAACGGTCCCACCGAGGCCCTCAACGGCCGCCTGGAACATCTCCGCGGATCAGCACTCGGCTTCCGGAACCTCACCAACTACATCGCCAGATCACTGCTCGAGACCGGCGGATTCAGACCCCGACTACACCCTGGATTGTGATGAGCC